>NZ_JBKFBA010000026.1:73249-82084 GCF_053345925.1 Rhodococcus sp. C26F
CGTCCTGCGTGCAGCCGAAGCCGACGACCCACCGTCCGTCCGCCAGTTCGACACTCGTCAACGTCATCGGGGCGGGCAGCGCGGCGAGGAACCGACCCAGTCCGGCCTCCGACAACCGGAACAGTTCACCGACGATGGCGGCGCCCTCGCGCGGTGCGTGACGCACCAGGCCCGGCTTCGGCGGCGTCGTGTTCAACGCGGCGAGGCGGTACGCGTCGGAGGTGTACACCTCCTCGACGAAGCGCGCCCCGAGTTCCTCGAGCTGGAAGTGCAGCGGCTGACCGCGCAGGTGCGCTCCGAAGACCGCGAGTTCGACGCCGGACTCGACCACGCACGGTGCGTCCACACCGTTCAGCGCGGCCGCGACGTCCACGGCCACCTGGTCGCCGAAGGCCGGGACCACGACCATGACCCCGAACGGCTCACCGGCCGGCGTCGGCGCACCGGGCACCGCCACCGCCGCCATGTCCAGCAGGTTGCAGAAGTTGGTGTAGGTGCCCATGCGCCGATTGATCGCGATCGGATCTGCCTGCACCGCAGCAATCGTCGGGTGTTCCGTCGTCGTCGGGAGCAGCAACCCGTCGAATGCGGCGAGCAGTTCACACGCGAACGCCTTCACGTGGGTGAGCGTGTCGAGGTCCTCGACGAGTTCGTAGGCGGCGGGCTTCTTCGCCCCGGCGACGATCGCGGCGACGGTGGGATCGGCGCCCTCCGGGGACGTCGACAGGAACTCGCCCACAGCCGCGTAGCGCTGGGCCACGACGGCACCGTCGTACAGGAGCAGGGCAGCGTCGAGCAGCGGTGAGACGTCCACCTCCGCGATCTCGATGCCGGACTCGCGCGCCGCGGCCACCGTGCGGGTGAAGGCGTCGCGGTACTCCTCGCACAGCGCCTCGAGGTCCTCGGCGCGCGGCACGGCGACGCGCAGGGTGTTCGGCGCGGCGAGTCGCACGTCCGCGGGCCAGGTCCTGCTGCGCGGGTCGCGGGGTTCGGGTCCGGCCATGATCCGGACCGTGGTCGCCGCCAGGTCGAGCGACGTCGCGAAGACCGTGAGGCAGTCGTAGTCGACGCAGGCCGGGACCACACCGTGCGCCGGGATCACGCCGAGAGTGGCCTTGATGCCGACGATTCCGTGCAGCGCGGCGGGTACCCGTCCCGAACCGGCCGTGTCGGTGCCCAGCCCGATGTCGGCGATGCCGAGCGCGACCGCGGCCGCCGAACCGGAACTCGAACCGCCCGAGACCTTCTCGGGATCCCACGCACACCGCACCGCCCCGTACGGGCTGCGGGTGCCGACGAGACCGGTGGCGAACTGGTCGAGATTGGTCTTGCCCAGCACGACGGCGCCGGCGGCGACCAGACGCTCGACACCCGAAGCGGTTTCCTCCGGGACGTACGCGAACTCGGGACATGCCGCAGTGGTCGGGATTCCCGCGACGTCCACGTTGTCCTTGACCGCCACGACCAGACCGGCGAGGGGAAGCGACTCACCGGCGGCGACTCGTGCGTCCACTTCGGCGGCGTCGGCGAGAAGATCGTCGGCGCTGCGCAGCGTGATCCACACCTCGGGTCGATCCACCTCGTCGATGCGGCCCAGTGCGGCACGAACGCGATCGGTGGCGGACACCCTCACCGAGGGGGCGGGCGCCGCGAATCCGGCACCCGGGTTGTCGAGGGTACTGCCGATGCTCATCAGACTGCTCCGATCACGAGAAGGGGGGTCCCGGGTGCAACCTTCGTGCCCGGGCTCACGAGAACTTTCAGGACCGTGCCGGTGGTCTCCGACGGCACGGGCATCTCGAGCTTCATCGCCTCGAGGATCACCGCAGTGTCCCCGGCAGTGACGGTGTCGCCCTCGGCGACCTCCACGCGCCAGACGTTGCCGACCATCGGTGCCTCGACGACGACGGCACCGGTCGGCATCCCGTCGAGGGGATCACCGACGGCGGATATCTCGATCGGTTCGCTGTCGACGCGGTCGAACTCTCCGGCATCACGCCACGCCCGCTTCTCCGCGTCGAACGCGCGGGACTGTGCGGCGTGGAAGGCGTCGATGGAGTCGGCGTTGTCCTCGAGGAAACGCAGGTGGTCGTCGAGAGCGAAGGTGCCGTCGGAGATGTCGGCGTCGAACCGGCCCGCCTTCGCCGCGCCCCGGTGTTCGAGCAACTGCTCGGGCGTCACCGGCTCCCAGACGATGCGGTCGAAGAACCGGAACAGCCACGGCTTGTCCTCCTCGAACGGCCCCGTCTGCCGGTAGCCCGACCAGATGGGGATCGTCCGTCCGACCAGCTGGTATCCGCCGGGCGATTCCATGCCGTAGACGCACAGGTACTTGCCGCCGATGCCCACTGCGTCGGACGGCGTCCACGTGCGGGCCGGGTTGTACTTCGTCGTGACCAGCCGGTGCCGCGGATCGAGCGGAACGGCCAGGGGCGCACCGAGATAGACGTCACCGAGACCGAGGACGAGATATTCGGCGTCGAAGACGGTGTCGCGGACCTGCTCGATCGAGTCGAGACCGTTGATGCGCCGGATGAATTCGGTGTTCGACGGCAGCCAGGGCGCCTCGTCGCGCACCCCGCTGCGGTAGCGCGAGATGGCCTCGGCGATGGACGGGTCGTCGAACGACAGTGGCAGGCGGACGGTGCGGCTCGGCACCACCAGATCGCGCGTCGCGGGCAGTTCCGTCTCGAGATCCTGCAGCACCCCGAGCAGGCGGTACTGCGGCAGCACGTCGGGATCGAAGTGGATGTGCAGCGAGCGCACACCGGGCGTGACGTCGACGATCCCGGGCAGGCGCGTGCCGGCCAGTGCCTCCGACAGTGCATGCACCCGCATGCGCAGTCCGAGATCGAGCACCATCTCGCCGTACTCGACGAGGATGTTGTCGTCACCGCCGCGCAGATACACGACCTCGGGGTGGTCCAGGAACGGCTCGATGCGACCGAGACGCCCACCGTCGGGTGCGCTCTGCCGGGCGACCGGCGGGAGGTCGGCGCCGCGGGCCGCACTGCTGCGCAGCTCGACGGCACCCTCGTCGGTGACCGGCACGAACCGCAGCGAGTCGCCGGGGCGGATCTGGCCGAGTTTCCAGCGATGACCGGAGACCACCGTGAGCGGGCACGCGAAACCGCCGAGGCTCGGACCGTCCGGGCCGAGCAGGATCGGGGTGTCGCCGGAGACGTTGAGTGAACCGACGCTGTACGGATTGTCGTGCAGGTTCGACGGATGCAGGCCGGCGTCGCCGCCGTCGGTGCGCGACCAGGTGGGCTTCGGGCCGTCGAGCCGGATGCCGGTGCGGTTGGCGTGCGTCTGCACCGTCCACGTCGCGTCGTAGAACTGCTGCAGGTCGTCGGCGGTGAAGTAGGCGGGGGCCGGCTGCGGGCCCTCGGTCACCGCGAGATGCCAGGTGTGCCCGAGGATGGGGCGGATCCCGGTGGGGACCGGCGCCGGATCGGTGAGTGTCTCGCCGGACGCGAGACCGAGCACGTCGCCCGTCGCGAGCGCCCTGCCGGTCGGGCCACCGAAGCCGCCGAGCGTGAACGTCGATGCGCTGCCCTGGTAGAGCGGCACGTCGAGTCCGCCGCGGACCGCGACGTAGGTGCGCAGGCCGGCGTCGACGGGGGCGCCGACCTCGAGAACGGAACCGGCCGGGATCTCGACGGGCTCCCACATCGGCACCGGCACACCGTCGACGGTGACCTCGGCGGGGGCGCCCGTGACACACACGATCGTCGGATCGGAGAACTCGAGGCGCGGGCCGAGCAGGGTGCATTCGAGACCGGGTGCGCCCTCGGGATTGCCGACGGCGACGTTCGCGGCGCGGAAGGAGAGATCGTCCATCGGACCGGACGGCGGAATCCCGACCTCCCACAGTCCGATCCGTCCCGGGAAGTCCTGGACGGTCGTCATCGTGCCGGCGCGCAGCACGTCGATGCGACATCCGGCGGGGTGGATGTCCGCCAGCGTCGTGGTGACATGCTCCGCGTCGAGAACCGTTGCCCCGGAGCAGATCCTGCGCAACTGCGACAGGTTCGTCTGCACGCCGTGGATCCGGGTGTCGTCGAGTGCCTCCGCCAACCCGGAGAATGCTGTGCGCCGCGACTCGCCGCGCACGATCACCTTCGCGAGCATCGGGTCGTAGAAGGTGCCGACCTCGGTACCCGTGTCCACCCACGTCTCGATACGTGTGTGGGCGGGGAACTCGACGTGGGTGAGCAGACCCGCGCTCGGCCGGTGGTCGCGGCCCGGATCCTCCGCGTACACGCGTGCTTCCACGGCGTGCCCGGTGATTTCGGGCCCGGAATCGGGCAGACCGTCGAGCATGCTGTCGTCGCCGCGCGCGAGACGCAGCATCCACTCGACGAGGTCGACGCCTGTGACCTCCTCGGTGACCGGATGCTCGACCTGCAGTCGGGTGTTCATCTCGAGGAAGGACACCTCGCCGCGGTCGACGTCGTAGACGAACTCGACCGTGCCCGCCGATCGGTACCACACCGACGACGCGAGAGCGCGTGAGCACGAGAGCATCTGCTCGACGATGTGGTCGGGGAGGTTCGGTGCGGGTGCCTCCTCGACGACCTTCTGGTTCCGGCGCTGCAACGAGCAGTCGCGGGTGCCGAGGCTGATCGTCCGGCCGTGTCCGTCGCCGAAGACCTGCACCTCCACGTGCCGGGCGCGGGGGACGAACCGTTCGAGGAAGACACCGGAGGACGAGAAGTTCGCCGTGGCGAGCCGGATGACGCGTTCGTACGCCTCACGCAGGTCGCCGGCGCTGTGGCAGGACTGCATCCCGATACCGCCACCTCCGCCGACGGCCTTGAGCATGACGGGATATCCGATGTTCTCGGCCGCGGCGAGCGCGTCGTCGAGCGAATCGAGCAGGCCGCTACCGGGGACGAGGGGCGCGCCGACCGCGCGGGCGGCCTCACGGGCGGTGTGTTTGTCGCCGAAGACGCGCAGTTGGTCGGGGGTCGGCCCGACGAAGGCGATTCCCGCCGCTTCGCAGGCAGCGGCGAATTCGGCGTTCTCCGAGAGGAACCCGTAGCCGGGGTGGATCGCTCCCGCACCGGTGGCCAGGGCCGCCTCGACGACGAGATCGGCCCGCAGGTAGGACTCGGCTGCGGGAGCCGGGCCGAGCCGGACCGCGATGTCGGCGAGTTCGACATGTGCGGCCGCTGCGTCGGCGTCCGAGTAGACCGCAACAGTCTTCAGACCCAGCTTGTGCGCGGACCGCATGATGCGGCACGCGATCTCGCCGCGGTTGGCGACCAGCAGGGTGTCGAAGGCGAAGATCGAGGGGACCGACGCTTCTGTATACGTCTTTGTGGACATGGCTGTATACGCTATGGACCAGCAATGACGCTGCTGTGACGTTGTGTAACAGCCTTGTTAGGGATCGCGCCGCCGAACCGATGCCGGCCGGTGCGGACGGATCAGAAGTCGCGTTCGATCCGCAGCACACCGATGGTCGTGGCAAGGGCGTCGTACTGCGTGACCAGCAGACAGAACTCGATGAGCCTGCGGTCGTCGTAGAACTGCGCGAGCGACGCCCACGTCTCGTCGGACAGATTCTTCGTCGCCATGAGTTCGTCGACAGCGACGAGAAGAGCGCAGTGCCTTGCCTGCCAGCCGGGAGCGTCGGGTCCGGCGACGATACGCTCACGCACCTCGTCGGTGATGCCGGCACGGCGACCCAGGCGTGTGTGGTGGTCGAATTCGTAACCGCACTCGCGCAGATGCGCGACGCGCAGGATGACCATCTCCGATTCGAACCGGCCGAGACGGCCGAACGGCATGAGCATGCCGGCGTAGTGCAACCACCCGCGGAACAGTCGTCCGGTGCGGCCGAGGGTGCTGAACAGGTGGGCGTCCGAGGTGCCGCCGGCGGCGGACAGGGCCTTCCATGTCACCCAGTTGATCGGGCCGAGTTCCTTGAAACGTCCGGGCGGGATGCGGGGTGTCATGAGCGCCAGTGTGCCGCACCGGACCCGTCCGGTCACGTGACACGACCGGAAGTGTCAGTCTCGGACGGCCCGGGCCATCCGCGCGAAGGCGCGTGCCTCCTCGGCCCGGCGCACGACCACCGATCGCGAGGTGTCGATGTGGGCGAGCAGCAGGTCGTGGGCGTCGTCGAGCTTGTCGGCGAGAACCAGCTCGGCGACCTCGATGTGCTCGTCGACGGTCGCGACGATGCGGTCGGGGGTCAGATAGTCGAACATCCGCACCGGGCGCACCTTGGCGTTCACCGAGGCCAGCGCGTCGCACAGGGCACGGTTGCCGGAGGCGGCGAGCAACGTCATGTGGAAGCGCTCGTCGAGCGTGACGAAGCCGGCGTCGGGCTCGGGCGGATCCTCGCGGATCTCGTACCAGCGGTCGAGCTCGGGACCGAGGACGTCGGGATCGTGCCGCACCGACTCGCCGTCGAGTGCGCGGCGGATCCCGCGCAGCTCCAGGGTGGTCCGCAGTTCGTACAGGTCGGCGAGGTCGTCGAAGCGCGGACGGTAGGGGTACAGCCCCTGGTCGCGGCGTTCGACGAGCCCGTCGGAGACCAGTCGGGCGAGGGCCTCGCGCACCGGCGTGCGCGACACCCCGTACTGCTCGGCGAGGCGTTCTTCACTGAGTCGTTCGTCGGGGGAGGGGGTCCCGGACATCAGACGATCGCGCAGGGCCTTGTAGACCCGCTCGCGCCGTGTGTCGGCGGCCATCAGATCGCCATCGCCGCACGGACGGTGGAGGTGGCGTCGACACCACCGTCACCCGTCGAGGTGATGCGCCCGGATTCGAGGACGTAGTAGTGCAGGGCGTTGTCGAGGGCGAAACCGATGTGCTGTTCGACGAGCAGCACCCCGAGGTCGCCGCTACGGCCGAGTTCGACGATGGTGTTCTCGATCTCGGCGACCACCGACGGCTGGATGCCCTCGGTGGGCTCGTCGAGGATGAGCATGCGCGGCTCGGTGATCAGCGCGCGGGCGATGGCGAGCTGCTGGCGCTGACCACCGGAGAGCAGACCCGCCCGCCGATCGAGGAGCGGGACCAGGGCGGGGAACAGGTCGAGCATGTCGGCGACCAACTGCCGGCCGTTGCGGCGCGTGTCGGCGACGACCTGCAGATTCTCACGGCAGGTGAGCTGACCGAAGGACTGCTGCCCCTGCGGGACGTAGGCCAGACCGCGGGCGACCCGCGCGGACGGTCGCAGCGATGTGATGTCCTCACCGTCGAAGAGGATCTTCCCCTTCGTCACCGGCAGCAGGCCGACGGCGGCGCGCAGCAGCGTGGTCTTGCCGGCACCGTTGTGGCCCATGACCGCGACGGTCTTGCCGGTCGGGACGGTCAGGGAGATGCCGTGCAGGATCTCGGTGCGACCGTAACCGGCGTGGACGTCGACGAGTTCGAGCATCATGCCTCCTGGGGAGCGGTGGCGGTCCCGAGGTAGACCTGCTGGACCTGCGGGTCGTTCTGGACCTGGTCGACGGTGCCGTCGGCGATGACCTTGCCGCGGGCGAGGACGGTGACAGAGGTGGCGAAGGCGCGCATGAAGTCCATGTCGTGCTCGACGACGACCACCGTGCGCTGGGCGCCGATGCGGCGCAGCAGCTGCCCGGTCTCCTCGCGTTCGTCGTGGCTCATGCCGGCGACGGGTTCGTCGAGGAGCAGCACGTCGGCGTTCTGCACGAGCAGCATGCCGATCTCGAGCCACTGCTTCTGCCCGTGGGCGAGGATGCCCGCGGGGGTGTCGCGGTGGGCGGTCAGGCCGATCGTCTCGAGCGCTTCCTCGATCTCGGGCAGCATGTTCTTGCGGCGGCGCAGCAACTGCCACGGGGAGCGGCCCGCGCCGGCGGCGATGTCGAGGTTCTGCAGGACCGACAGTTCCTCGAAGACCGAGGCGGTCTGGAAGGTGCGGCCGACACCGAGGCGCGCGATCTTGTGGGTCTTCTTGCCGAGCAGTTCGACGCCCGACTTGGTGATCGAGCCTGTCGCCGGGACCAGGCCGGTGACGGCGTCGACGAGGGTCGTCTTGCCGGCGCCGTTGGGGCCGATGAGGAACCGCAGGTCGCCTTGGAGGAGGGTGAGGTCGACGCCGTCGACGGCGGTGAAGCCGTCGAAGGTGACACGCAGGTCGCGGATCTCGAGGTAGTCGCTGCTCATTCCGGCGTTGCCGCCGTAGACGGGTTTGCTCATCGCACGGGCTCCATCTCGGGAAGGTCGGCGGGCTCGGGTTCGGCCGGGGGTGTGGGTTCGGTCGGGGTGGTGCGGCGGCGCCGGCGGAGCAAGGTGATGACTCCGGCGAGGCCGGCGGGGAAGAAGCCGACGACGACGATGAACAGCAGGCCCTGCGCGTAGGTCCAGGCCGACGGAAAGTTCTCCGACAGGGTGGTCTGCGCCCACGCCACACCCACCGCGCCGAGAACCGGGCCGAGCAGGGTGGTGCGTCCGCCGATGGCGACACCGATGAGGAACGCGATGGACGGGACGATGCCGACGTCGGCGGGGGAGATGATGCCGACGATGGGCACGAACATCGCCCCGGCGATGCCGGCGAAGAAGGCCGCGACGGTGTAGGCGGCCACCTTGATCAGCGCGGGGTCGTAGCCCAGGAAGCGGACCCGCTCCTCCTGGTCGCGGACCGCGACGAGCAGTTCGCCGTAGCGGGACTGCATGAGCTGGCGGGTCGCGGCGACGACGAGCAGCGCGATGGCGGCGACGATGAAGAACAGCATCCGCTTGTTGACCGGATCGGACAGGTCGTAGCCGAAGAAGGTGCGGAAACGGTTGAGGCCGTTGGACCCTCCGGTGGACTGCTGGCCGACGAGCAGGATCGCGAAGGCCGCGGCC
>NZ_JBKFBA010000027.1:0-29394 GCF_053345925.1 Rhodococcus sp. C26F
GTGGTTGTGCGGCGTCGCCGTTTCTCCAGGTGGTCCCTAGGGTGTTACTGAAACCTTGAGCTCTCGACCGAGAGGCGCTACTTTCTTAACCAAGCGATTGCTTGTTTACGAAGGGCGTAACTCATGACCGTTTTTCCCGAATGGGGAACCCTCCCGCAGATGCTCCGTCGGCGCGCGTACCAGGATCCCGACCATGTGGCCGTCATTGATGGCGAGCACGTCCTCGACCTTGCAGAACTGCGCACGCAGGCTTCGAAGATTGCCCGCGCGCTCA
Source organism: Rhodococcus sp. C26F (assembly GCF_053345925.1). NCBI lineage: Bacteria > Bacillati > Actinomycetota > Actinomycetes > Mycobacteriales > Nocardiaceae > Rhodococcus > Rhodococcus sp. C26F. The sequence goes on from NZ_JBKFBA010000027.1 coordinate 275, forward strand.
TCTCTCGCGGTATCGAGTCCGGCGACCGGGTTGCCGTGTGGGCACCGAACTGCTGGCAGTGGGTAGCCGCAGCCTTCGGCATCTGGGACTGTGGGGCGATCATCGTTCCATTGAGTACCCGAGCAAAAGGCATCGAGACGACGGAAGTTCTCGAGCGTACTGGATGTCGCGCACTGGTGATGACAGACAGCTTTCTCGGCACCGACTATTTAGGACAGTTGTCCACTGCCGCAGGCGAGCCCGGAAACGGGGTTCCATTCTCCCGGCTCCCCCACCTGAGCACTGTGGTTCTCTTGAGCGGACGCCCGTCACTTCCGGGAGCATTCACCTGGGACGACTTCTTGGATCTGCACCGCACCGTCGACCTGGACGTCGCCGAAGCACGCGCGCTCGCCGTGGACCCTGAAGACATCTTCGAGATCTTGATGACCTCCGGAACCACGGGGCAACCCAAAGGCGTGACGTTGTGCGGCAATCAGATCCTTCGCGCGTACTGGGACTGGGCAGAGATCTGTGGGCTCGGAGCCGGAGACCGACTCCCGGTTGTCAGCCCCTTTGCACACGGATTCGGAATCAACGCCGGAATCATCGCCTGTGTCGAACGGCTGGCAACGATCGTTCCAATCGCGGTCTTCGATCCTGACAAGGCACTCGATATGGTCGAAGAGCTACAGCTCACTGTGCTTGCCGGCCCACCGAATCTTTTCGCCAAGATCCTCTCGGACCCTACGCTGACAGAACGCGACATCTCCTCGCTTCGATGGGCCGTTGTCGGCGCCGCCAGCGTCCCCGACGAGTTGGTGGTGTCCATGCAAGATCGCCTCGGTTTCGAACGTGTCACCAACGCATACGGATTGATCGAGGGATCCGTCGTGACCATGACACGAGCAGGAGATCCTCCGGAAGTCGTTGCAGCATCTGCCGGTCGTGTCGTATCAGGAATGGAAGTCCGCCTCGTCGACGCGGACGAAAATGTAGTGCCAACCGGTGAACGGGGTGAGATCCAGATCCGTGGATACGGTGTGATGAAGGGTTACTGGGACGCTCCACAGCTGACAGCAGATGCGTTTGCTCGAGGAGGTTGGTTCCGCACAGGCGATGTCGGCTCATTCGATGCTGACGGAAACCTTCGTATCGTGGGACGCACGAAGGAGATGCTCATCGTCGGCGGGTTCAATGCATATCCCGCAGAGATCGAGAGCCTCCTACTCCACCACGCCGATCTCGCACAAGCCGCCGCCATCGGCGTGCCCGATAACACACTCGGTGAAGTGGTTTGGGCATATGTAGTTCCTAAACCCGGTGCGACACCCACGGAGGAAGAGCTCATCGCATGGGCACGCGAGAACATGTCGAACTACAAGGCACCACGACGAATGTTCCTACTGGACGCGCTTCCCACCACCGCAAACGGAAAGATCGACAAGGCGCGACTCGAGCAGCACACCAGTGAGCTGGGAGTCCGAGTGCGATGACCTCGAGCGCCGGCACTAAGAACGAAACATCGGATTTTGCCCTAGCCGACTACATCGCTATCCAGAAACTGATCCACCGCTACGCGTATCTTATCGATTCGGGACAATTCGACGAAATGGGCGCGCTGTTCGATCGCGCCGATGTGTACATCGGAGGAGAACTCGCGGTGCGCAACGACGGTACGGCTGTCTCAAGGCTCTGGGAGAGCTATGTCCGCATGTATCCGAACGGTACGCCTCGTACCCACCACATCGCGACCAATGTATCCATCGAACCCGACGGTGTCGGAATCGCTCGCGCTCATTCCTACATCCTCGTCGTCCAGAACCCCACCGACGTCCCGCTCGTGCCCATCACAGCCGGCGACTACCTCGATCGGTTCGTCAAAGACGAAGGCGTTTGGTACTTCAGCGAACGCCGTGTCGGAAACGATCTTTTCGGTGACATGTCCCATCACCTCACCCACCCGATGCAAGTCAACCCGAATGCGGCACCGCAACGGTGGGACCTCGTCTGATGTTCGCCGGCGTCCAGATGTTCACATCCGCAGAGTCCATCACCCCCGCCGATCTGGCCGCTATGGCCGAAGAACATGGCTTCGAGTCGGTGTTCTTCCCGGATCACACACATGTCCCGGTCGGAGACACATCTTCCGATTATTCGGGCCATGACGTGCCGGAGTACTACCGGACGGTCCTGGATCCAATCGTAGCGATGACCGATGCCGCCCGGGCGACATCCACCATCAAGGTCGGTACAGCGATCTGTCTCATCACAGAACGCGATCCGATCATTCTTGCCAAGCAGATCGCATCCATCGATCAATTGTCATCCGGCCGAGTGATCCTCGGTGCCGGCGCGGGCTGGAACGACCAGGAAATGCGCAACCACGGGGCGGACCCGGCCAATCGGTTCGGACTGTTCCGCGAACGAATCGAAGCAATGACTGCGATTTGGAACCACGACGAGGCGTCCTTCCACGGCAAGCTCGTCAACTTCGATTCCTTGTGGTCCTGGCCCAAACCTGTGCAGCAGCCGCGGCCACCGGTGCTGATCGGCGGCAACGGCCCGAGCATTCTTCGACGTGTAGTCGCCTACGGTGACGGATGGATGCCGTTCCGTGACGGCACGAAGCAAGTCGACGACGACCTGTCCGGAGAACCAGAAGACTTCGAAGACTCACTTGCACACCGGATAGGTGAGTTACGGGTCCTGGCCAAGGATGCAGGACGCGGCGTACTGCCGGTGACGCTGTTCAACGCCTGTCCCCATCCCGCAGCACTCAACCGGTATCGGTCCATCGGGATCGATCGGGTCGTTTTCTGGCTACCTACCGCTGACCACGGCACGACACTTGCGACGGTGAAAGCACTCGCGCATCTGCTCGACTGTCTGCGTTGACGTACTCACGTCAACGGAAAGTGGCACGCTACGGACCGGCTAGTTGCTACCTCAATCATCGGAGGCTCTGCCGCCGCACAAATCTCTCGCGCACGGGAGCATCGAGTTCGAAAACGGCAACCTGACGGTGGGGCCAGAATCGACGGGACTTCTCCTACCGGGAGAGGCTTCCGCTGATCGACATGCGGATCCGGCACAGGCACCGCATCGAGCAAGGTCCTCGTGTAGGGGTGCAGCGGCGTATCGAACAGATCCATGGTCGGACCGATCTCGCACACCTTTCCGAGGTACATAACCATCACTCGGTCACTGATGACACGAACGACACTCAGGTCGTGCGAGACGAAGAGCATGGTCAGGTGATACTGCTCTTTGAGATCCTCGAGCAGGTTCACGATTTGTGCCTGCACGGACACGTCGAGGGCCGACACCGGTTCATCGCAGATGAGCACCTCAGGTTCCATCGCCAGGGCACGCGCGATACTGATCCGTTGACACTGACCTCCCGAGAACTCGCCAGGCAGACGCTCGCCTACGATCTCCACGTCGAGACCTACCGATTCCATGGCTCGCCGCACCCGTGCTGCCGCATCGGGCACTCGCCAGATGGACAGGCCTTCCCCGATGATGTCCCGGACCTTCCGGCGGGGATTCAACGCCGAGATCGGGTCCTGGAGTACCACTTGGAGTTTGCGGCGCACCCTTCTGAGCTCTCGTGGCGACATTGAAGACAGATCCTGTCCAGCGAATTGCACCGTACCTGCAGTGGAAGGGGCCAACTGGAGCACCGCTTTTGCCGTAGTCGACTTTCCGCATCCGGATTCACCGACGATACCGAGTGTCTCACCTCGGTGGACTCGAAAACTCACGCCGGCCACAACGGTCGTTGATCCTCCACGCCCGTCGGGGAACGCCACTTCGAGATCTTTGACGTCGAGCACGACCTCGTCGGCGGCTCGATCGGATTTCACAAACGTGGTCACCGGAAGATTCCTTCCTTTATGTCCGTACCGTCCACCGGGTTATGACAGGCATAGCGATGGGTTTCGCCGCTGGGGCGAAAATCAGGCTCTCGAAGACAGTCGTCTGTCGCGTGCGAGCACCGCGGTGCAAAACGGCATCCTGGCGGTAGGGACAGTGGGTCCGGCGGACGACCACTGATCGAGAACAGTCGGGCGTGCGGCACGGCATCCACCCGGGGAGTCGATCGAAACAGGGCGGACGTGTATCGGTGCCTCATTCCCCCGAACAGGGAGCGAGTCGAGGCCGATTCGACGATTCGCCCCGAGTACATGACCGATACCTCATCGGCATGTTCGGCAACGACGCCGAGATCATGGGTGATGAGAATCAACCCCATCCCCCGCTCGCGGCGAAGTTCGTCGAGCAGCTCGAGTATCTGGCGTTGCACCGTCACATCAAGGGCGGTAGTCGGCTCGTCCGCTATCAGAAGATCAGGCTTACATCCGATCGCCATCGCAATCATCACACGTTGTCGCATTCCCCCCGACAGCTCGTGTGGGTACTGATGGAGGCGCCGTTCGGGATCGGAAAGACCGACCTGTTCCAACAGATCCGCCGCCCTACGCCACGCGTCACGCTTGCTCAGGCCGAGGTGAAACCGTTGCGGATCAGCGATTTGGGCCCCGATCTTCCGTACAGGATTCAGCGCCGTCATCGGATCCTGGAACACCATGGCGATCCGTGGCCCCCAGAAGTGCTTCTTCTCCACTGGAGTGAGAGTCGCGAGATCTCGACCGTCGAAATACACACTCGAGCCGGATCCCACAGAAGCATTGCGGGGCAGCAGGTTCATGATCGTTCGAACGAGTACGGACTTGCCCGAACCGGATTCGCCCACAATTCCGTGTGAACGGCCTCGATCGACCATGAATGACACCCCGTCCACCACACTCGATGGCCCCCGTGGCGTATCGAACGTCGTGGTCAGATTTCGAACTTCCAAAAGCGGATTGTGCATGGTAGCTCTCTTCGCTTGTCGAGATGCCTAGTGCTTACGTGGCCGAGGATCCCACTTCTGTTGTGCCCAATCACCTATCTGGTTCAAGGCCAGCACGGTGAAGAAGAGAACTGCGCCTGGCACGAAAACCAAGTGGGGATGATTCGACAGCTCGGTCTGGCCCGCTGCGATCATGTTTCCCCAAGTAGGTTCGGGACGTTGGATGCTCAGCCCCAGGAAGCTGAGCGACGACTCCGCGACGATCAGCACCGCAACCACGACGAAAGCATAGGCAACAGTCGAGGCGACGACGTTGGGCAGGAGCTCGCGCGCGAGGATACGAGGGGACCCTGCGCCCAGCGCCTTCGCTGCCATGACGAAGTTCCTCTGTGAGTACGACATCGTATTGGCACGGGCCAACCGAAAGAACGTAGGGACTGCCAGAACGCCTAACGTCAAGGTGACATTCCGTACGCTCGGCTGAACCACAGATGACAGCGCAAGCAACAGAATCAACGGTGGAAAAGCCAGAAGCGAATCGTTGAGGAAGTTCAAGATCGCATCGACCCTTCGCCGGTGATACCCCGCGAGTAGTCCGAGGCTTCCCCCGACAATGACTCCGATCAACACCGCACCGAACCCTACGATCAGCGATGTGCGGGCCCCGTATATTACTCCGCTGAGGATGTCCAGGCCTTGCCGATCCGTGCCGAACGGGTGCGCGGAGAAAAGGTCCGGAGAGGCCAGGATCGGTGCAGACAGTGTCGCCGATGGATTGCGGCCCTCTGATAGCGGCAGGAAGTCGACGACGAGGACGGCGACCAGCTCGACGGTCATCCAAACGATACTGAGCCAAAGACCGAGAGCTCGCGCGCTCTTCGCACCGCGGTATCGGCCGCGCCCGGCGCGCGCCGTCGGTGACGAGGAGCGACCTTCCGCAGCTGCGACGGAACCACCGTCGACTGGTTCTTCGACCTGTTCAGACACTGACATGACGAGTCCTCGGATCAAGGTAGAGATAGGAAAGATCGACCAGGGCATTCACAAGCACATAGAGCGCCGCCACCGTCAACACGGCGGCTTGCAGAACCATGAATTCCTTTTTCGACACGCTTTCGACTATCAAGGTGCCCATACCGGGCAGACGGAAGATCGTTTCCACGATCACCGTTCCTCCGAGGAGTCGTCCGAAGCTGATACCCGCAATGGTCACCAATGAGAACGTCGACGGTCGCAAGGCTTGTTTCACCAGGATGTGACGACGCGGCATGCCTTGCGCGCGGGCGGCCAGGACGAAATCCTCGTTCAAGGTGGTCACCATGTCACTTCGAAGGACGCGTGTGAGTTGCGCGCTCTCGGTCAATCCGAGCACGAGTACCGGCAGAGCGACAGTACGGAGGTTCTCGACGAGCGTGCCGTCGCCGATACGCACGAAGCCCTGGCGTGGGAACTGTGGAAAAAGTGAGACCAGAATTAGGCCTACAACCAGGATCCCGATCGCGATCAGCACCATGTTTCTACGCTCACGTGCCGTCCTCGACTCGGCGCTGCGCAGCGCTGCGACCAAAAAGACGGCTGCGGACAGAACCGCTGCCGCCGCGATCGAGATCCTGACTGTGTCCGGCCTGAAGACCACCACGTAGATGACAATGAGCGCAAGTAGAAAGCTCGGAACGGAGATCAGGCCGAACGAGATCGTGGACGCGACTTTGTCGAAAGCGCGATCATAGCGGTAAGCCGACCACGTACCGACCGGAAGTGAGATTGCCAGGGCTACAGCCACAGACAAGACCGCAATCTCCAACGTCACCGGCAATCGATTGGCGATGAGCTCTGTTACATCCTGGATCGGCGGTACGAGGGTGTGCCCCAAATCTCCGTGCCGGAGACCTCCCAGCCAGTCGAGATACCGAACCAGCCACGGTTTGTCGAGTCCGAGTTCCTCGCGGACAGCTGCGTATTGCTCCGGCGTTCCTTCCGCACCCACTACCGCTACTGCTGGATCGCCCGGTACCAATTCCACGAGGAAGGCCGTTGCAAGGCTCACGAGCACGAGGACTGGAACGACACGACCGAATACAGCAGCGATTCTGCGTGTTGTCATCGCGTATCCTTTTCCCTCATTTGATCAGGCCCCTGCAACGAACGCCTTGTCGTAGCGAAGGACACTCCCTCTGGTCACGAGCAACCCGCCGATCTGGATCGAGTGGATGTTGTCCTCCTCATACGCTGCGATATTGGCGATCACGGGAGACTCGTCGAAGATCTGCTGCATCTGGGCGACGATCTCCTTCTTCTCATCCACCGAAGAAGCAGTTCGTAGGTCGGCCAGTGCTTCGTCCATTCGTGTGTCCGAGTATCCGTAGTAGTTCGACATACTCTGGCTGTTCAACTGCCGGTTCATCAACGCCCACATGCCCTCGTCCGTGTAGTTCGGACCCCATATGACCAAGTCGTAGTCCCTGTCCGACGCAACCGTGCCGAGAACCTCGGTCAGGGACTTGTCGGTGTCGAGTTCGACGTCGAATCCCACGCTTTCGAGAACCGCTTCGACAGCGATCGCTTCGTTGATTCGAATGGGACTGTTGTCTGCCAGGAGACGAAGGGAGCCATCCCATCCCGATTCCTTTGCCTCTACGACCAACTTCCTGGCCAGTTCCGGGTCGTACGCCGGCCCTTGTACACCCGAATAAAGACCCGGTGTGTTCTCGTGGATGAGTGCCGAGGTTGCAAGCGCCGTCCCGTTGAAGACTCGCGCGTTGATCGCATCCGGGTCGATCGCAGCAACAATCGCCCTACGCAATCGGTTGTCCGAAGTCGGCCGTCCGGGCGCAGAGTTCATCACGACACCTTCACCGTAGTTGTACAGCGTGGGCAACGTACCGAACCCTTCTTCGCGTGCTTGGGCAATCGCCGGCGGCTCACGTAGCAATGCCACGTCCACTTCACCTGTCCTGAGCGCATCCAGAGTCGATTCGGCACCTTGGATACTGATGAACCGAAGCGTCTCGATGCAGACCGGCCCGCCCCAATAGTCTGCCTTGGCAGACATCACGATCTCCTCGCCCGGCGCGTACTTGATGAGTTCGTACGGTCCGACGCCGGCGCCCTGCGGATTCAGAGCGAACTGTTCGGCACCGAGTTCAGCCACTACGCGCGGATTCGTCACCATGCCGATGTCCGTCGCCAGGACGTGCGGAAAGTCCGGATATGGACCGTCAAGGGTGAACTGTACGGTCAGAGGATCGAGAACCTCCATGGAGACAATGGTTTGCGCCTCTCCCCTCGAGACTTGAGTGTTCTGCGGCGACTGATGTCTTTCCACACTCTGCTTGACGTCCTCGGCACTGAGCGGGTCACCGTTGCCGTATCGGACCCCGTCACGCAGAGTGACTGTCCAGACGCTGAAATCATCATTGGGCGAAAGAGACTCGGCCACGTGCGGTTCATAGGACTGCGATTCGACGTTATACGTGACCAGCGTGTCGAACAACGCCCTGGATCTCAGTGCCCCCGCTTCCTGCGGCACCGGGCTGACCGACCGGATCGAGTCCACGCGGAGCCAGAAGCGTTGCATGAGTGACAGACCCCCCGATCCTGTCGGTTGTACACGTACCGTCGGCCACTTCCGTGCTGCTTCCGCCTGCACTGGCACACCCCGCGACCGTCCCGAGCATGGCTGCAACCGCCACAACAACCGACTTTCGGAGTCTCATGCATGTTCTCCTTGTGTTCGAGTACGGCCTACGACCGCACGGATTCCTCCGCTGACCGCCGTCACTCCCCGGCTCTATGCCCAACGACGTGTCATGTGTTCAGACCTGGTCAGTCGTGGCTGGTGGCCGGGACGAGTTGTCCCTAGGGATGTGCGGGATTCTTGGCCCCGGATGAAATAGTTACTGAGCGTGCACTTGCTCGACCATATTATGACCTAAGTCACTGATGTCAAGATTGCGAGTTCTCGTGACGTTCAGCGTGACTCGACCTCGAGCGATGACTCGCTGACGGGCACTCCCCGGTAACCCACGCCAGCACGCACTGCTCGCCGGACGTGTGCTGGCAGCACGGCCGATCAAGTTGCCAATTTGAGCATGCGCTTGGTTAAATACAGGATAGTCTCAGGATGTTCGCCCGTGGGTGATGGTCACCCTGAAACGCTCCCGCGGAAGGAGGGCAACGAGGTACACATCTCCGATACGCACGCCGGCGAATGAGCAATGCCGGGGTTGACTGGGCGCTTGTCATACCTGTCTCACCGAACGGGTTACGACGCTGTCATTGGGTACGTGTCAGCCCAGGACGATCGGCGTCTCGCCTACACAGCGCTGAGGGGTGGTTATGCCCCTCCCCTCGGAGCGGACTTCAAGAACGACTTCCTCGGACAGACTTCTTTCCTCAGGGCCGAGCGAGGCATTGCGCAGCTCGCTCGGAGACGGCCGACCATTTGACAGTGACTACTGTCAGTAAAGTGACCTTATCGAGGCCCGTACTGTTCTGCCACTACAAGACGCAGGCACGCAACGGTACTGCCGACAGGCCAGGGGTTCCGAAACGGTAATCGAGCGTTCCGTTTTCTGGGTCTTCCGGATGACGTCGCCATCGACACAAACCGGGGACAGCCGGAAGCGGAGCGACTACGACGCCCGGTCACGTTTGTGACCACGCCATCGAACTCGAGGTGTACCGCACAGGAGCCTTCGTGCGCACTTTGGGGGAGGACTGAGGGAGGCATCGATCACGGATCGCCATCCACATGGTTTTCGAACTCGGCATCAACCGGCGGAGCTGGGCGCTGCCTCTCGTACAGCCCTGTGGTAGTGAATCCTCCGTGGGATTCGCACCGTCCGCCTCGGCGGATCCCGGATTAACTACGTTCCGTAGACCGGCGTCGGCGGCTGCGACGCTGCGATCAGCTTCTCGACGACGGGACCGAGTTCCTTCGGATCCCAGCGATCGCCCTTGTCGATCGCCTCACCGTGGCGCCATCCGTCGGCCAGCGACACCTTGCCGCCCTCGGCCTCGAACACGCGACCGGTCACGTCCTTCGCTTCGGCACTGCCGAGCCACACGACCAGCGGCGAGACGTTCTCCGGCGCCATGGCGTCGAAACCCTCTTCGGGTGCGGCCATCATCTCGGCCATCGCGCCACCGGCCCCGACGGTCATGCGGGTGCGTGCCGAGGGCGCGATCGCGTTGACGGTCACCCCGTAGCGGCCGAATTCGGCTGCGGCCTGGATCGTGAGCGTCGCGATACCGGCCTTGGCGGCGGCGTAGTTGCCCTGGCCGATGCTGCCCATCAGGCCGGCACCCGAGCTCGTGTTGATGATGCGGGCGTCGACCGGGTTGCCGGCCTTGGACTCGGCGCGCCAGTAGGTCATGGCGTGACGCATCGGCGCGAAGTGCCCCTTGAGGTGCACGCGGATGACGGCGTCCCACTCCTCCTCGCTCATGTTGGCGAGCATGCGGTCGCGCAGGAATCCGGCGTTGTTGACGAGCACGTCGAGCCGGCCGAAGTTGTCGAGGGCGGTCCTGACGAGGTTCTCGGCACCGGCCCAGTCGGCGACGTCGTCACCGTTGACGACGGCCTCTCCCCCGGCCGCACGGATCTCCTCGACGACCAGCTCACCGGGGCTCTCCCCCGTGGCGGTTCCGTCACTGCCGACACCGATGTCGTTGACGACGACCTTCGCACCCTCCGCGGCGAAGGCGAGGGCGTGGGCGCGACCCAGTCCTCGCCCGGCGCCGGTCACGATGACGACGCGCCCGTCCAGCAGTCCACTCACTTCGTCTCCTTCGTTTCGGCCGCTGCCATGTAGGCAGGGCGTTCACCGCCGCCGTGGACGGTCAATGTCGATCCGCTGACGTAGGCCGACAGCGGAGAGGCCAGGAATGCGGCGCAGTGGCCGATATCTTCGGGCTGGGCCAGCCGTCCCAGCGGAACGGTCTCGCCGACTGCGGCGACGCCGGCCTTGTCTCCGTAGAACAGGTGCGACTGTTCGGTTTCGACCAGGCCGACCACCACCGAGTTCACCCGTACCTTCGGGGCCCACTCGACGGCGAGAGACTGGGCGAGGCTGTCGACGCCCGCCTTGGCCGCACCGTAGGCCGCGGTGCCCGGCGATGGGCGCGACCCGCTCACGCTCGAGATGTTGACGATCGAGCCGCCGGTGTCCTGCTTCTGCATCACCGCGTTGGCGGCCTGCGCGACCAGCAGCGGGGACAGCAGATTCAGTTCCACGATCTTGGCGTGGAACTTCGGGCTGGCATCGGCCGCCAGCGCGTACGGCGACCCGCCGGCATTGTTCACCACGGCGTCGAGCCGGCCGTGGCGGTCGACGATGGTCTCGATCAGCGCGGCGACCTGATCGGCGTCGCGGACGTCGCACGTCAGGAACTCCGCGTTCCGCCCGTCCACCTCGAGAGGCTGTTCGGGCTCGTTGCGAGCGCACGTCACGACGGTCGCACCGGCACGCAGGAACACCCTGGTGATGCCTGCACCGACTCCCCGTATTCCCCCGGTGACGAGCACGACCGCGCCGTCGAGTCCCAGATCCATTCGCTGCCTCCACGTCGTTCACCCCGCGGGATGCGCGGGTCTCACGTCGACAACTTACCAAGCAATCGCTTGGTTTGGTACCGGCTCCCCCTCACCCCGTCACTGCTCCTGCTCAGTGGGAATCAGGGGAACTTGCTTGTCGGCCCCACTTAGCGTGACGACGAACGCGCGCGTCGAAGAGGAGTGACTGGGCCATGCAGACCGTCGAGCAGGATTACGAGAAGTACGTCGGGCAGGTGGCCGAACCACCCCGCGTGGCCCGGTACGCCGTCAACGACGCCATGATCCGCAACTGGGTCGAGGCCCACGACGACTTCAACCCGATCTACGTCGACGCCGAGGCCGCGCGCGAGACCGGACGCGACTCCGTCGTGTGCCCGCCCGCTATGATCTCCACCTGGATCATGGCCGGCTACCGCCGCTGGCGTGACGTGCAGCGCAAGCGCGCCGAGGGCGTCGTGGAGGACTTCGCATACTCCCGGATGCTCGCCGACCTCGATCGGGAGGGTTTCACCTCCGTCGTCGCGACGAACGTCGAGCAGGACTACCACCGCGAACTCGTCCCGGGCGACCACATCACCGCCCACTACACGATCGAGTCCGTATCCGAGGTCAAGCGAACAGGTCTCGGCGACGGCCGATTCTTCACGCTGTACAAGCGCTACGAGGACCAGAACGGCGAAGTCGTCGCCGAGGAACGCTTCCGGATGCTCCGGTTCAACCCGAACACCGACAAGGAGACGCGATGACCGCCGTCCCCCGGCTCACCATCACCCAGGACAACCAGTTCTGGTTCGACGCCGTCCGTGAGGGCCGACTCGAGATCCAGCAGTGCAGCGAGTGCGGCACTCTGCGCCATCCTCCGGGTCCGGCATGCCCCGCGTGCCGCTCGTTCGAATGGAAGACCGTCGAATCCTCACGGCGCGGAACGCTTCACAGCTGGACGGTCATTCACCACCCGCAGGATCCGGCCTTCGAGTACCCGCTCGCCGTCGGACTGATCGACCTCGACGAGGGGATCCGCATCGTCGCCGACATCGCGGGCGTCGACCACGACACCCTCGAGATCGGCATGGAACTCGAGGTGGGATTCGCCGAGCACGCACACGGCGAGATCCTGCCTCAGCTGCGCAAGCCCGGAGGAGAAGCATGAACCTCGCCGAATGCACTGTCGGACAGGAACTTCCCGAACTCGTCCTGCCTATGGATCGCACCACCATCGTGGCTACCGCGATCGCCTCGCAGGATTTCGAGGACGTGCACCACGACCCGGACGCCGCACTCGGTCGCGGCACACCGGACGTCTTCATGAGCATCAACGCCACGAACGGTTTCGTCGACCGGTACGTCACCGACTGGACCGGGCCGTCGGCGCGTGTACGCCGCGCGTCGCTGCGCCTGGGCGTGCCCTGCTTCCCCGGCGACCCCATGCACATGAACGGTGAGGTGACCGCCGTCGACGGCGCAGCCGTCACCCTGAAGGTGCAGGGCCGCAACAGCAGAGGCGTCCACGTCACTGCCGAGGTCGTGGTGGAGCCCTACGAGAGGAAGACACGATGACCGTCAAGGGCTTCTCCGGAGCCGCCGCCATCGCCGGCATCGGAGCCACCGAGTTCTCCAAGAACTCCGGCCGCAGCGAATGGCAACTCGCATGCGAGTCGGTCCTCGCCGCTCTCGAGGACGCACAGATCGGTGTCGAAGAGGTCGACGGCTTCGCGCTGTTCACCATGGAGACCAACCCCGAGATCGCCGTCGCCCGCGCGCTGGGCATCCCGGAACTGAAGTTCTTCAGCCGGATCCCTCACGGCGGCGGCGGTGCCTGCGCGCCCGTGCAGCAGGCCGCACTGGCCGTCTCGAGCGGTGTCGCCGACGTCGTGGTCGTCTACCGCGCCTTCAACGAGCGCTCGGGCCACCGGTTCGGTGCCGGCCCGCCGCCTTTCGCATACAACTCCAACACCGACCAGGAATACCGGAACTGGATCAACCCCTACGGTCTGCTCACTCCTGCTCAGCAAGAGGCCTTCCTGGCGCGCACCTACATGCACAAGTACGGGGCGACCAGCGCGGACTTCGGGCAGATCTCGGTGCTCTCGCGCAAGCATGCGGCGAACAATCCCAAGGCCTGGTTCTACGAGCGCCCCATCACCATCGACGACCACCAGAACTCCCGGATGCTCGCCGACCCGCTGCGCCTGCTGGACTGCTGCCAGGAGAGCGACGGCGGCCAGGCACTGGTCATCGTGAGTGCCGAACGCGCGCGAGATCTTCCGCATCCTCCGGCGATAATCACCGCCGCGGCGCAGGGCGTCGGCCCTCAGCAGATCTCGATGAGCAGCTACTACCGCGAGGACATCGACGCGATGCCCGAGGTCGAACTCGTCGCCCGGCAGATGTGGGCTCAGGCCGGCTTCGGTCCCGAGGGTATCGACGCCGCGATCCTGTACGACGCGTTCACCCCCATGGTCCTGCTCCAGCTCGAGGAGTACGGCTTCTGCGGGCGCGGTGAGGCCAAGGATTTCATCGCCGACGGCAACCTCGAAGTGGAGGGGCGGCTCCCGATCAACACCCACGGCGGTCAGCTCGGCGAGGGCTACATCCACGGCGTCAACGGCATCGCCGAAGGCGTCCGGCTCATCCGCGGCACCTCCGTGAACCAGCCGACGAAGACACTCGACAACGTGCTCGTCACGGGCGGATCGCCGGTGCCGCACAGCGCGATCGTTCTCTCGGCCGACCGTTAGGCCCGCAACCCGGGCCCCGACCACCTCTCAGGAGACCACATGCATCCCGAGCTGTCCGACAAGTCACGGCGGCTGCGCACCGAACTGCGGGAGTACTTCGCCCGCGTCATCGACGACGACGATCGACGTGCCCTGGTCGACCAGACCGAGGGTGGACCGGTCTTCGACAAGATCTACCGGCAGATGGGCACCGACGGCTGGCTCGGCCTGGGATGGCCCGAGGAGTACGGCGGACGCGGGGAGGACCCCGAGGCGCTCTACGCCTTCTACGACGAGACGATCCGTGCGGGCGCACCGGTCTCGCTGGTCACCCTCAACACCGTTGCGCCGGCACTGATGAAGTACGGCACGCAGGAACAGAAGGACTTCTTCCTTCCCAAGATCCTCACGGGTGAACTGAAGTTCGCGATCGGATACACCGAGCCCGGCGCCGGCACCGACCTCGCCGCACTTCAGACACGGGCGCGTATCGACGGCGACGAACTGGTCATCGACGGCAACAAGCTGTTCACCAGTTCGGCCATCTTCGCCGACTGGATCTGGCTCGCCGTGCGCACCGATCCGGATGCGCCCCGCCACAAGGGGATCTCGGTCGTGCTCGTGCCGACCTCGTCGCCGGGTTTCTCCGCCACCGAGATCCAGACGGTCGGCGGTATCAGCACGGCGGTGACCTACTACGAGGACATCCGCGTCCCGCTGAGCAACGTCGTCGGCGAACTCAACGGCGGTTGGACCCTGATCACGAGCCAGCTCAACCACGAGCGTGTCGCGCTGGCCGCCCGCGGGGGCATCGCCAACGAGATGTACGACGAGGTTCTCGCCTGGGCGAAGCAGGAGCCCTTCGGCCCCGGCGTGCTGTTCGACGTCCCGTGGGTGCGTTCGACGCTCGCGGAGGTCTACGCGCTGCTGTCGGCCGCCGACCTCGTGAACCTGCGCCTGGTGTCGGACATCGCGGCCAACACCCTCGACGGTGGCGACTCCGCCGCCGCGAAGGTGTTCGGAACCGAAGGCGTCGTCGCCGCGTACGGAATGTTGCAGGAGGTGCTCGGCGCCCGTGGTCTGCTGCGTCCCGGTAGCCGCGGCGCGGTGATCGAGGGCCGCGTCGAAGCGCTCGGCCGACGCGCGCAGAACAACACCTTCGGTGGTGGCAGCAACGAGGTGATGCGCGAGATCGTGGCGGCGAAGACCCTCGGAATGACCCTGGGCGCCCGCAGGCGCCCCGACGCGACGGCACAGGCTGCGGTGAAGACGCCGGCCGAGACGAGGAGCTGACATGGAATTCGAACTCGATGACGACCTGATCGCGGTCGAAGACCTCGCGTCGCAGGTCTTCGGTTCGCTGGCCAAGGTCGAGCGTGTGGTCGAGGTGGAGCGCAACGAGGGCGGTTTCGACGCCCCGCTGTGGCAGGCACTCGCCGACGCCGGCCTCCTCGGACTTGCTCTACCCGAGTCCGTCGGCGGCGCCGGCATGGGCATGCTCGGGCTCACGACGATCCTGCAGCAGCAAGGCCGTCGCGTCGCCCCCGTGCCGGTGTGGTCCACCATGGCAGGTGCGGCTCTTCCGCTCGCACAGTTCGGCACGGAAACCCAGGTCGAGCGTTACGTTCCCAAGCTCATCGACGGTTCCGTCGTCCTGACCGGCGCGTTCGACGACACTCCGGGCGCGAGCCCCACCGTGACAGCGATCCGCAAGGGTGACGATCTCGTCATCAGCGGCGAGATCCCGTCCGTTCCGTGGGCGCCCATCGTCGCCGGCGTCGTCGTCCCGGTGCGGTGCGACGACGACTCGGTCGCCGTGGTGGTCGCACCGGTGGATGCGACCGGTGTCGAGACCGTCCCGGTCGCTGTGACCGGACGCGGCGCCGAAGCGGCGGTGCGTTTCACGGACGTGCACATCGGAGCCGAGGACGTCCTGCCCGGCGACGGCGAGGAGATCGCGGCCTGGACCCGTCGTCGTATCCGCATCGCTCTGGCAGCCGTTCAGCTCGGGGTGTGCGAGGAGACGCTGCGGGCGACCGCCAAGTACACCTCCGAGCGCGTGCAGTTCGGCCGCCCGCTGTCGACGAATCAGGCTGTCGCATTGCGCGCGGCCGATGCCTACCTCGACACCGAAGCGATCCGACTCACGGTGCGGAAGGCCGCGTGGTTGATCGACGTCGGACGCGAGGACGAAGCCGACTCCGCGGCCCTGGTCGCCAAGTGGTGGGCGTCCCGCGGCGGTGTGCGAGTGGGCTTGACCGGCCAGCACCTGCACGGCGGCATCGGCGCCGACATCGACTACCCCATCCACCGCTACTTCCTGTGGGGACGGCAGCTTGCGTTCACCTTCGGCGGCGCCGACGCGACGGCAGCCGCCCTCGGGGACGTCCTGGACACCGCACCCCCGATCGGTGCGGCCGGATAGCCTTCTCGCACCGATGACGTGAGTCCTTCTCCGCAGACCGCGGAGGGGGACTCGCGTCGTTTCCGGTGCCCTACTCCGACAGGTGCGCGAGCAGCAGGTCGCAGCTGCTCCGCACATCGGCCTCGGTCTCCTCGAGGGTCGCTCCGCCGTTGAGATAGGTCACCAGCAGTCCGGACCACAACATCGACAACAGCCGCACGGCGTTGCGATCCTCCTCTGTCGGCTCGTCGAGGCCTGCCCTCTCGAAAAGGATCCGGTGGAACGTCCGCCTCACCTCGGTGGAGTCCGGCACCACCGAGGCCGGGGCGGTGCTGTTGGACAGCAACATCGCGGAGGCCAGGCGCGGTCGGTCGACGAACCGGCGGGTCATCTCGACGAGCGTCTCGGTGATCGCCTCGCGCGCACTCGTCCCCGGTTTCCGCTCGGGCAACCGGTCGGCGCCGAGCTCGAGCCGGTGGAGCAGCAACGCCACGAACAGGTGCGTCTTCGACGGAAAGTATCGGTACAGGGTGCCGATCGCGACCCCGGCGTTCTTCGCCACCTCGGTCATCTGCACGCGGGCCAATTCGTGCTCGGACCCCAGCTGCGCTGCGGCCTCGAGGATCCGCACATGTCGTCGCCGTTGTTCGACCGAGGTCGGCTCGGCTCCGTCCCGCGCCTTACCGATTCTGGGCACCGGTCCCCCTTTCCACAATGACGACCCGTCGATTCTGCACCGAACCGCCCGGCAGATTGTCGCATCGCGGATCGCCCACGGTCCCGAACGGTGGGAGCACGGGCACCGGACGTCGTGCTGGGACGGCATCGGATCCGAGCGTCCACTGAGCGAGAAGCCGGTCCGTCCCGACCTTCTCGGGCCATAACGTCGGAGCCGGAGAAGGACGGTCGGAGTCGACCTCCACGATCGAATCGGAGTGAGCCACATGCAGACCCGGATACCGACCCGCGACACCGACCACAGGATCGAACTGCCGGGCCCCGACGAGATGCGACGTGCCATGGGGCGGTTCGCGAGCGGCGTCACCGTCGTGACCGGTCTCGACGAGGACGGGCCTACCGGCTTCGCGTGCCAGTCGTTCGCGTCGGTCTCGCTCGAACCGCCCCTCGTGTTGTTCTGCGCGGATCACCGCGGGCGCGCTTGGCCGCGGATCCGCCGCGCCGGCCGGTTCACCGTCAACGTGCTCGGTGCCGACCAGAGCGATCTGTGCGCGCGTTTCGGGTCGAGCCGCGGCCCGAAGTTCGACGGTCTCCACTGGGAATTGTCTCGCTGGGACACTCCGTCGCTGCCGGATGTCCTGCTGCGGGTGCACGCATCGGTGGAGGACGTGCACGTCGCGGGTGATCACGACGTCGTCATCGGCCGGGTCGCCGAACTCGAGTGCCTCGCCGACGACGGTCCGATGGTGTTCTACCGCGGCGGGTTCGATCTCGGACGCTGACGGGGAAGGTGTGCGTGCGGTGGACGGGCACCGCACGCACATCCCGTCGTCTACGAGGCGGCTGCGCGGATGCCGGCCCGCCGCCCGAAGAAGCTCCCGTCACCGAGGGAGATGCCGCTGCAGTAACCCCACGCCGACAGGCCCGACGTGCAGCGACCCGCGGCGTACAGACCGGGGATCGGTTCCCCGTCGACGTGCAGGACCTCCGAGTGGACCGAGGTCTGCAGCCCGCCCAGGGTGAAACCACCGGTCATGTTCCGCAGGTCGATCGCCGCGATCGGGGAACCGATCGGCCGCACCCACTCGGGCTTCTTCCCGAGTACCGGATCCGTCCCCTGCTCGGCGTGCTCGTTGTACAGCTCCACCGTCGCGGTCAGGGCTCCCGCGGGCAGTCCCATCTCGGATTCGAGTTCGGCGACAGCCTCACACACCCAGGTGGGCCGGTGCCGCAGCTGCGGACTCGAACTCGGCGTCGCCATCCCCTCCTCGTAGGCCTGTTCGTCGAGGACGAGGAACGCCTGGTTGTCGTTCTGGTACATGGTGAGCTGACCGACGCGGCCGGGATAGGTGTCCTCGGCGACGTAACGCTGACCGCGACCGTTGACGAGGATGCCGCGCGCGATCAGTTGGGGATCGCAGAAGAAGGCGACCTCGCACGCGTCCATGTGCGCCAGACGCGCACCCAGCGCCTGTGCCATGAGGATGCCACGACCGTCGTGCTCCTCGACCGTGGCCGCGGGGCGCTGGTACAGCCGAGGCGCGTAGGCCTGCATCATCTCGTCGTTGTAGGCGAACGATCCGGTGGCCAGGACCACGCCGCGACGCGCTTTCACCGCGAGGGTGTCGCCGAAGCGCTGGGCGACGATCCCGACGACCCGTCCGGTGTCGTCGACGACGAGACGCTGGACGCGGATGTCGGACTCGACGCGCACGCCGAGGTCGGCGGCCTTGGCGATGAGAGTGGTCATGAGCACGTGGCCGGCACCCTGATCGCCGGTGCGCGGCATCGGCACCCGGGCGAGGTGACCACGCGGCGCCGGGTCGACGAGCGAGGAGAAGGGGGCGGCGTTCTCACCCCCACTGAACATCAGCGAGTCGTCCTCCGGGCACTCCCAGCCGGGCTGCGACCAGAAACCTTCCTTGTAGGGCACCCCGCACGCTTCGAGCCAGTCGAAGTGGTCGACGCTGCCCTCACAGTAGACGTCGAGTTTGGCCTCGTCGACACCCGGACCGAGAGCCGCGGCGAGGAAGGTCTTCATGTTCTCGGGGGTGTCGTCGAATCCGCAGGCCTTCTGCAGTCGCGTGCCACCACCGAGGTAGACGATGCCGCCCGACAACGCCGCCGCTCCCCCACCGCCCCCGGTGCGTTCGAGCACCAGCACGTCCGCGCCGCTCTCGGCGGCACCGATCGCGGCGGAGACACCGGCGATGCCGAAACCGGCTATGACAACGTCGGATTCGAGGTCCCAGATTCCGATGTCCCGGATGGACACAGGGCGGACGGGAGAATTGCTCATGGGGCTCCTTGTTCTCGAAATCAGATGAGGTTGTCCTCGACCGGGAGGCCGAACGCGTCCCGTCCGTACAGCGCATAGGCCCGCTCCGGTTCGTTCGCGACGTGGACGCTGCCGGCATGCGCGTCGCGCCACGCTCGTTCGACGACACCACCGAGGAACAATGACGTCCCGCCGGCGGTCTTGAACAGCAGATCGATCGCCTCGATCGCACGCTCGGTGGCGCGTACCTGATCCCGCCGGGTGCGCAGTCGCAGCTGCATCGGGATCTGCCTGCCCGCCTTCGCCAGCTCCCACAGTTCACGGATGTTGCGGTCGAGTTGCAGTGTCGCGGCGTCGATGTCCGACGCGGCGCGCCCCACGGCGACCTGCGCGAAGGGATCGTCCACGAACCGTCCCCCGCCCAGGCTCAGCCGCACCCGTTCGCGCATCGAGGACAGATACTCCTCGTAGCATCCCGCGACGACGCCGACGACGGGGACGGCGACGCTCGTGGTGAACAGCGCGGCGAACGGAAGCCGGTAGAGCGGACCGGTGTTCACCTTCCGGCCCGGCCCTCGCAGTTGCGACGTCTCGTAGTTGCTCTTCACACGGTGGTCGGGCACGAAGACGTCGTCGACGACGATCTCGTCGCTGCTCGTCCCGCGCATCCCCACGACGTTCCAGACGTCACGGATCGTGTAGTCGCTGCGTTGCACGAGCACCGTGACGAAATCGACCGGCCTGCCCTCCGATCCGACCACCACCGCACCGAGCAACGCCCACGACGCGAACCGGCAACCGGACGAGAACATCCACGTCCCCGACAAGCGGTAACCGTCGCCGACGGGGATCAGACGACCCACGGGGGCGTACGCCGACGAGACGAGCGTCGAATCGTCCTCGCCCCAGACCTCGCGCTGCGCCCGGTCGTCGAACAGGGCCAGGTGCCAGGGGTGGACGCCGACGACGGACGCGATCCACCCCGTCGAACCGCAGGCCGCCGAGATCGTCCGCACGACCTCGAAGAAGCGTGCCGGTTCGGTCTCGAACCCGCCGTACCGGCGTGGCTGCAGCATGCGGAACACACCGGCGGCGACGAGTTCTCGGACCGTCTCGTCGGGGACGCGGCCGAGCCTGTCGGTATCCGCTGCGCGAGCGGCGATTCCGGGGATCAGGCTCCGGACCGCATCCAGGACGTCGTCGGCGGCCATCGGACGGACGAGGTCAGCCTGCCGGCGGCGAGAACGCCGCGAGGGGCTCGGAACCCGACCAGTCGTGACCCCAGTAGCTGTCGGCCGTGATCTCCTCCGCGGTGTAGAAGGTCTCGTCGACGAGCATGCCCTCGGTACCGAACTCGATGTCCCAGCCTCCGGGAGCCCGGACGTAGAAAGAGACCATCTTGTCGTTGGTGTGCCGGCCCAGGGTCGACGAGATCGAGAAGCCCAACTTGTTCACCCGGTCCAGGGCCTGACCGACCGCGTCGAGCGTCTCGACCTCGAGCATCAGGTGCACGAGACCGGGTTCGGCGGTGGGGGGAGCCGGGCACAACGCGAGGCTGTGGTGGCGGCGGTTGATGCCCAGGAACCGCACGCGTCGCACGGGCGGCGGTGCCGACAGGCCACCGAGCCGCGTCGCTCCGCGCGGCAGGAATCCGAGTACCTCGGTGTAGAACTCGTAGGACTCCGCGAACGCGGCGGTGGGCAGGACGACGTGGCCGAGTCCCTCCTCACCGGTGTGGAAGACACCGGCGAACGGCGTCACGAGGGGGCTGTGGTCGAGCACCGGACCGAAGAACACCTCGGTGCGGGTGCCGCCCGGATCGTCGAATGCGATGACCTGCTCGGCGTCGCGATAGGTCGACTCCTCCTCGGAGAGGACCTCGACGGCGATGCCGGCCTTCTCGACCGCTTCGCGCACGCTACGCAGCGCGAACTCGTCGCGCACCTCCCAGCCCACGGCGAGTGCCTTGTCGACCTCACCGGGCAGCACGATCAGGCGTGCCCGCCGCTCGTCGACACGCAGGTACAGGCCGTCGGGTTCCGGGCCGGTACCGATCGCCATGCCGAGTCCGTCGACGACGAGTTCGCGCCATCGTGCGATGTCTGTGGTCTGGATCCTGAGATAACCCAGGCCCCGAATATCCGTCATATCCGAATGTTCCTTCGCCGTAATGGATGTGATGTCAGATCATCGACCGCATCATGCCCTGCGGCTCTTCGCCGAGCTGGGTGAGCGTCGCGGCGTGGAAGATCGAACCGGGGACGTGGATGGCGTGGCTCAGACCGGCGTGCGCGTCGCGCCAGAAGCGCTGCAGCGGATTGCTCAGCTGCAGCGCGCCGCCGCCGGCCCGCGAGAAGATCTCGTCGACGGCGCGCACAGCCCGCCATGCCGCGGCGACCTGGGTCCGGCGTCCGATTGCACGCTGCTCGAAGGTGACCTCGATGCCCCGCTCGGTCAGATCCCAGAAGCGGTCGACGGTTTCGAGCAGGGCGGCCCGCGACGCGGCGATCTCCGCTGCGGCGTCACCGAGGTTCGACAGCACGTACGGGTCCTGCTTGATCGCGGTGCCGGACACCGTGACCCGCTCGCGCTGGGACTCGATGTAGCAGTTCAGCGCGCCCTCGGCGATGCCGATGAGCGACGAGGTGATGCCGAGCGGGAAGATGCACGAGAAGGGGAACTTGTAGAGCGTCTCGTCGCGTCCGGCGTCCTGCCACGCCACCCCGCCCATGACGCGCTCGGCGCGCAGGGTCCGGTACTCGGGGAGGAAGGCGTTCTCGACGATGAGATCCTTCGAACCCGTGCCGCGCAGGCCGACGACGTTCCAGCTGTCGTGGTCGATCCGGTAGTCCGACCGCGGCAGCAACACGTGCAGGCTCTGTGGCGGGTTCAGGCGGTTGCCGTCCTTGTCGCCCACGGCCGCACCGATCATCACCCAGTCGCAGTGGTCGGTGCCCGACGAGAACGACCAGCGGCCGTTGAGGATGTATCCGCCGTCGACGGGGGTCGCCACACCCATCGGTGCGTACGGGGAGGCGATCCAGGTGTCGGGGTTCTCGCCCCACACCTCCTCCTGGGCCTTCGGGTCGAAGAAGGCCATCTCCCACGGGTGGACACCGACGATGCCGCTGACCCAGCCTGTCGCGCCGTCCATGGCGCCGATGGCCATGGCGGTCTCCGCGAACTCGCGCGGGTGCGCCTCGAGGCCCCCGAATTCCTTCGGTTGCAGGAGGCGGATGACACCGGCGTCGCGGAGCCTCTTCGCGCTGCGGTCGGTCAGCCGCATCAGGGTGTCGCCTTCGGCGCCGTCCGCGCGGATCTCGTCTGCGAACTCCGAAACGGAGTCGAGCACCTGTCCCATGATCTCTCCAGCTCTGTGAGGGTGACGCCCCCGATACGGCGTGGTGAGCGTCGGTTCCGTTGACGCCTACGGTCTCAGGTGAACCGTTCCCGTATCGTCGTTTTTCCACTGAGCGGGAGCGGTCGATGGGGTTGAGCGGGATCGGGTTACGAGTCCGCGCGGACGGGGCCTACGCGTCGTCGCGGCGAAGGAACGCGAGCACCGCCGACAGCCACGCCTCGCGCGCCTCGATCATCGTCCAGTGGCCGCAGTTGGGGAAGACGTGGAGCTCGCCGCGGCGCAGTTCGCGCATGGGAAGCATCGCCATGTCGACGGGGCTGACACGGTCGTCGCGACCCCAGGTCAGCAGCACCGGCGCGGTGATCTTGTGGAGCTGCGCCCAGTACGGGGTGGCGTCGGAGGCGGCAGCGGCCTTCGCGCCCGCAGCGAAGGCCGCGGTGCTGTACATGCGTCGGGCGATCTCGAGGGTCTTCGGTTCGGTGGCCAGTGCCCACCGCTCCTCGATGAGTTCCTCGGTGACGATCGCGGGGTCGTAGACCATCGACCGCAGCCAACGGACGAGCTTGTCGCGCGTGGGGTCGTCCGTGAACTCCATGAGCAGCCGGATGCCCTCGCCCGGCGACGGCGCGAAGACCGACCGGCCGGCGCCTCCGATGGTGACGAGCTTCTTCACCCGCTCGGGCTGCGCGATCGCGAACTGCGTCCCGACGATGCCGCCCATCGAGTTCCCGATGATCGACACGCGGTCGAGGCCGAGTCCGTCGAGGAAGTCGGTCACCGCGACCGAGGCCATCGCCATCGGGTGTCCTTCGCACGGGTCGCTCACGCCGAAGCCGGGGAACTCCAGGACGAGGCACCGGTAGTTCTCGGCGAGATCGGCGAGCACACCGCGGTAGTTCCGCCAGCCGGTGACGCCCGGTCCGGAGCCGTGGAGCAGCAGGAGTGGTTCACCCTGACCGGCTTCGTGGTAGCGGAGGGTGCCGCGGTCGGTCGCGAGTTCTCTCGCCGTGTTCTCGAAAGTCGATTCCGTCGTCATGACGAGAAGGTTTCCAGTGATCCACCTCACGCGGCTCGAACGTTCCCGATCACCGGGATGTTCCGCCCGCCGCGGGGCGGTGCGTGATGTTGCCGGCTCCGGCCGTCAGATCCAGCCGTTCGACTGCGTGGCGAGCATTCGCTCCATGACCTGCGGCGACCACGAGGCTCCGGACGTGCGTGCGGCGCGATTGCGTCGAGGGGTGTCGAGTTCGGGATAGAGCGCGCGCGAGATCGTGCGGACCGCATCGGCGACCAGCGGCGCGATGCGTTCGAGGTGGCCGGGGCGGGTGGGACCGCACAGGGAGATCGCGGCGACCGGCGATGCAGGGCTGCGGATCGCGGCGCCCACACAGGACATACCGGCGGTGGCCTCTCCGGTCTCGAAGGCCAGACCGTGGCGACGGCGGATGCGGTTGAGTTCGAGGTGCAGGGTCGACAGATCGGTGATGGTCCGCTCGGTGCGACGCGGCAGTTGCGGGCCGGCGTAGAGGGCATCGACCTGCTCCGGCTCGAGTCCGGCGAGCAGCGCCTTGCCGCCGGCGGTGGCGTAGGCGGGGACACGTCCGCCGACCCGCGACGGCAGTGCCGCGGCGAGCTGGCCGCCGATCTTGTCGAGGTAGACGCAGTCGGGCCCGTCGAGCACGGACAGGTGCGAGACCATCCCGGTGGTCATGTGCAGTTCGTGGAGGAGCGGTGCCGCGGCCTCACGGACGCGGATGTGCCCACTGTCGCCCTCTCCCATGGACTTCGCACGACGTCCGAGGCAATACCCGAACGACGCGTGGTCGATCCAGTCGAGTCGCACCATCTGGTCGAGGATGCGGTGGACCGTCGAGCGCGGAAGCCGGGTGCGGCACGCGACTTCTTCCAGGGTGAGCCGCGACGAGAGATCGTCGAAGGCATCGAGGATGAGGGTCATTCGCTCGACCATCGATGCAGGCAGTTCGCGCTTCGGTGCCTGGGAGACCTGCGTACGTTGCGCCTCGGACATCGTCGACCCTTTCTCCGGAATCCGATCACCCACGAAAGCAAGAATTGAAATTGATTCTTGTGAGTGATGCCCAGAGTACAAGGCGAGTGACCTGTTGCACAATTCCCGATCAGCGGACTCGATGTATCCCGCGATCCACGTCCCTCCCCTCGCCCTTCCGCCGGCACGTCTCACTGAGCAGGAGGTCCCTGTCCCGCGGACCGGGCGGTGGGTACAACCTCGGATGTGGGCCGAACCCGCCTGCACCCGTCGCCCGCACGAGCCGAAAGAGTCGAGACCACGATGCCGGATACCGAGTCCCCCCTCTTCCGTCCCCTGACGGTCCGTTCCCTCGAGCTCCGCAACCGCATCGTGATGTCGCCGATGACCCGCTCGCACTCGCCGGGTGGCGTGCCCGGCCCGGATGTCGTGGAGTACTACCGGCGACGCGCGGCGGGCGGCACGGCCCTGATCGTCACCGAGGGCGTCGCGATCGATCACCCGACAGCAGTCGACAATCCCCGCGTGCCACACATGCACGGCGAAGAAGCCCTCGACGGCTGGCGTCGCGTCGTCGACGCGGTCCACGCCGAGGGTGGACGCATCGTCCCCCAGCTCTGGCACGTCGGCCCCCTCTGGGGCGCGATGACCGCAGATGTCGACCCCGACCTCGTCCCCATGCGGCCGTCGGGAGTCTGGGGCGAGCTCGGCGTGACGTCCTACGGCGAGGACTACATCTCCCGGGCCTCAGCGCCCACGCGGGCCATGACCGTGGAGGACATCGAGCAGGTCGTCGCGGCCTATGCCGACGCGGCGGCCGCCGCTGCCCGAGTCGGATTCGACGGCATCGCACTGCACGGTGGGCACGGCTATCTGCTCGACGCGTTCCTCTGGGAGGGAACGAATCTCCGCGACGACGAATGGGGCGGCGACCTCGAGCGCCGCACCCGTTTCCCCGCCGCGGTGGTCGCCGCCATCCGCGCGCGCATCGGCGACGACCTGCCGATCTTCTACCGGTTCTCGCAGCACAAGCAGCAGAACTACGAAGCCCGGATCGCCCACACCCCGGACGAACTGAAAGCCGTCCTCACCCCCTTGAAGGAAGCCGGCGTCGACGTCTTCGACGCGAGCATCCGCCGCTTCGACATGCCGGCCTTCGAAGGCAGCGACCTGACACTCGCAGGCTGGGCCAAGAAGGTCACCGGCGCACATTCGATGGCCGTAGGTAGTGTCGGAATCGCGACGACGTTGCGGGAGAGCCGCCTCCAGGGCAGCGCACCTGTGCGCAACAACGTTCCCGAACTCGAACGACGGCTGGGTGACGACGAGTTCGATCTGGTCGCCATCGGACGTCTGCATCTTGCCGACCCGTCGCTCGCGACGACCCTTCGCAACGGCGCGGAACTGCCCGAGTTCGACCGCGCGGTCCACGAGGCCGCGCTCATCTGACGCACCAAAACCGGTCTCGCTCAGCGAGATAGAACAGCGTGACAGCTCTCACCTGCGATACCAGTGATCCGAGCCACTCCCATTCGTGGGGCAGGAAACACGGCCCGCGATCGGGCCGCCGAGAGTCTGGAATGTGCTTTGACGTCCTACGCCAATGAACTCTCCCAGCCGGAATCCGCAACCCCGAAGGGGCGGAGCCGGTTCGACCGGCAGCAACCGGTATGGGTGATCGTGTCGGTCCTGATCGCCGTCGAGATCATCAGTGCCTTCGAAACATCGATGATGTTCGCCGCGATCCCGACGTTGATCACCGAATTCGACAGCAACGCATCGACGGTCGGATGGGCGGTGACGGCCTTCCTTCTCGTCTCGGCCGCCTCGGCCGCCGTGTGTGGTCGACTCGGCGACATGTACGGCCGGGAACGGATCCTGATGGTCCTGCTCGCCGTCGCGGCGCTCGGCTCGATGGTCAGCGCCCTCGGTGACAGCCTCACCAGCATCATCATCGGCCGCGCGATCCAAGGTGTGGCCGGTGCGATCCTGCCGCTGTGCATCGGGCTGGCGCGCGAGCATCTTCCCGCTTCCCGCGTTCCCGTTGCCGTCGCACTGATCTCCGGCTCGGCGGTCGCCGCAGGTTCGGCGTCGCTGCTCGTCGCCGGTCTGCTGATCGACAACGCCAGCTGGCACATGATCTTCGTCGTCGCAGCCGCATATGCGATCTTCGCCCTGCTGCTCGTCTGGTTCGTCCTCCCGTGGCGCCGGCCCACCGGGACCTCCGAGAAGATCGACTACATCGGTGCGGTCTCCTTCGCCGGCGCGGTCGCCGCGATCCTGCTCGGCGTCAACAAGTCCCAGGCATGGGGTTGGTCGGACCCGCGGACCCTCGGTCTCATCCTGGGTGGGGCCGTCGCTCTGGTCCTGTTCGTGCGGTGGGAACTGCGCACACCCTCCCCCATCATCAACGTGCGCCTGTTCGCCGACCGCAAGTTCTCGCTCACGATGCTGGCCACCGTCGCGATCGCGGCGGGACCGCTGGGCGTGGTCACCATGATCATTCCGATCATCATGCAGACACCGTCCACCGGCGACTTCGGCCTGGGCCTGAGCGCAACGCACGCGGGTTGGCTCTCGTTCATCGGCTCCCTGTTCGGATTCGTCTGCACTCCGCTGAGCGGCCGGATCTCCGCCGCGGTGGGTTCACGCGCGTCGATGCTGCTCGGCACCGCCCTGTTCATCGTCGGCGTCGTCGTCATGCTCACCGCGCACCACTCCGTGGTGGCCATGACCGCGATGGTCGTCGTGGTGTCGGTCGCGACCGCCTTCGCCTACACGGCGATTCCGAACCTGATCGTCGAGTCCGTGCCCGAGCACAACACCAGCGAGACGACCGGCACGAACGCCGTGCTGCGTACCGCGGGTCAGGGTGTCGGAACGTCGATCGCAACCATGCTGCTCGCGTTCGCTGCGACCCCACTCGCGGGAATCAACATGGTCGGCGGCATGCTCATCGCGCTCTCCGTGGTGACCATCGGGATCACCTTGCTGATCCCACGCAGCGTGCGCACCGCCTGATCCGAACGCCCGTCTCCTCCCNACGGGCGTCGGCGTCCGTCGGCGTTCTACCGTGGTCCGATCGAGAAGTACTCGTATCGAAGGGAACCCACTGCGATGACAGCCGTTGAGACACCGGTCGGTTCACGCTCCGTCGTACTGACCGTCGGTGCAGTCGTCCAGGAAACCGCCGACGCCGTTTCGCTGGTGTTCGACGTGCCCGAAGAGCGCCGCGCGGACTTCGCCTACAAACCGGGACAGTTCCTCACCCTGCGAATCCCGAGCGATCGGACCGGTTCCGTGGCACGGTGCTACTCGCTCGCGAGTTCCCCCCACACCGGCGAGCCTCTCAAGGTCACCGTCAAGCGCACCGCCGACGGATACGGCTCGAACTGGCTGTGCGACAACATCACTGCAGGGCAAACCCTCGAGGTGCTGCCCCCGGCGGGTGTGTTCACTCCGGTCGATCTCACCGAGAAGCTCGTACTGTTCGCCGGAGGCAGCGGTATCACGCCGGTGTTGTCCATCCTCGAGTCGGCTCTCCACAGCGGCAATCGCAACGTGGTGCTCGTCTACGGCAACCGCGACGAGAAGTCCGTCATCTTCGCCGAGAGGCTGCGCGAACTCGCCGCCCGGCACGCCGCTGCCCTCACCGTCGTGCACTGGCTCGAGAGCGTGCAGGGCCTGCCGACGCCGCGGCAGCTCGCGACCCTGGTCTCCGCCTTCGCCGATCACCGCGCGTACATGTGCGGACCCGGGCCGTTCATGGACACCGTCCGCGAAGGCCTGCTGCTGGCCGGCGTCCCGAAGGACCGCATCCACGCCGAGGTCTTCACCTCCCTGTCCGGCGATCCGTTCGCCGACGTACCTGCCGTCGAGATCGACGAGTCGGACACCGACGCCGCCTCCGTGACGGTGCAGCTCGACGGCGAGGAACACGACCTCGTCTGGCCGCGCAGCGCGACTCTCGTGGACGTCATGCTGTCGAAGGGCCTCGACGTGCCCTACTCGTGCCGGGAAGGCGAGTGCGGGTCGTGCGCGTGCACCGTCGTCGAAGGCGACGTCGACACCCCGCCGTCCGCGATCCTCGACGAGGAGGACATCGCCAACGGGTACGTCCTCGCATGCCAGGCCAGGCCCAAGAGCGACCGCGTGCGCATCGACTTCTGAACCCGTTGCACCGAGCGAAGACCCCGTACCGCCTCTGGGCGGTGCGGGGTCTTCCTCGTCCCGGGGGATCCGTTCCGGAACGGATGCTCTCCACATGAGGCGTGAGAT
>NZ_JBKFBA010000027.1:29400-78765 GCF_053345925.1 Rhodococcus sp. C26F
GCACCCGGGGACGAGTAGGTGGGATCTGCGGATCAGCGGTTCAGCAGGGCCCGCATCGCTGCTGCCGCGC
Organism: Rhodococcus sp. C26F; assembly: GCF_053345925.1. Lineage (NCBI taxonomy): Bacteria > Bacillati > Actinomycetota > Actinomycetes > Mycobacteriales > Nocardiaceae > Rhodococcus > Rhodococcus sp. C26F. The sequence goes on from NZ_JBKFBA010000027.1 coordinate 29,471, forward strand.
CCTCGACGAGCTTGTTCCGCGGGAAGCCACTGCGCTTGACCGCAGCTTCGTAGTTGCCGCCGGCGACCCACACCGGGCCGTCCTGGAGGTGCTCGAGACCCTCACGTGCGACGTCCTCCGGCTCGGCGACGAGCATCCCCGGGATGTCGAAGTTCAGGCCCGCGCGCACCATCGCCGGGGTGCGGGTGACACCGAGTACGAGTTCGACCACGTGCACGCCGTGCGGTGCGAGCTCGAGCCACAGACTTTCGGCGAAGACGCGGCTGAACGCCTTCGAGGCCGCGTAGATGCTCTGGTGTTCAGCACCCATGTAGCCGGAGAGCGACCCGAGCAGCATGATGCCGCCGCGCCCGCGCTCTTTCATCGGTCCACCGAACAGGTGCGACAACTCGATCTGCCGGTGGACGTTGAGTTCGATCACGCCGCGGAACCCGTCGAGGTCGCCGGTGACGAACTCGTGGCCGTAGCTGTTCGCGCCGGCGTTGAAGATGAACAGGCCGACCTCGATGTCCTCGGTCGCCTTGCGGATCTCTTCCACGGCATCGTCGTCGAGCAGATCCAGCGCGAGGGTGCGCACCTGCACGCCGTTGCTCCGTGCCTTGTCCGCCGTCTCCTCCAACGGGCCCGGCTTACGCGCGATGAGCACGAGATCGAAACCCGCGCGGCTCAATTCGTCGGCGAATGCCGCGCCGACGCCTTCGGAGCCCCCGGCGACGACGGCCCACGGGCCGTAGTACGAGCGGTCGAGATCGAGGGTTTCGGTCATCACTGGTCCTTCGGGAGGTAGTCGGAAGCTGAAGAGGTCACTGCACGATGGGGGCTCGGATCGGGGTGTCGTCGAAGACCTCGATGACTCCCGAGGCGGCCGCCTTGGCGATCGCGGCGTCGAGGTGCGTGCACGACATCCGGGGCGCACCGGGGCGGNGCGCCCGTCGTCGTCCCGGACGACGGGACAACGACGGTGCGCGTCGGTGTTCCACTGGATGGACGTGTGCTCCCAGCTGTTCTTCTGGACGAGCACCTGCGCGGCGCATTCGCCGCACCGCAACGGTTCCATCCGGTTCTGCATGTTCTTCGCTCCTACCCCGCCGTGGTGGGCTGCTGCGCGCTGCCCGGCTGCTCCGCAGCGCCGCTGCCAGACTGCTCCGCAGCGCCGGCCTGTTCTTCGAGGGCGGCGTTGCGGGCGATGTTCTCCTCGACCTCCTTCATCCACGCGGCCACCGGACGGGTGGTGTCCATCTCGAACTCGAAGCGGTCGGTCATCGCCGGCTCGACGTCCTCGACGTCGACGTAGAACTGCTCGTACCAGCGTCGCAGCTGGTAGACGGGGCCGTCCTCCTCGCACAGGAGCGGGTTGTCGATGCGGGTCTTGTTCCGCCAGATCTCGATGTCCTGTTCGAAGCCCTTCGCGATGAAGTTCCCGAACTGCTGGGCGGTCTGCAGGGCCTGCTCGCCTTCGAGGCGATCGGACTTCTTGACGATCATGCCGTACATCAGGACGAACTTGTCCTGGGAGACCGGGTAGTGGCAGTTGATGAGGACCGACTCGACGTCGTAACCCTCGTACTGGTAGACGAGATCGTCGATCATGAAGGACGGTCCGAAGTAGCTCGCGTCGGAGCGGCTTCCGAGCATCTTCGGCTGTCCGTCCGCGTGCGGACGAGCGTCCATACGAGCCTGACCACGCATGAACTGGCTGGCCACGTGGCCTTCGAAGACGTTCTTGAAGTAGACCGGGAAGGAGTAGTGCACGTAGAAGAAGTGCGCCATGTCGACGATGTTGTCGATGATCTCCCGGCAGTTCGTGTCGACCTCGGTGGTGTACCAGACCCAGTCGGTCCACTCGTCGCTCGTCGCACCTTCGATGCGCGGGATGGTCACGTCGGCCGGCGGCGGGTTCCCTTGCGGGTCGTGCCACACGAAGAGCATGCCGTCCTGATCGAGGGTGTGCCATGCGCGGGTCTTCGCGATCGGAGGAACTCGCCGCGCATACGGGATGTTCTTGCAGCGACCGTTGCCGCCCCAGCGCCAATCGTGGAAGGGACACGCGATCTCGTCGCCCTTGACGGTGCCCCGGCTGAGGTCCCCGCCCATGTGCCGGCAGTACGCGTCGAGGATCTTGATCTCGTCGTTGCTGTCGGCCCACACCACGAGCTTGGTCCCGAAGGCCTCGATCGAGTGCGGCTTGCCGTCCTTGAAGTCCTTCGACAGGCCGAGGCAGTGCCAGCCCCGGGCGAAGCGGGCGGGAGCCGACCCGGCGACGATCTCGCGGATCTCGGATTGTTCGGAAGTGCCGATGCTCACGGTCGTCCGTCCTTTCGGGAGGGAAGCGTTGAGGAGGTCAGGCGGCGGAGTCCGCTGGAGCATTCCGTCGCGATACGACCGAAACGCTAGGTGATCGGTATCACCCCTGATGAGGACATCTCACTGGTCGAGACCTTCCGATGTCGTGAGACCGGGCCGGACCGCGATCATGCAACCGGCGCAGGTTCGGTGGTCGGCAACAGGGCCGCCCGGCCGTTGGCCACGAACTCCCGCTCGATGCGCGTGCGTTCCGCGTCGTCGAGCAGGACGTACTCGGAGGTCCGTCCGACACGCACGTAGACCGTGTCGGGGGTGCTCCACGCAACCGCCCGCAGCGGGGCCTTGTTCACCTTGTTGCTGCCCGTCAGCGGGATCTGCGCGGTGACGCGCACGAATCGCGGCCACCACTTGTCTCCCATGTCGGGCTGCTCGGCGAGGGTCGCCCCGAACACCGCCGGGTCGAACTCCGCGCCGGGCTCGAGTTCGACGGCGCACATGACCTGATCCCCGGTCGTGGGATCGGGCACGGCGAAGACCGGGGCGGACAGGATGCCCGGCACCCGCAGGATGATGCGCTCGACGGGAGTGGCGGAGAAGTTCTCGCTGTCGACGCGAAGCCAGTCGGAGGATCTTCCGGCGAAGTAGAAGAAGCCGTTCTCGTCGCGGTACCCGAGGTCCCCCGACCAGAAGTCGTCGCCCTTGACCCGATCGGCCATCGCCTCGGGATTCTTGTAGTAGCCCTCGAAGGTGTGGGCGGCACCGCACGCGACGATCTGTCCGACGGCGTCACTGTTGAGGAGGCGACCGGTCTCGTCGAAACGGGCGCGGGGGCACTCCTGCCCGGTGTCCTCGTCGAGGATCCGGACATCGACGCCTCCGACGGCGACCCCGAGCGATCCGGTCGGGGTGTCGGGGGTGCGGTTGATGCGGAAGACGCCTTCGCTCATCCCGTAGCCTTCGACGACCGTGCAGCCGAAGCGTTCGGAAAAGCGGGCCACGTCGGCTTCGGATGCCTCGGTGCCGAACGCGAGTTCGAGGGTGCTCGCGCGGTCGCGGGGGTCTTCCGGCCGGCTGAGGATGTACGACAGGGCCCGGCCCACGTAGTTGACGAAAGTGGCGCCGTAGCGGTGGATGTCGTCGGAGAACCGGCTCGCGGAGAACCTCCGGATCAGGCAGACGGTCGCGCCGGCCCGCATGGCCGTGCCGAGGTTGAGCATGAGTGCGTTTCCGTGGAAGAGCGGCATGCACAGATAGGCGACCGAATCCTCGCGCATGCCAACACGTTCGGTGAGCGTACCGAGGAGGCGCGCGAGCCGGCCCTGGCCGACGATCACGGCCTTCGGAGCGCCGGTGGAACCGGAACTGAACAGCAACAATGCGATGTCGTCGGTGGACGGGATCGTCTCCGGCAGATCCGCGCCGCGGAACGGCGCGAGGAACTCCGCGTAGCGATCGCCGTCGATGTCGAGGATGCGGTCGGCCGGCAGTCCGTGGCCGGTGTCCTCGAGCAGATGGGCGAGGCGGGATTCGGTGACGACGAGGTCGATGTCCGCGTGCGCGATGTCGCGGGCGATCTCGGGGCCGCTGCGGCTGGCGTTGATGCCCACGACGGCTGCTCCGGCCAGGGCACCGGCGCCCATCCAGAAGACGAAGTCCGGGACGTTCTCGAGCAGCACCCCGATGTGGCGCTGCCGATCTGCGGGAGCAGGCACGGTCGCGACGATCGCGGCGGCACGATCGGCGCTTTCCTGAACCACCTCGCCCCAGGTCCACTGCTGGTCCTCGAAACGCAACCCTACCTTCGGGTCACCGTGACGAGCGCGCACTACTTCTGCGAACGTGTCCAAGTCTTTCCTCCAGACGGTTGTGGCGATCAAGCAAAAACGGCGCGACCGCCGGACAGGACGGCGCCGGTCGCCGTGACGACGTCGAACCGGACGTCCACTGCGTCACCCCAGGCGCGGACCTGTGCCGCATCACCGGGGAAGACGGGGGCCGCGAACCGCCCGAACAACGTCTTCAGGTCGGCGGGGTGCGCCCCGAGCATGTCGGCCAGAGGCAGGGTCGCGGCCGCCAGCGTGCACAGGCCGTGCAGGATGGGGCGGGGTTGCCCGATTCGCGCTGCAGCCTCGGGATCGATGTGGATGTGGTGCCGGTCGCCGGTCAGCCGGTAAAGCGCCGCCTGGTCGGCGCGGGTGGCGAGCGTGCCGACCACGTCGGCATCCCCCTCCGGTGCGGACGGCGCCGACGGTCCGCGCTCGCCGCCGAAACCTCCCGCTCCCGGTGCGAACAACGACCACGTCGCGACGAAGAACTCGCTCTCGACGACGACCTCGAAGACCGCTGCCCGGCCCTTGTCCCAGACCTCACCGACGCGCGCCGACATCGCGATCTCCCCGGAGCGTGGCAACGGTGCGAGCACCTCGAGGCTCTGGGAACCGTGGAGCGCGGTGGCCGTGTCGAAGGCACCGAGCGCACCGAGCGCATCCGGTGCCCACTGGGCCAGCGTCAGGGCGAACGTCGGCAACACCCGCAGCCGGTCCTCGAACACGAGATCGAGGTCCGCCGCGCCGGCGCCCACCGCGAGCGCGTACAGGATCGCGTCCCGCTCGTCGTAGCGGATCGTGCGGGCACCCAGGTCGTGGCCTCGCCACTGCGCGGGCGTCGACGTCGTTGCGGTCATTCGTCTTCGGTCCTTTCTCACAGGGGCGCCGGGCGGCGGCCCGACGGAGACAGGACCTCGCTTTTCCACAGACGCCCAGGTCACAGGCTAGGGAGAGCGATGGTGACCGTCACCGCCCGTCCCACTCACCGGTACATTCGGAGTCGGGGTGACCCGTCGTGAGATTCTGGCGGTACGCACTCGATGGAGGAGGGGACGTTCGTGAAGCGTGCAGGGGCACCGGTGGGATACAGGCGATGACCATCCCCTCCGATCCCTCCCATTTCCTCGATCAGCTGGTATCGCGACTCACCGGTCCGGGCGGCGAGTTCGAGATCGTCGTGCAGGACGTCCTGGGCACCGAGATGCCCGTCATGCGCAGACGCGACGTCGCCGTGGCGGATCTGCTCTCGCAGTCCCTCGCCTGGGGCGACCGCGAGTATCTGGTCACGACCGATCAGCGGATCACCTTCGCCCGGAACGCGCGCATGTCGTACGCCCTCGCCGCGGCGCTCCACGAGCGGTACGGGGTGGGCGTGGGCGACCGGGTCGCGATCCTGTCGGCGAACCGGCCCGAGTGGGTCACCGCCTTCTGGGCGACGCAGGCCCTCGGTGCGATCTCGGTGGGCCTGAACGCGTGGTGGGTGCAACCGGAACTCGAATTCGGTATCCGTCATTCGCGGCCCCGGGTGCTCTTCGTCGACGGTCCGCGTGCTGCGGCCGTGGCCGGCATCGACCGTGCGCAGACGGTGGTGCTGTCGATCGAGGAGGATCTGCCGCGCCTCATCGCCGAATTCGACGGCGCGCAGCCGCCGCCCCCGAGGGTCGCCGAGGACGATCCGGCCGTCCTCCTGTACACCTCGGGCACGAGCGGGGATCCGAAGGGTGCGTTGCACTCGCAGCGGAATCTGCTGGCAGTGGTCGACTACCACCGGTACCTCGACGCGATCGCGACGATCTGGACGGGGGCCGCGTACGAGCGGTCGGTGCCGTCGGATTCGCGGTACCTGCTGACGTCGTCGCTGTTCCACATCACGAGCCTGCACAACACGATCGTTCCGCGCCTGGCGACCGGCAGCACCGTGGTGATGAACCAGGGCTGGTTCGGTGTGCGTCCGGTGCTCGAGCTCATCGAGGCGGAGCAGGTGACGCACTGGATGGCCGTGCCGTCGATGGCGGCGCGGATGCTCGAGGACGAGGATCTCGACCGCTACGACCTGACCTCCCTGAACCGCTTCACGTTGTCCTCGGAGCCGTCGACGCCGGAGTTCAAACAGCGCCTGCGCGAAGGGCTCCCGTTCGGCAAGCACGCGATGGTCGACAGTTACACCATCACCGAGTGCAGCACGTCGATCGCCGTGGCCTCCGCCGCGGAACTCGAAGAGTATCCGGGCACGGTGGGGGCACCGATCATCACGGTGAGCCTGGAGATCCGGGACCGGACGGGCGCATGGCTCCCCGACGGCCAGGTGGGCGAGGTGTGTGTGCGCAGCCCGTTCGTCATGTTGGGCTATTGGGACGACGAGGCCGCGACGGCCGAGGCGATCACTCCCGACCGCTGGTTGCGCACAGGAGATTTCGGCGTCGTCGAGAACGGCCGGTTGCGATTGGTGGGCAGGCGGGCCGATCTCATCGAACAGAACGGCGAGAGCGTCTACCCCTCGGAGGTCGAGGGCGTGCTGTCGCAGCACCCCGCAGTGCGCGAGTGCATGGTCACCGGCGCGCCGCACCCCGAGTGGGGGCAGGAGGTCGCCGCGGTGGTCGTGCTCGCCGAAGGCCGTTCGGTCACCGCCGAGGAACTGACGACTTTCGCCTCCGAGCGGCTCGCGTACTTCAAGGTACCGACGCAGTGGACGCTGACCCGTGAGATGTTGCCGCGCAACGCGACCGGGAAGATCATCCGCAAGGGCTGGCGCGACACGTCCGGACCCTGGTAGCCGCACGCATCCCCCTCACGCGCGCCGCCGGGTGGACCGGACCGGAGTCCGGCCCACCCGAACGGAATTCGCTCAGCTCAACCGCTCGAGCACCATCGCCATGCCCTGGCCGCCGCCGACGCACATCGTCTCGACGCCGAACTGCTTGTCGTGGGTCTGCAGGTTGTTGATGAGTGTCGCGGTGATGCGGGCACCGGTCATGCCGAAGGGGTGACCGAGGGCGATCGCGCCACCGGAGACGTTGAGCTTGTCCTCGTCGATCTTCAGCTCACGCGCCGAGCCGAGCACCTGCACGGCGAACGCCTCGTTGATCTCGAACAGGTCGATGTCGTCGATGCCCATGTTCGCGTTGGCGAGAGCCTTGCGGGTCGCGTCGATCGGTCCGAGGCCCATGATCTCCGGCGACAGGCCCGAGACACCGGTGGAGACGATGCGCGCGAGCGGGGTCAGCCCGAGTTCCTTCGCCTTCGTGTCGGACATGATCACCAGAGCGGCCGCACCGTCGTTGAGCGGGCACGCGTTGCCGGCGGTCACCGTGCCGTCCGGGCGGAAGACCGGCTTGAGCTGACTGACGGCCTCGTAGTTGGTGCCCGGACGCGGACCGTCGTCGGTGCTGACGACCGTGCCGTCGGCGAGGGTCACCGGGGTGATCTCCCGCTCGAAGAAGCCGCTCTTGATGGCTTCCTCGGCGCGGTTGTGCGAGCGCACTCCCCAGCGGTCCTGGTCCTCGCGCGAGATGCCGGTGTGGGACGCGACGTTCTCGGCGGTCTGTCCCATCGCGACGTAGACGTCGGGGAGCAGGCCCTCGGTGCGCGGGTCGGTCCACGGCACTCCGCCTTCGGCGAGCTTGGCGGTACGCGCCTGGGCGTCGTCGAACAGCGGGTTCTTGGTGTCGGGCAGGCCGTCGGCGTTGCCGGTCACGAAGCTCGACACCGATTCGACGCCGGCGGAGACGAACACGTCGCCCTCGCCGGCCTTGATGGCGTGCAGCGCCATGCGGGTGGTCTGCAGCGACGACGAGCAGTACCGGTTGACGGTCACGCCGGGAAGGAAGTCGTAGCCGAGCTGCACCGCGACCACGCGGGCGATGTTGAAGCCGGACTGTCCGGCGGGCTGGCCGCAGCCGAGCATGAGGTCGTCGATCTCGGTGGGATCGAGATCGGGGACCTTCGCGAGCGCTGCGGCGACCATCTGGGTCGCCAGGTCGTCCGGGCGGATCGACGCGAGCGAGCCCTTGCGTGCTCGCCCGATCGGCGACCGTACTGCGGACACGATTACTGCTTCGGGCATCTTCTCTCCTCGATGATCGGTCGTACTTCGACCCTACGGCCCTTCGACCCTCTGGGTCCGGCGGCTATCCTGTGCTAACTTACCAAGCAATCGCTTGGTTTGGTACAGACGTTAGGAACATGCCATGGGCATCACCTCGACCTCCGACAGCGCCGGTATCACCACGGTCACCGTCGACTTCCCGCCCGTGAACGCTCTCCCCTCACAGGCCTGGTTCGACCTGGCCGAGGCCGTGACCACGGCCGGGCGCAGTCTCGACACCCACGCGGTGATCCTGCGCGCCGAGGGCAGAGGCTTCAACGCGGGTGTGGACATCAAGGAAATGCAGGCCACCGAAGGGTTCGACGCCCTGATCGCCGCCAACCACGGGTGTGCCGCGGCATTCGCCGCCGTCTACGACTGCGAGGTACCGGTGATCGTCGCCGTCAACGGCTTCTGCGTCGGAGGCGGCATCGGCCTCGTCGGCAACGCGGACGTCATCGTCGCCTCCGNCCGACGACGCCGTCTTCGGCCTGCCCGAGGTCGACCGCGGTGCACTCGGCGCCGCAACGCATCTCGCGCGCCTCGTCCCCCAGCACATGATGCGCACCCTCTACTACACGGCGCAGAACGTCACCGCGCAGCAGCTCGAGCACTTCGGCTCGGTGTACAAGGTCGTGCCGCGCAGCGAACTCGACGCCACCGCACGCGAGGTCGCCGAGATGATCGCCGCGAAGGACACCCGCGTCATCCGCCGTGCGAAGGAAGCCATCAACCGCATCGACCCCGTCGACGTGAAGACGAGCTACCGCCTCGAGCAGGGTTTCACCTTCGAGCTGAATCTCGCCGGCATCGCCGACGAGCACCGCGACGAGTTCGTCGCAACAGGAAAGCCGCGCAGCAACAGCTGACGCCTCACACCACCAGGAGTTCGGAACACCATGCGTGACAAGAGAATGTCGCTCGACGACGTGGTCGGCGAGCTGCGCAGCGGAATGACCATCGGCCTCGGTGGCTGGGGGTCGCGCCGCAAGCCCATGGCCCTCGTGCGGGCGATCCTCCGCTCGGACGTGAAGGATCTGACCGTCGTCACCTACGGCGGCCCCGATCTGGGTCTGCTGTGCTCGGCGGGCAAGGTGAAGAAGGCCTACTACGGATTCGTCTCGCTCGACTCGGCACCGTTCTACGATCCGTGGTTCGCCAAGGCCCGTACGGGCGGCGAGATCGTCGCCCGCGAGATGGACGAGGGCATGATCAAGTGCGGCCTGGAGGCTGCCGCGGCACGCCTGCCGTTCCTGCCCATCCGCGCAGGCCTGGGCTCGGCCGTCGTCGACTTCTGGGAAGGCGAACTGAAGACCGTCACCTCGCCGTATCCCGGTCCGGACGGCACCGAGACCCTCATCGCCATGCCGGCGCTGAACCTCGACGCGGCGTTCGTGCACCTCAACATCGGCGACAAGCACGGCAACGCCGGCTACCAGGGTGTCGACCCGTACTTCGACGACCTCTACTGCATGGCCGCCGAACGACGCTACGTCTCGGTCGAGAAGATCGTCGAGACCGAGCAGCTCGTGAAAGAGGTTCCACTCCAGCAGCTCCTACTCAACCGCATGATGGTCGACGGGATCGTCGAAGCACCGAACGGGGCGCACTTCACCCTCGCGGGCGACAGCTACGGCCGCGACGAGAAGTTCCAGCGCCACTACGCCGAGTCCGCCAAGGACCCCGAGGCATGGCAGGCATTCGTCGACCGCTTCCTCTCGGGCAGCGAGGACGACTACCAGGCCGCAGTCCAGAAGTTCGCACAGGAGCAGGCATGACCACCACCGAGACCGTGACCCGCGCCGAGTACTGCGCGATCGCATGCGCCGACATCTTCTCGGGTGCCGGCGAGATCATGGCGAGCCCGATGGCGACACTGCCGCAGATCGGTGCACGCCTGGCCAAGCTCACCACCGAGCCCGACCTGCTGATCACCGACGGTGAAGCACTCATCCTCGCCGACGTCCCGGCCCTCGGCGCGAAGGCACCGATCGAAGGCTGGATGCCGTTCCGCAAGGTGTTCGACGTCGTCGCGTCGGGTCGCCGTCACGTCGTGATGGGTGCCAACCAGATCGACCGGTACGGCAATCAGAACCTGTCGGCCTTCGGTCCGCTCCAGCAGCCGACGCGCCAGATGTTCGGTGTGCGCGGCGCTCCCGGCAACACGATCAACCACGCGACCAGCTACTGGGTCGGCAAGCACTCCTCGCGCGTGTTCGTCGACACGGTCGACATCGTCTCGGGTGTCGGATACGACAAGGTCGATCCCGAGAACCCGGCGTACCGCTTCCTGGACATCGCGCGGGTCATCACCAACCTCGGTGTCTTCGACTTCGGCGGCCCCGGCCACAGCTTCCGGGCGCTCTCGTTGCACCCGGGTGTCGAGGCCGTGACCGTCGCCGAGAACACCTCCTTCGAGGTCGCCGGCCTCGACGAGGCCGGCATGACCCGCGAACCCACCGCCGAGGAACTGCGTCTGATCCGAGAGGTGATCGACCCCAAGGGACTCCGCGACCGTGAGGTCGCACTGTGAGCACCCTGCGCACGGCACTGACGGAGCTCGTGGGCATCGAGCACCCCATCGTCCAGACGGGCATGGGCTGGGTGTCCGGCCCGCGGCTCACCGCCGCGACGTCGAACGCCGGTGGTCTCGGCATCCTCGCGTCGGCGACGATGACCTATCCCGAGCTCGAAGCAGCGGTCGCGAAGACGAAGTCGCTGACCGACAAGCCGTTCGGCGTCAACATCCGCGCCGACGCCTCGGACGCCGGTGAGCGCATCGACCTGCTGATCCGCGAGAAGGTGAAGGTAGCGTCGTTCGCCCTCGCACCGAAGAGGGAGCTGATCGCCGAGCTCAAGGATCACGGCATCGTCGTGATCCCGTCGATCGGTGCTGCCAAGCACGCCGTGAAGGTCGCCTCGTGGGGCGCCGACGCGGTGATCGTGCAGGGCGGCGAGGGCGGTGGCCACACCGGTCCCGTCGCGACGACCCTGCTGCTGCCGAGCGTCCTCGACGCCGTCGACATCCCCGTCGTCGCCGCCGGTGGCTTCTTCGACGGTCGCGGTCTGGCCGCCGCGCTGTCCTACGGCGCGGCCGGCATCGCGATGGGCACTCGGTTCCTGCTCACGAGCGACAGTGCCGTTCCCGATTCGGTGAAGCAGCAGTACCTTTCGCGGGGACTGCAGGACACCACGGTGTCACTCAAGGTCGACGGCATGCCGCACCGGGTCCTGAACACCGACCTGGTGAACAGCCTCGAGAAGTCCACCTACGCGAAGGGACTGCTCGCGGCCGCGCGGAACGCGACGAAGTTCAAGTCGATGACGGGCATGAAGTGGTCGACCATCGTCAAGGACGGCCTCGCCATGAAGAAGGCGAGCGACCGCACCTGGCAGCAGATCATCATGGCCGCCAACACCCCCATGCTCCTCAAGGCCGGCCTGGTGGAGGGCAACACCGCCGCCGGTGTGCTCGCCTCCGGTCAGGTCGTGGGCATGCTCGACGACCTGCCGAGCTGCCAGGAGCTGATCGACCGCATCGTCGCCGAGGCAGTCGAGCGCATCGATGCCCTCTCCGCCCTGCGCGATCAGGGGCGTCCCGCCGCCTGATTCCGATTCCGAGCAGATCGAGACCGGTGTTGTTGTCGAGTTTCCGCGAGAAATCGACAACAACACCGGTCTCGGTCGGTTCCGACGACCGCTATTCGGTGGTGAGCGCACTCAGGAAAGTGCGGGTGCGGCGGAGCGACGCACGCGGATCGTCGCCGACAGGGAAGATTGCCGCCCAGACGTCGGTGACGCCCGCATCGAGCAAACCCTGCAGCTGCCGGCGCACCGACTCCTCGTCGCCGACGATCGCGATGTCCGCCGGGGTACTCGCGCCCGCCTCCTCCAGGACCCGTCGATAGCTGGGCATCCCCGCGTAGGACGTGGCGGTCGCGGCGACCGCATCACGCGCGGCGTCCGCGTCGTCGTGGACCGCGACGGGCAGTCCCGCCACGATGCGCGGCTCCGGCCGGCCCGCCCGCGCGGCGGCCGCATTGATCGCGGGGGCGATCCGCGATTCGATCACCTTCGGCGCCGCCATCCACAGGACCGTCCCGTCGGCGTACTCCCCCGCGACCCGCAGCATCCGCGGCGACATGGCGGACAACAGAACGGGCACCTCGTGCGCAACGGAGACCATCCGTCCCGCACTGTGGGTGGACCAGTCCTCTCCCTGGAAGTCGACCTCCTCACCGCGCAGGAGAGCCGTGACGATCCGGATGTATTCCTCGGTGTTCTGTCCCGGGGTGTCGTACGACAGTCCGTAGACGTCCCGGACCAGGCTCTCGTGCGACGGTCCCAACCCGAGTGTGAATCCCGGCCGGCCCATGGCCTCGGCGACGGCCGCGGCGCGGTTCGCCTGCAGTAATGGGTGGCAGGGGTAGGTCTGGAGCACGGCGGTGCCGAGCTCGATCGATCCTGTCTCCCGACCGGCCACCGCGAGAGCCGCCAGCGGGTCGCCCGCGACGGTGCTCGCGAACCACAGGGACGTGAATCCCTCGGCCTCCGCCTTCTGTGCCTGCTTCACGATCCTGTCCGTGGACGACGCTCCGCCCGTGAGCCCGATTCGCATCGAACACCTCCGCAATCGCATTCCCATTCAACGTTGAGAACAGTACTCTCCCAGAAAGAGAGTATTACTTCCTGGACAGAGGAGACCACCGTGTTTGCCGATACCAAGCCGATCTCCGCAAAGATCGGCGTCGAGATCTCCGGCGTCGACGGGCGCTCCCTCAACCATTCACGCGTGGCCGAGCGATGCCGTGAACTCCTCGACGAATACGGTGTCGTCGTCTTCCACGAAACCGGCATCGCCGATGCCGATCTCGTGGCGTTGAGCAGGATGCTCGGCGAGGTCGTCGTCCCTCCGGTGGGTGGCCATCAGGATCATCCCGAGGTATCGGCCATCAGCCTCGACCCGGCCGAGACCGTGCTCGCGTCGTACAACCAGGGCACCTTCCACTGGCATATCGACGGTGCCACCGACGAGATCCCCCAGAAGGGAACTCTGCTCACGGCGCTCCGGGTGTCGGACGAAGGTGGCGACACCGAATTCGCGAACACCTATGCGGCGTACGAGGCACTGTCCGACCGGGACAAAGCGGAGTTCGAGAACCTTCGCGTCGTCCACAGCTTCGCGAACGCACAGCGGCTCGCGAACCCGGACCCGACCGAAAGGCAGGAAGCAGCCTGGGCGCGAGTTCCCGAGCGCGATCATCCGCTCGTGTGGACCCGACGCAACGGCCGCAAGTCGCTGCTGATCGGTGCGACCGCATCCCATGTGGTGGGGTGGCCGGAGGAGAAGGGACAACGCCTCGTCGCCCGGCTTCTCGCCTGGTCCACACAACCGCGCTTCTCGCTCCGGCACCATTGGCGTCCGGGCGATCTGGTGCTGTGGGACAACACCGGCATGCTGCATCGAGCAGTCCCCTACTCCCCCACGTCTCCTCGGTTGATGCACCGGACCACGCTTGTCGGTGAAGAGGCAGTCGCGTGAGCGGCCTCGACGCCCTCCAACGCGACGTCCGGTACCTCCTCGACCGCACCGCCATCCTCGACTGCATCGCAGCACATGCTCGCGGATGCGACCGGCACGACGCCGACCTGCTCTGCAGCACCTACCACGACGACGGGATCGACGAGCACGGCACGACCGTCAACAGCGGTCCGGACTACGCGCAGTGGGCGAACACCGTGCACGCCGCCACCTCACGGGCACACACCCACAACGTCACCACCCACCTCTGCGAGATCGACGGCGACACCGCCCACTGCGAGAGCTATGTGCTCGTCGGCCTGCTGGGACCGGACGCGCGCACGGTCCAGCTGATGAGCGGGCGGTACATCGACCGGCTCGAGAAGCGCGACGGCACGTGGCGGATCGCAGTCCGCAGATCCACCGTCGAATGGAGCGCGGCCGCCGACGCCTCGATCCTGGCGTCGCCGTACTTCCTCCGTCAGGGCTTCCCGACGGGCACGCGGGACACCGACGACCTGTCCTATCGACGCCCCCTGCTCGCGGACACGCCGGCACCCGCCCGGTGGGCGTAGGCGAACTGTTCGGTTCTCGGATCACAGGAAGGACCCATATGATTCGACGCAGATCGTCGTACCTCGCGCTCGTCGCGTTGTGCTCGGCTTTGTTCCTCATCACTGCCTGCGGAGGCTCCGGTGCGGGCTCGGGCTCCGCCGCGGCCGAGCCCGTCGGCGACCCGGTGGTCGGCGGATCCGCACGGCTCGTCCAGGTCCGCGAACCCGTCAGTCTCGACCCGGCGGTCCTCGCCAACAACTGGGTCGGGCAGGCAATGCTGGGCAACGCATTGTTCGGAACGCTGATGGTCGACGACCCAGCGACCCTCGAGGTGGAGCACAAACTCGCCACGGACTTCTCGACCGCCGACGGCGGCGCCACGTTCACCCTGACGCTCCGGCCGGACCTCGTCTTCTCGGACGGAACTCCGCTCGATGCGGAGGCGGTGGCATTCAACTGGAACCGGCATCGGGACCCGACGGTCGCGTCGAATGCGCTCGCACAGGCGTCGCAGATCGCGTCGACCGAAGTCGTGGACGGGACCACCCTGACGATCACCATGCGCTCGCCGAATCCCCACTTCGCGCACGCGATCACGTCGAGTTCTCTGAACTGGATCGCCTCCCCCACCGCAATTGCGAAGGGCCCGGAGGCGTTCAATGCCGAACCTATCGGCGCCGGCCCCTTCGTCCTGACCGAGTGGGCACGCCAGGATCGTATGGAACTCGAACGGAATCCGGACTACTGGGATGCACCGCGACCGTACCTGGACAACATCACGTTGATCACCGTCAGCGACGTCAACCAACGCACGAACGTGCTCGCCAGTGGCGCCGTGGATCTGGTCGCGGAGTCGAGCTGGTCGGCGTTGACACGAGCGGAGCAGGCCGGGCTTCCGACGCAGATCGTCCCGGAAGGCGGCGGGCAGTACATCGCCCTCAACGTCCGCCGGGCACCGTTCGACGACGTCCGAGCGCGAAAGGCCGTGGCCGCCGCGGTGCAGCTCGAGGGCATCAACAGCGCGGTCTTCGAAGGCAACGGCGAAGTGCCGGGCACCCTGTTCCAGGAGTCGTCGCCGTTCTTCGCGGACATACCGCTGCAACAGCACGATCCCGAGGAGGCACAGCGTCTCTTCCACGAACTCGCAACCGAGGGCAAGCCGGTGAAGGTCACCTTCCTCGCCACCTCTCTCGTCGAGATCCGAACGGTGGCCGAGACGGTTCAGGCGCAACTCGCTGCCTACGACAATGTCGACGTCGACGTCGAAGTACTCGACTACGCGGCCTTCATGCCGCGATACGCAGCGCGCGATTTCGACGCGACCATCTGGTCGGCCGACGTGCAGGAACCACACACCACACTGTGGCACCAGTTCCATTCGGGGTCGTCGGGAAATGTCGCAGGCATCGCCGACCCCGAACTGGATGCTGCCCTCGAGGCCGGCCGACTGGCGACCTCACCGGACGACCGGGTCGAGGCGTACACGACGGTCCAGCAGCGACTCGCCGACCTCGACGTCGGCATCTGGTACGTGCGGGCGGCACCTTCGGTGATCCATAGTTCCGACATCCACGGAGTACGGATGTACGCGCTGGGTTCTCCCCTGCCGGAGGAACTCTGGTCGGTCGAATCCGGATAGTCCCGCGCACGCGAAACCGGCGTTGTGTCGAACTTTCACGAAAAACGACGACAACGTCGGTTCCGATTCGACTGACTACGCTCGTTGACGGATCCGCCGACCTCGCGTTACCGTGCGCGGAACTGTTTTACCGCAGGCATGGGGGCCCGGTGAGATCACGTACGGTCGCATTCGTCGTGGCGGCAATGGCCGCCTGCACCATCACATCCGCAGGACTGGCGACCGCCGATCCCACCGGTGGCGCCTCCGGCGCCTCCTGGCAGAGCGTCGTCGACGCTCCCGACGCCTATCCGAACACGGCAGTCGAATGGGACGTGCCCATCACGATGAGCGACGGGACGATGCTCCGCGCCAACGTCTTCCGTCCCGCACACGCCGACGGCACCCCGATCGACGAACCCACCCCGGTCGTCCTCGGTCTCACGCCGTACACGAAACTGCTGTCGACGCTGGCGTCGGTGGCGATGGAGGACCCGCAGTTCGCCCCGCTCGTGGACGAACTCGGATCCGTCCTGAACTTCGGCGCCCCCTTCGACGGCATCACCGAACTCGCCGCCCCGGCATCGCAACTCGGCCGCGCCTTCGGACTCAACCGCGATCTCGTGCAGAACGGGTACACGCAGGTGATCGTCGACGTGCGGGGCACCGGTTTCTCCCACGGACAGTGGGACGTCCTCGGTCCGCGCGAGCAGCAGGACACCGTCGAGGTCATCGACTGGGCGGCGAAGCAGCCGTGGTCGAACGGACGCGTCGGAACGACCGGCGTCTCCTATTCGGCGATCAACCAGATCCAGGCCGCCGGCCTGCGGCCCGAGGCACTCGACGCGGTCTTCGCCGTCGAACCCGGCAACGACCTGCTGCGCGACATCGTGGGCACCGGCGGCGCCGTGGGCGTGGGATTCATGCCCGCCTGGCTCGGTCTCGTCAACGGGCTCAAGTGGGTTCCCGACATGGAAGCCCTCCTCCAGGGCCGGTTCGACGCGCAGTGGTTGCGCGACAGGCTCGCCGACCCCGCCACGAAGATCCCCGAACTCTTCGAGGTCCTCACGGCACCCAGCATCGACGGTGTCTCCCCCGACGCCCTCGCGGTCGCGCAGGACGGCCCGTTCTACCAGGAACGGCAGGCCCGACTCGAGTCGATCGAGGTGCCCACCTTCGTGTTCGGCAACTGGCACGACATCTTCGCCAACAGCGAGCCCGACATCTACAACCGGATTCCCGTCGAACCCGGCCGCAAGCAACTGGTGATGGGCGACGGCTACCACGCGATCCTCGGGACCGGATTCGGCACACCGGGACACCCGCCGAACATCACGGCACTCCAGCACGCGTGGTTCGACCGCTGGCTCGAGGACATCGACAACGGTATCGACGAGTACGGCCCGGTCACCCTGCTACAGCAGGGCGGAGGTTGGGTCACGAACGACGAGTTCCCACGCAGCACCGTCGACCACGAGAAGCTCTTCCTGTCGGCGGCTCCGAGTGGCACGGCCGGGCACGCTCTCCACGACGGCACGCTCGCGACGTCGGCGCCCGAAACCGCGCAACGACTCACCGTCGCCCCGGGACTGCGCGGCTTCTGTTCCCGTGAGGCTGCACAGGGCACCGCCGGCATCGCGGTGCTGCTGGGTGCCGGATGCACGAAGGACGCCCGGTTCAACGAGGCCGAGGCCCTCACCTTCACCAGCGGGCCGGTCGCCGAACCGACCGTGCTGTCGGGGCCGGTCAACGTGCACCTCGAGACCGTCCTCGACGCCACCGACGGATTCTGGTCGGTCTCCGTGAACGACGTGGCTCCGGACGGACGGTCCACCGTGCTCACCACCGGTTCCCTCGTCTCGTCGCTGCGGGCGATCGACGATTCGAAGAGCACGTTCACCGCCGACGGCGACTACGCGCGAGCGCATCCGGTGTTGACCCTCGAGTCCCGGCAGCCGATCGTCCCGGGGCAACCGACGGCCCTCGACATCAGCACGCTGCCGACCGAGGCGGTCCTGCAACCGGGTCACCACATCCGCGTGGACGTCTACGCCGCGAGCGTCCCGCGCTCGCTGCCGCTCGGCCCGATGCTGGTCGAGAGCGGATTGAGACCGCAGCACCTCGAACTCAACTCCACCGCACCGAGTTTCGTGACGATCCCCGTGGTGCGGTAGGAGTCACATCAGCCGGCGCCGGATCGCTCCAGATTGCCCCGATCCCACGCACCGAGCCGGGCGGCCGCGTCGTAGGTGCTGCGCAGGAACTGGAGCAGTTCCGCGTCGGGATCGGCCGCGGTCCGCACCGCCTCGTAAGGCAGCACGAACTCTCCCAGCTCAGCGGCATAGAGGGCGGCGTCCGGGCGCACCGGAGACTGAGCGAAGCCTTCGAGTGCAGGGTAGACGTACGAATAGAACGCCCCCTCGTCCCCACCGCCCGGCCAGAATCCACAGCTGCTGAGCTCGTGAGAGTATGCCTCCGTCATCACTTCGTCGGGGCAGTTCGGGATTCCCCCGGGATGGGGCGGAGCAGCGCGTCCGGAGAATCGGGTGCATGCGAGGTCCATCGCACCCCAGAAGAAGTGCACCGGACTGACCTTGCCGAGGAAGTCTGCTCGGAACCGGAGCAGGACACGGTGCGCCTGCACGAGTTGCCGCCAGAAGAGATGAGCCGCCTCGGGGTCGTACGAATCATGTTCACGGTCCTGTGCGAAGGGGATCGCCGGATCCACCTCGTTGGGTGTGCCCTGGATCCGGGTCGTGATACCCAGCTCGTCCAGAGCTCCGAAAGTGCGGGTGTAGAACTCCGCCACCGGTTGTGCGATGAGAGGCACCGAACGGCTGCGACCGTCGCTCGCACGGATGTGCAGGCGGTGCTCGAAGAAGTCGAACTCCATGTCGAAGACGGCATGCCCATAGGGAATCGACGAGGTGCCCAGCCCACGCGGCGTGACGTACAGCGTCGTCTGCCACCAGTGGTTGACCATCGGTGTATGGGCCATGCGGATCTTGCCGACGATCTGCAACCACATGTGAAGGGTGTCCCGGGTGTCGGTCCATTCCGCTGTGCGCAGACTCGGCCACGCGTCACCGGACACAGGTGCTGGGTCGTTCACGATGCCTCCCGCGGTCCGGAAATCGACCCTACTCCGCCGAAGCCCGGGCCATGGCCCGGTCAGGAAGATTCCCGATACCGCGTGCCAACAGTTCGCCGCTGTGTCAGCGAATTGCGCTCGGCACGGAGCCAGGCAGGGGTATCAGTGTCCCGTTGCGCACGGCACAGGCGCGGTCGACGAGAGTCAGCCGGCTCAGGTCGTGAGTGACCATCACGATCGCCACATCCCGATCCCGGCTCAGATCGGCGAGCAGGGCCACGACCTCGCGGCTGCGGTTCTCGTCGAGGGCCGAGGTGGGCTCGTCGACGAGCAACACCGAGGGGTCGTTCATCAGGCCTCGCGCGATGGCAACCCGTTGCCGTTGACCTCCCGACAGTTGGTGGGGACGCCGGTCCACGTGCCCGTCGAGACCCAATGAACACAACAGGTCCGTGGCACGGGCACGACTCTCGCGGACCGAGTCGCCGGCGAGATGGGACATCATCTGCAGTTGTTCGACTGCGGTCAACGAGGGCAGCAGGTTCGACTTGCTGGAACACGAATCCGAGCTTCTCGCGTCGCATGGTCGTGCGCTCGTCACGGTCCAGTCCCGTCATGTCGCTGCCGTCGATAACGACACGACCCGAATCGGGGGTGATGAGCAGGCCGGCGACAGCGAGCAGGCTCGATTTGCCGGACCCGGACGGACCGGTCACAGCCACGAATTCGCCGCGTCGGACCTCGAAATTCACGTCGTCGAGGACGCGTCGATGCCCGTCACCGTCGGGATAGCCGAGGACGATGTTGCGTAAGCAGATACTCATGTCGAAGTCCTTCGTTCTCGGTAGATGACTCATCGAGCGGCTGCAAGGGCAGCGAGCGGGTCGACCTTGGCGATACGGACCAGGGAAGCGGCCGCGCCGATCATGCCCGTCGCAACGAGGGCGAGGAACGGAACCACGGTGGTGGACATCGTGAGCGAGAACGGAACCGACTGCGAGGCTGCCGTTCCGAGACCGGCTGCGGCCAGGGTTCCAAGTCCGGATCCGAGTACCAACACGATCGAGCTCTGCCCGAGTGCGTCCTGGAGCAGGTAGCGGGTAGAGGCACCGACAGCCTTGAGCACAGCGAGGTCCTGGCCGCGCTGGATGGTCCATACCGTGAAGAAGGCTCCGACGACCAAGGCGCTGACGATCATCAGCATCGTCTGCATCAACAGCAGCGATCCACGCTCGGAGGTGTACGACCCGATCGCGTTCAGCGCGCCACGGCCGTCGATGACGGCCGTCCCGGTCGCCTCACCGACAGAATCGGCGTCGAACCCTGCGGAGGTCCGCAATGCAACGACGGTGCCGTCACTGCCACCGGCCGACGGCAGTGACATCCATGCGTCGTGGTCCATCCAGACCACGGGCTGATGACTGTAGAACGAGTCGTCGACCAGAGCGGTGATGGTGAATACCTTTCCGCTCATCAGAATCCGTGTTCCGTTCGTCCATCCGTTGTCATTGGCGAGGTCGGCGTCCACGGCTACTGAGCCGGCACCGAGCACGACCGGAGCGGCGAAAGAATGCCCGTCGACGCCGAACGCAGAAGCGGCAACTTCTCGACCGTCGACGCTGATCCGAGCGGGTGCCACCCCGATGATCGACGCAGCATCGACACCGTCGGCCTCCGCAAGTTCCGCATACTGCCGCGTCGTCACGGTCGACTCGGCGAACGAGACCGAGCGGCCATCGGGGGGAGCACCGAATGCGAAGTGGTCGGCGCCGATGTTCTCGATCGCAGCGATAGACCGATTACCCAGTCCGGAGGTCAGCCCCGACAGCGTGACCACCATCAGCGAAATGAGGAACAGGGCCGAGGTCATCAGCGTAAAGCGACCTTTGGCGAACCGGAGATCACGGAAAGCGAGGAACATGCATCTCAGCGTCGTGCAAGGAAACATTGCCGGCATCGCGCATTGGTTGGGTTCGCTGATCCATCGAAAGTTGGAGATCTTCGATCGGTGCGGTCGACGGCATAGTGCGGTATTAGAGTGGGCGAAATGCGGAATTCCGATGGGTCTCACTCGGGCGGGGCCGTGCCGGTGCTACGCGCCATGCAATTCGGCGCCCATCTGCTGTTCTTCCTGCTCCTCGCGGTGGGTGTCGTGCGCACGGTTACCGACAGTGCTCATCCCGTTCCGATCGTCGCGCTCGCTGTCGTGGTAGCGGGGTGGTATCTCTTCGGGATCTGGTTCGCGCGGCGTGAGGGCTTCGAGAACGGGGAGCCGGTACAGCGCCGATCGGGGCAGATCTGGTTCGCGGCGCTCGGGCTGGGCTGGTTGGCTCTCGTGGTGGCGGATGTCAACTTCGTCTGGCTGGCGTTCGCCCTGTTTTTCCTGTGCTTTCCCCTGTTCTCCACTCCGGTCGCGTTGACGGTGACGATCATGCTGACCGCGATAGCGATCGCAGCGACGCTGCGGCACGGCACCACGAACACGGTTGCCTCGATTCTCGGACCGGTGTTCGGGGCGGCAGCCGCCGCCGGAATGGCCGTCGTCTACCAACAGTTGGTGCGGCAGTCCGCGCAGCGACAGCAGTTGGTGGACGAACTCACCGAGGCGCACCGAGAGTTGCTCGGGGCGCAGGACGAATTGGTCGCGCTGCAACGGGAAGCGGGCGCACTGACCGAACGTTCCCGCCTCGCGCGTGACATCCACGACACTCTGGCGCAGGGATTTTCGTCCATTCTGCTGCTCTCTCGAGCCGGGCAGCGCGCTCCCGACAATTCCGCGGCGGTCTTCGCGCAGATCGCGGACACCGCGCAGCAGAATCTGATCGAGGCCCGCCGGGTGGTCGACGCGCTCGCGCCGGTTGCGCTCGAGTCCGCACCGCTCGAATCCGCGTTGCGGCGCCTGCTCGACCAACTCGAGCAGCAGACCGGGATCACCGGTGACCTGCTCACCGACAGCGATCCGATCCCGCTGGTGACGGACTTCGACGTCGCCTTGCTCCGCGTCGCCCAGAGTGCTCTCGCCAACGTGCGGTTGCATTCGCGGGCGCGTCGGGTACGGGTGACATTGAGCTACGCATCCGACGAAGTACGGCTCGATATCGTCGACGACGGTATCGGCTTCGATCAACGTCAGGACGGTGGATTCGGCTTACGGTCGATGCGGGAACGACTGGCCGAACTGGGTGGCACACTCGTCGTGGAATCGGCACCCGGAGACGGAACCGCGGTTGCCGCAACCCTTCCGATCGGGCGGGCCGCATGAGTGCGGTACGTGTACTGCTCGTCGACGATCACCCGGTGGTACGGGCGGGACTACGCGCGTTGCTGGCGTCGCACGATGACATCATGGTGGTGGCCGAAGCATCGTCGGGTGAGGAAGCCGTGGCCTCGGCTTCGGCCGCGAAACCCGATGTGGTGCTGATGGATCTGCGTCTGGGATCGGGGATCGACGGGGCGCAGGCGACCGCCCGGATCCTGACTGCGGCCGATCCGCCGAGGGTCGTCGTACTCACCACCTACGACACGGACGCGGACATTCTGCGCGCGGTCGAAGCCGGTGCGGCGGGCTACCTCCTCAAGGACACCGACCCGAAAGTGCTGATCGAATCGGTGTTCGCGGCGGCCCGTGGGGAGACCGTCCTGGACCCGGACGTGGCCCAGCGCCTTTACCGCCGCATGCAGCAGCCCCGCGCCGACCTCAGCGCCCGCGAAATCGAAGTGCTGTCGCTGGTCGCCGAAGGGCTGTCCAATCGCGCGATCGCCAAACAGCTCTTCGTCAGCGAGGCAACCGTGAAATCCCATCTGGTGCACTCGTTCACCAAATTGGACGTGGATAATCGCACCGCCGCAGTGGTCGCGGCGCGCGAGCGGGGCCTGATCGCGTGATCGGTGTCGAGGATCGGGTCAGGAGAACGAACCGTGTCTGCCCTCCCCGGACGCGAACCGCGCTGCCCCTCCGACCGTGTCGCTTCCAACGGACTCCATGCCGAGGGCGAATTCGAATCCGAGCGCCTCGGATTCGGAGCGGCCGAACTGTTCGTAGACCGAGCGGCGGTCGTTGCGCATGCAGGTCTGTGGGAAGACTGTGATCTCCCGGGCCATGCGTTCGGCGGCGTCGCGCGTCGCTCCGGGTTCGACCACGCGGTTGGCCAGGCCGAATTCGCGTGCTTCCGCCGCACCGACGGGCCGGCCCGTCAGGATCATGTCCATGGCCCGACTCGTGCCGATCAGGCGCGGCAGCCGAACGGTGCCGCCGTCGATCAACGGTACCCCCCACCGGCGGCAGAAGACACCGAACACCGCGTCGGAGGAGACGACGCGCAGATCACACCAGATCGCCAGTTCGAGTCCACCGGCAACCGCGTAGCCTTCCACCGCCGCGATCACCGGTTTGGAGAGCACGAGGCGCGTCGGTCCCATCGGGCCGTCGCCGTCCGCACCGAGAACGTTCTGCCGGTCGGTACCGATCGATGTGAGATCCGCTCCTGCACAGAAGTTTCCACCGTCTCCGTGGAGGACAGAGATATCGGCGGCAGGGTCGGCGTCGAATGCCCTGAACGCGTCGGCCAGTTCGGCGGCCATCGGACCGTCGACCGCGTTCCGGCGCTCGGGACGGGCCATGATCACGGTCGTTACCCGATCGCGCGTCTCGACGCGGATCGATTCGTACGGCGTCATGCCCGACCTCCCCGCTCAACAGCATCGGCTTCCCGGGTTCGCGTCGGCCGCGGCGTGCCGCTCCCGCCAGTAGTCGCGTTCGCTCAGCGGTGGTCGATCCGGATGCTGCCGGCGGTGCAGTTCGACGTACCGCGCGTAGTCGTGGTCGCCCATGACGGCACCGATCCACCACCACGCACGACGCAGTACGGCGATCACGACCCGTCTCCGTCCTTGTGATGCGAGGCATGGGTGTGCGCGGCTCCCGGGGCCCGGACCTTGCCCGAGGCGATCAGCTCGTCCCACTCCTTCTGCAGTTCCCGCTCGGCCGGTGTGGGCACGAAACCGGCGGGCGCGAAGATCTTCGACGGGACGTCGGGTGTCTCGGTGGTGGGCATACCTCCGGCGCGGATCGATCTGATGCACACCACCACCCCGGCCGCGACGACGATCAGCACGAGGCTCGCGAACACGATCGACAGGGTGCCCTGGATGAACGTGTTGCGGATGACAGCGTCGATCTCGTCGACCGTCCTCGCCGAACCGAATGTGGTTGCGCCGGAGTTCTTCGCGTCGACGAAAGCCCGGTGCTGGGCCCAGTACCCCACCGCGCGGTCGCCGGAGAAGATCTTCTGCCACGACGCCGTCATGGTCACGATCAGATCCCACACCAACGGCACACCGGGGATCCACGCCCACTTCACCAGACCCTTCTTCACGACGATGGTGAGCACGACCGTCAGGGCGATCGCGGCGAGCAACTGGTTGGCGATGCCGAACAGCGGGAACAGAGTGTTGATGCCACCGAGTGGGTCGGTGACGCCCATCAGCAGGATCGCACCCCACAGGCCGACGACCACTGCGGAGCACAACCACGCACCGGGACGCCAGGACGGATCCTTGAAGCGACGGGCGGGACCGCCGAAGTTGCCGAGCGAATCCGAGAGCATGAACCGCGCGACACGCGTTCCTGCGTCGACGGTGGTGAGGATGAACAGCGCCTCGAACATGATCGCGAAGTGGTACCAGAACGATTTGAGGCTGTCGCCGCCGAACAGATCGCTGAGCACCTGCGACATGCCGAACGCGAGCGTCGGGGCACCACCGGTACGGGAGATGATCGACTCCTCCCCCACACCCTCCGCGGCGGCGGAGATCTGCTCGGGAGTGATGTCCGGCGATCCCAGGCCGAGTCCGTTGACGTAGGCGGCGGCGGTCTCCGGGGTGCCGCCGGTGAGGGCGGCCGGTGCGTTGAGCGTGAAGTACAGGTGCTGGTCGATGATGCAGGCGGTGACCAGCGCCATGATCGCGACGAACGACTCGGTGAGCATACCGCCGTAGCCGATCAGCCGCGTCTGCTTCTCCTTCTCGAGCAGTTTCGGGGTGGTGCCCGAGGAGATGAGCGCGTGGAATCCCGACAGTGCGCCACACGCGATGGTGATGAACAGGAACGGGAACAGCGACCCCGCGAAGGCCGGGCCGTCACCGTCGATGGCGAACGACGTGACGTCGGGCATCTCCAGGGCCGGACGCGCGACGAGGATGCCGATGGCCAGCAGCACGATGGTGCCGACCTTCATGAAGGTCGACAGATAGTCGCGCGGGGCGAGCAGCAACCACACCGGCAGCACCGACGCGGCGAATCCGTAGGCGATCATCAGCCACGAGATCGTCACCGGGGAGAGGGTGAACCAGTCGGCGCCCCAGTCGGTCTCGGCGACCCAGCCACCCGCGATGATCGCGACGAGCAGCAGAACGACGCCGATCAGCGACACCTCCGCGACCTTGCCGGGTCGCAGGTAGCGCAGATAGACGCCCATGAACAGTGCGATGGGAATGGTCATCGCGATGGAGAACAGGCCCCACGGGCTGTCGGCGAGCGCGTTCACGACCACCAATGCCAGCACCGCGATCAGGATGATCATGATGACGAAGACCGCGATGAGCGCCGCGACGCCACCGATCGGTCCGAGTTCCTCGCGGGCCATCTGGCCGAGGCTGCGTCCGCGGCGGCGCGAGGAGATCCACAGGACGAGGAAGTCCTGGACCGCACCGGCGAAGACGACACCGACGATGATCCAGATCGTGCCGGGTAGATAACCCATCTGCGCGGCGAGCACCGGGCCGACGAGCGGGCCGGCGCCGGCGATGGCGGCGAAGTGGTGGCCGAACAACACCCGACGGTCCGTCGGCATGTAGTCCTTGCCGTTCTCGAGTTCCTCGGCAGGTGTCGCACGGTCGTCGCGCGGCTGCACTATCTTGCGCTCGATGAACTTCGCATAGAAGCGGTAGGCGACGAGATAGGTGCACACCGCGGCGATGACGAACCAGACCGCGTTGATCTCCTCACCGCGCACCAGCGCGATGATCGACCACGCGACCGCACCCAGGATCGCAAGTACGAGGAAGACGATGCGTGCGGTGGGTGAGATCGGTGTCCGGTCGACGACACCGACCGGTGGAAGATCGGGGTCGGTCCGCAGGTATTCGACTTCGCTCGTCCTCGACGCCGGATCGACGGCCATATCGGCTCCTCACCAGGACCGTCGCGAATACGCATACCGCCCGTGACGGTCCTCGACAACGTGCACGCTGCTGACCAACGTGACGCTACCCGACCCGACCCGTCCGCCGACGGGACTTGCATGTCTCGATACACCGTCTCCGAGTACGGAAATATCCGAAAATGACCTGAACGCCATTGTATTGAAAACGTGAGCGTTCTACGCTTGTCGTATGGCGACGGTGAAGTACGATCCGCCGGCTCCGGGTGGGTCCGGAACCCGTAGATACCGCTCGCCACGACGGCAGATGCAAGCGGCGCAGACACGAGCTGCCGCACTCGACGCCGCCGCCCGATTGTTCGCCGAACGCGGGTGGACGGGGACCTCGATGCGCGACGTTGCGCGGGCCGCCGAGGTCTCGGTCGAAACCCTCTACGGGGCATTCGGATCCAAGGCCCAGCTGTTGAAGTCGGCTGCGGAGGTCGCGATCGTCGGCGACGACGTGCAGAAGGCCCTGGCCGAACGGCCCGCGTACAGGGCGATCGGAGAAGGACCCACCGTCGGCGTTCGCATCGAGGCGGCCGCGCACATGGTGGCCGCGATCAACGAGCGCCTCCACCCGTTGGCGGCGGCACTCCGTCACGGAGCCACGACCGATCCCGTACTGGCGGATGTGGTTGCGGATCTTGAAGCACAGCGCAGGAGCTCGGTCACCGATGCCGCGGAGATGATCACCGGCCGCCGGCCCGATCCCGAACAGGTCGACGAACTGTGGGTCCAGACCGACGACCAGGTCTACGCGCTGTTCGTCCACCACTGCGGTTGGAGCCGTGCCCGCTACGAGGCATGGCTGGTCGACCGCACAGGACACATCCTCGACCCCGTGTGACACGCGGGCGTCGCCCTCTGGAGTACGTCATGACAACCCCTACGCTCCCCGGCGCCGACACTCGGATCATGCGCATCGTGCACTCCGCCCTGCGCCGCGATCTCACCCGCGCCACGGCAACACTGACCACAGAACCCGGGTCCGATCGGACCCGGCGTGTCGCGCTCGCGGATCACCTCGTGTGGATGATGCATTTCCTGCATCTGCACCACAGTGGAGAGGACGGTGCACTGTGGCCCCTCGTCCGTGTGGAGAACCCGGCGGCCGGTGCACTGCTCGACGAAATGGACGCGGACCACGTGCGCATCGCCCCCGAGGTCGAACGGGTAACCGCGGCGGCCACCGACTACCGCACGCGTCCCGGTGCCCGAGACGATCTCCTCCGGTCCATCGCCGCCCTCGAAGAGGTACTGCTACCCCACCTTCGGCGTGAGGAATCGGAGATGATGCCGGTCGTCGCTCGAACGTTGACCGCCCGCCAGTGGGACGAGGTGGAGCAGCGTGTGTTCATCGCGTCGAAAACCAAGAAGGAGTTGGGAATCGAAGCCCACTGGCTTATCGACGGCGTGGATCGCGAGGACTACGACGTCGTCGTCGGCAAGGTCGATCCCGCCGCCCGGTTCGTCCTGCTCCATGCCTTCCGGTGGTCCTACCTGCGGGCATGTGCCGCCCGGTGGGGCGCCGACCTCGACGTCGGTCCTCGGATCCCGCGCTCCTTCCGCACCGAGGGCGCGGTCGAACTGTGGATCGATGCCCCGGCCGAGAAGCTGTACGACACGGTCGCCGACGTCACCCGAATCGGCGACCGCAGCCCCGAATGCCGCAGTTGCGCATGGCTTCCGGGCCGGACCCCGGGGGCCGTGGGATCGCGGTTCCGCGGGCGCAACCGTGCACATCACATGCACTGGTCGCGGGTATGCGAGGTGACCACCGCCGAGCGGGGCCGGGTGTTCGAGTTCCGCACCGTCTCCGACCGGCGCAACCCGCTGTACCACGACTCGACGACCTGGTCGTACACCTTCACGACGGACGGCGACGGAACGCGGGTGACGCACGCCTACCGGATCCATACGCTGCCCTATCGGCCTCTCCTGGCGCTCTACTCCCGCATCCAACCCCAGCACCGCGACATGCGGCCGCAGATGCAGCAGAACCTGGAGTCGCTGCAGCGGCAGCTCGTCGTCGGACCGTCCGGCGGTACCTCACCGGAAGGGATACGACGCTCCGCGTAGACGAGTGCGTCGCGTGTCAGCCGCGTGCGGCGATCCTGGCTTGCACCTCGGGCCGACGCAGCGGCGGCACCGTCGGCGGTGGCTGCCGCCGCTCGGGAAGAGACTCGAGCAATCTCATGGTCGTCGCGGTGACCTCGGCGACGGCCTGCTCGAACGGCTCCCGGGTGGTGTCGGAGAGTTTGTGGATCCCGCTGACCTTACGGACGTACTGCCGCGCGGCCGCTTCGATCTCCTCGGCGGTCGCAGCCGGCTCGAGCCCGCGCAGCTCCGTGATGTTCCGGCACATGCTTCGAGGGTAGACGTCACCCCGGTGCCGGACCATACAGTGCCGAACCAGACATCCGCGCGCCCGCTGTCCATCCGCTACGGCAATTGCTGCAGCGGACGACGAACGGGCGCGCGGATGTGAAGGAGCAGATCAGACGCGTTCGATGATGGTCACGTTGGCGGTGCCGCCACCCTCGCAGATGGTGAGCAGGCCGTAGCGACCACCGGTGCGCTCGAGCTCGTTGAGCAGCGTCGCCATCAGCTTGGTGCCGGTCGCGCCGAGCGGGTGGCCGAGGGCGATCGCGCCGCCGTTGACGTTGACCTTCGACGGGTCGGCGCCGATCTCCTTGATCCACGCCAGGACGACGGGCGCGAAGGCCTCGTTGATCTCGATGAGGTCGATGTCGTCGATCGTCAGGCCGGCCTTCTCGAGGGCGTACTGCGTGGCGGGGATCGGGGCGGTGAGCATGAAGATCGGGTCGTCGCCGCGGGCGCTGAGGTGGTGGATGCGCGCGCGGGGCTTCAGGCCGTACTTCTTCACGGCCTCGTCGGAGGCGAGCAGCACCGCGGATGCGCCGTCGGAGATCTGGCTGGCGACGGCGGCGGTCAGACGACCACCCTCGACGAGGGTCTGCAGCGACGCCATCTTCTCGAGGCTGGTCTCGCGCGGGCCTTCGTCGACGGTGGCGTCACCGAAGGGGACGATCTCGTTCTCGAAGCGTCCCTCGGCGATGGCGGCCTTGGCGCGCTCGTGGCTCTGCAACGCCCACTTCTCGAGTTCCTCGCGGCTGAGGTCCCACTTCTCGGCGATCATCTCGGCGCCCTTGAACTGCGACACCTCGTCGCTGCCGTAGCGCTCGGTCCAGCCGGTCGACCCGCCGAAGGGGGTGTCGAAGCCGTACTGCTGCCCGACGATCATGGCCGCGGAGATCGGGATCTGCGACATGTTCTGGACACCGCCGGCGATGATGAGATCGGCGGTGTCGCTCAGGATCGCCTGCGCGCCGAAGTGCAGCGCCTGCTGGCTCGACCCGCACTGACGGTCGACGGTCACGCCGGGCACGTGCTGCGGGTAACCGGCGGCCAGCCACGACGTGCGAGCGATGTTGCCGGCCTGGCCGCCGATGGCGTCGACGCAACCGAACACCACGTCGTCGACGTCGGCGGGGTCGATGCCCGTGCGCTCGACGAGCGCCTTGATCACGTGCGCGCCCAGGTCGGCCGGGTGCACGTCCGCGAGCCCACCCTTCTTCTTGCCGATGGGGGTGCGCACCGCGTCGACGATGTAGGCCTCGGTCATGATGTCTCCTTAGGAAGAATTCTGGTTCGACAGTCCGTCGAGAACGATGGAAAGGTATTGCTGGGCAACCTGATCGATGCTGAGGGAGCCTCCGGGCCGGTACCAGCGCACGGCCACCCACACGGTGTCGCGCAGGAACCGGAAGACGAGTTCGACGTCGACGTCGGGCCGGAACGAACCGTCGGCGACGCCGCGTTCGATCACGCCTACCCACAGGTCGCGGAACTCGGTGTTGAGTTCGCCGATGTAGGCGAAGCGGTCGCCCTCGAGATGTTTGGCCTCACCCTGGTAGATCGCCACCGCGGCGTGCGACCGGTCGATCGCTTCGTAGGAGGTCGTCACGAGCGCGGCGAGGGTGTCGCGGGACGGCAGTCCGGACGCGACGATCTTGCGGTACCGATCGAAGAGGTCGTCGAGGAACGCGCGCAGGATCTCGTCGACCATCGACTCCTTCGAGTCGAAATGGTGGTACAGGCTGCCGGAGAGGATCCCGGCGGCATCGGCGATGTCGCGCACGGTGGTCGCCCGGACGCCGCGCGAGGCGAACAGCTCGGCAGCGATGTCGAGCAGTTCGGCGCGGCGCCCGGACTTACCGCTGTTGTCGTCACGAGCAGGAGTCATGGAGACATCCTTTCAAGCCGACGGACGGTGACGTCATGCGCGTTGGGAGGAGACCGACACGACCTCGCCGGTCAGATAGGTCGTGTAGTCGCTGGCGAGCATCGCGATGGTCGCCGCGACCTCCCAGACCTCGGCGGCGCGGCCGTAGGCCTCACCGGCGGCCAGGTTGTCGAGCAGTTCCTCGCTGGTGACCTTCGCGAGGAAGGGGTGTCGGGCGATGGACGGGGCGACGGCGTTGATGCGCACGCCGTACTCGGCGGCCTCGATCGCGGAGCAGCGGGTCAGGGCCATGACGCCGGCCTTCGCCGCCGCGTAGTGCGCCTGCGAGTGCTGGGCGCGCCAGCCGAGCACCGACGCGTTGTTGACGAGCACGCCGTTGTGGTCGACCGAGCGGAAGTAGCGCAGCGCGGCGCGGGTCGCACGAAAGGTGCTGGTGAGGGTGATGTCGAGGACGCGATCCCACTCCTCGTCGGTCATCTCGACGACGGGCGTTTCCCCACCGAGTCCGGCGTTGTTGACGAGCACGTCGATGCGCCCGAGCCGGTCGGCGGCGCCGGTGATGAGAGCGTCGACCTGTTCGGTGGACGACACGTCGCACACGATCGTCGCGACCTGCTGTTCGGGGAACTCGGCCGCGAGCTTCTCCGCGGACTCGCCGAGCCGGCGCTCGTGGAAGTCGGAGACGAGCACGTCGGCGCCCTCGAGCAGCGCGCGACGCGCGGTGGCGAATCCGATGCCGGTGCCGGCGGCGGCGGTGACCACGACCTTCTTGTCGCGGAGCAGGCCGTGGCCGGGGGTCTCGACCGGCGGGGTCGCGAGCGGGAATGCGGGACGGGGTGTTGCGGTCACGGACGTGCCTCCCGGGGAAGGCCGAGCACGCGCTCGGCGATGATGTTGCGCTGGATCTCGTTGGATCCGCCGTAGATGGTGTCGGCGCGGGTGAACAGGAACAGCCGCTGTCGTTCCGCGAGCTCGAGATGTTCGGGATCGGTGATGTCGGAGGGATTTCCGGCATGGTCGTGATCGGGGCCGACGAGCGACGACGATCCCTGCACGTCCATGGCGAGCTGACCCAGGTCGCGATGCCAGTTCGCCCACAGCAGTTTCGCGACCGAGGCCTGACCCGGGTCGGCGTCGCCGAGGGTGCGCAGGGCGTGGGCACGCATGACCCGCAGTCCGATCCGCGCGCGGGCGATGCGTTCGCGGAGGTGCGGATCGTCGATCGCACCGTTGCTCTCGGCGACGGAGACGATGCCGTCGAGTTCGCGGGCGAAGCCGATCTGCTGCCCGAGGGTGGAGACGCCGCGTTCGAAGGTCAGCAGACCCATCGCGACCTTCCACCCGTCGCCGGGGGCACCGACGACGAGGTCGGCGTCGGTGACGGCGTCGTCGAAGAAGACCTCGTTGAACTCGGAGGTGCCCGTGAGCTGCTGAATGGGCCGCACCGTGACGCCGGGCTGGTCGAGGGGCACGAGCAGGAAGCTCAGGCCGTGATGGCGGGTCGAACCGGGTTCCGTCCGCGCGACGACGAAGGCCCATTGTGCGACGTGTGCGAGCGACGTCCAGACCTTCTGACCGTTGATCACCCACTTGTCGCCCTCGAGGCGGGCGGTGGTGGAGACGTTGGCGAGGTCGGAGCCGGCTCCCGGTTCCGAGTAGCCCTGCGCCCACAGTTCGGTGACGTTACGGATCCCGGGCAGGAAGCGCTGCTTCTGCTCCTCGGTCCCGAATGCGATGAGGGTGGGGCCGAGCAGTTCCTCACCGAGGTGGTTGACGCGCGCGGGCGCGTTCGCCTTCGCGTACTCCTCGTGGAAGATCACGCGCTGATCCATGCTCGCGCCGCGCCCGCCGTACTCGGTGGGCCAGCCGATGCAGGTCCATCCGGCAGCGGCCAGATGCCGGTCCCACGCGAGTCGCTGTTCGAAGAACTCGTGTTCGCTTCCGGGTCCGCCCTTGCCCCTGAGCTCGGCGAATTCGCCGGTCAGGTTGTCTTCGAGCCACTGCCGAACGGTGGCTGCGAACTCCGCATTTTCCTGGCTCTCGCTCTCGTACACATCCGTACGATAACCTACCAAGCAATTGCTAGGTAGGGAGCTCTGTGAACACACGACCGAGAACCACTCCGGCCGCACTCGTACGTGCCGCCGACACCTGGCCGGACCTGCTCGCGATCGCCGACGGCGACACCCGGCTGACCTTCGCACAACTGCGCGACCACGTCCGCGATTTCGCCGCGGCGCTCGTCGCCCGCGGCGTCGAACGCGGTGCCCACGTCGTCATCTGGTCGCCCAACACGTTCCACTGGGTGATCGCGGCCCTGGGCACGCACTGGGCCGGCGGTGTCGTCGTACCCCTCAACACCCGCTACACCGGAAGCGAGGCCGCCGACGTCGTCGAGCGCGTCCGCCCCGAGGCCCTCGTCGTGGTCGGCGAGTTCCTCGGCAGCGACCGGTACACCGAACTGAGCAAGGCCGCGCCGGAACTGTCGATCCCGACGACCGTGCGGGTCCCGCTGGGCGGGAACGACGCGCCGACCGACGGGGTCGTCGAGTGGGCGGACTTCCTGTCCTCCGCCACCGACGCCGCCCGCACCGAAGCCGACGCGCGCGCCGCGGCCGTGACCCCCGACGACGTCTCCGACATCCTGTTCACCTCGGGCACGACCGGCCGCAGCAAGGGCGTGCTCAGCGCCCACCGTCAGTGCATCGGTGTCGCGCAGGCGTGGGCTGAGTGCGCCGAACTGACGATCGACGACAACTACCTGATCATCAACCCGTTCTTCCACAGCTTCGGGTACAAGGCCGGCTTCGTCGCCGCACTGCTCGAGGGCTCCACCGTCATCCCCCTGGCGACCTTCGACGTGGAGAAGGTCATGGCGATGGTCGCGGCCGAGCGCATCAGCGTGCTCCCGGGCGCCCCGACGATCTACCAGTCCATCCTCGACCACCCGCGTCGCGGCGAGTACGACCTGAGCAACCTGCGCATCGCCGTCACCGGCGCCGCACCCGTGCCCGTCTCCCTCGTCGAGCGCATGCAGAACGAACTGAGCTTCGATGCGGTGCTCACCGCCTACGGGCAGACCGAGGCGGTCGTCGCGACGATGTGCCGTACCGACGACGATCCCGTCACCGTCTCCACCTCGTCCGGACGCGCCACCGCGGAGTTCGAGGTGCGCATCGGCGACAAGGGCGAGATCCTGCTGCGCGGCCCGAACGTCATGCTCGGTTATCTCGACGACCCCGAGGCGACCGCCAAGACCGTCGACGAGGACGGGTGGCTGCACACCGGCGACGTCGGAACCCTCGACGAGCGCGGTTATCTCGACATCACCGACCGCCTCAAGGACATGTACATCAGCGGCGGGTTCAACGTCTATCCGGCGGAGGTCGAAGCGGCACTGCTGCGCCTGCCGGGAGTCCACGAGGTCGCGGTGATCGGTGTCCCCGACGAGCGCATGGGTGAGGTCGGCCGGGCGTTCGTGGTCCCGCTGGACGGACATCCGCTCACCGAGGACGACGTGATCGCGTATGCCCGAGAGAAACTCGCCAACTTCAAAGCGCCGCGATCGGTTCGGTTCGTCGATGCGCTACCCCGAAACCCGTCCGGCAAGGTACTGAAGAACGTTCTGCGTGAGGAGAAGTCATGACCGTCCCGTTCGAGCCCGATGTCGTCACCTACGAGGTGCGCGACGGCGTCGCGATCGTCACTCTCAACCGACCCGACTACCGCAACGCCCAGAACTCGGTCATGACCTACGCGCTCGACGCCGCCTTCGAGAGGGCCGTCGAGGACAACGAGGTCAAGGTGATCGTGCTGGCCGGCAACGGCAAGCACTTCTCCGCCGGCCACGATCTGGGCACCCCGGGTCGCGACCACCACGTCCACTACGACAACAAGGCCGTGATGTGGTGGGACCACGTCGACAAGCCCGGTGGCGACCAGCGCTACGCCCGTGAGATGGAGGTCTACCTGGGGATGTGCCGCCGCTGGCGCGAGATCCCCAAGCCCACCATCGCGTCGGTGCAGGGCGCCTGCATCGCCGGCGGTCTCATGCTGGCGTGGGTGTGCGACCTGATCGTCGCGTCCGAAGACGCCTTCTTCTCCGATCCCGTGGTGCGCATGGGCATCCCGGGTGTCGAGTACTTCGCGCACCCGTGGATCCTCGGAACGCGCTTCGCGAAGGAGATCCTCTACACCGGTGACCGTTTCAGCGCCCAGCGCGCCTACGAGGTGGGCATGGTCAGCCGCGTCGTGCCGCGTGAGCAGCTCGAGTCCGAGACCCTCGCCCTCGCCGCCCGCATCGCGGAGATGCCACGCTTCGGTCTCGCGCTCACCAAGCGCGCCGTCAACCAGTGCGAGGACCAGATGGGCATGCGCAACGGCATGGACTCGGTCTTCGGCCTGCACCACTTCGCGCACGCGCACAACGCCGAGGTCGGCGCCGACTCGCTCGGCGGCATGAACGCCAAGTCGATGGCCGCGAGCGCCCGTCCGGTGGAAGGAGCGAAGTAGTGGATCTGCAGCTCGACGACGCCACCCTCGCGTTCCGCGACGAGGTACGCGCCTTCCTCGCCGAGAACGTCCCCAAGACGCCGCCGAAGTCGATGGACACGGCCGAGGGCTTCGAAGAACACCGGCAGTGGGAACGGACCCTCGCCGATGCACGCCTGTCGGTCGTCTCCTGGCCCGAGGAACTCGGCGGCCGCGACGCGACCCTCGAGCAGTGGGTCGTGTTCGAGGAGGAGTACTACCGCGCCGGTGCGCCCGGCCGGGTGAGCCAGAACGGCATCTTCCTGCTCGCCCCCACCCTGTTCGAGCATGCCCACCCCGAGCAGCTCGCCCGCATCATGCCGCGCATGGCCCGGGCCGACGACATCTGGGCCCAGGCCTGGTCGGAACCCGAGTCCGGCTCCGACCTCGCGTCGCTGCGCTCGACCGCCACGAAGGTCGACGGCGGCTGGCTGCTCAACGGCCAGAAGACGTGGAGCTCGCGGGCGTCCTATGCGGACATGGGCTTCGGTCTGTTCCGCTCCGACCCGGAGGCCCAGCGGCACAAGGGCATCACCTACTTCATGTTCGACCTGCGGGCCGAGGGCGTCACCGTGCGACCGATCCCGCAGCTCGACGGTGAGCCGGGCTTCGCGGAGATCTTCCTCGAGGACGTCTTCGTCCCCGACGACCCGGAGCGTCCCGGTGAGTCCGGTGTGATCGGTGCGGTGAACGAGGGATGGCGGGTCGCGATGAGCACCGCCTCCAACGAGCGCGGTCTGTCGCTGCGTGCGCCGGGTCGATTCCTGGCGGCCACCGACCGGCTGCTGCGCGCCTACGGCGAGTCCGATCTCCACGGCGACACCGCGCTGCGCAACCGCGTCGCCGACGCGTGGATCGGGGCGCGCGCCTACGAGCTGTCGACCTGGGCGACCGTCACGCGCCTGACCGCGGGCGGACAGCTCGGCGCCGAATCGTCGATCAACAAGGTGTTCTGGTCCGAGTGGGACATCGCCGCGCACGAGACGGCGCTCGACCTGCAGGGTGCGGACGCCGAACTCGTCGACGGCTGGACCGACGGTTATCTGTTCTCGCTGTCGGGCCCGATCTACGCCGGTACCAACGAAATCCAGAAGAACGTCATCGCCGAGCGGCTGCTCGGCCTTCCGAGGGGTGATCGATGAGATTCGCACTCGACGAGTCCCATGAGGACTTCGCGTCCAGTATCGACGCCCTGCTCACCAAGTCGGACATGCCGCAGGTGATCCGTGCGTGGAACAGCGGCGACACGGCACCGGGTCTGCAGGTGTGGGAGCGACTGGCCGAGACCGGCGTCAACGGTCTGCTCGTCGCCGAGGAGCACGACGGCCTCGGGGCCGACGCGGTCGATCTCGTCGTCGCCGTCGAACAGCTCGGTCGCCACGCCGTGCCCGGCCCGGTGGTCGAAACCGTCGCGGTGGCACCGGTTCTGCTCGCCTCCGTGGCACCCGAGCGTCTCGGTCCTCTTGCCGCCGGATCGCTCGCCACCGTCGCGATGCTCCCCCACGCGCCGTACGCGGTCGACGCGCACGTCGCCGACCTCGCGCTGCACGTCGCCGACGGCACCGTCTCGATCGGCACCGCCGGAGACACGCGCGAGTCGGTCGACCGGTCGCGCACGCTCGCCTCGCTCACCGTCGGCGAGTCGCTCGGATCCACAGATACCGCTGCGGCTTTCGACATCGGTGTCCTCGCGTCTGCAGCTCAGCTCCAGGGCCTGGGCCGGACCCTGCTCGACACCACCGTCGAGTACGCGCAGCAGCGCAAGCAGTTCGGTCGCGCGATCGGCTCCTTCCAGGCGGTCAAGCACCATCTCGCCGAGGTGGCGGTCGCGCTGGAGATGGCACGTCCGCTGCTGCACGGTGCGGCCATCGCCGTCCGCGACGAGCTGTCCACCGCGTCCCGGGACGTCTCGGCGGCCAAGGTCGCGTGCGGCGACGCCGCCTATCTCGCCGCGCGCACGGCACTGCAGGTGCACGGCGCGATCGGCTACACCCAGGAATACGATCTGTCGCTGTGGATCACGAAGGTCCGCGCGCTCGTCACCGCGTGGGGCACCCCCGACGAGCACCGGGCACGCGTGGTCGCGGCACTCGAGAGCGAGGCGTCGTGACGTTCGAGACGGAAGAGCGTGCCGCACTACGGGACTCGGTGCGCACCCTGCTCGCCAAGCACTCCGATTCGGCTGCCGTCCGGCGCGCGATCACGACCGGCAGCGGGTACGACGACGAACTGTGGACGATGCTCGTCGAGCAGGTGGGGGTCGCGGCCCTCGCCGTTCCCGAGGAATACGACGGTGTGGGCGCCTCGTGGGTCGAGACCCACGTGGTGCTCGAGGAACTCGGCCGCACGCTCACGCCGTCGCCGTTCCTGGGGTCGGCGGTGCTCGCGGCGCAGACCGTGCTGCTGTCCGGTGATGCCGACGCGGCGGCGCGTCTGCTCCCCGGCATCGCGGCCGGCGAGGTCGTCGCGGTGTGCTGGGCGTCGGCCGCCGGCTGGCAGCGTCCCGGCGTGAGCGCCGAGGGCGACGTGCTGACCGGAACCGCGCACTACGTGCTCGGCGGCGACATCGCGTCCACCCTGCTCGTGCTCGCCGCCGACGGTGACACGGTCGGCCTGTTCGAGGTCGATCCGGAGACCGACGGGGTGTCGCGGCGCCGCGTGCCCACGATGGATCCCACGCGTTCCCTCGCGGAGGTGTCGTTCTCGGCGGTGACCGGTCGTCGCCTGTCGTCGTCCGACGATCTCGTCGACCGGTTGCGGGCGTCCGCGGCGATCGCCCTGTCGGCCGAGCAGGTGGGTGCCGCGCAGGCCGTGCTCGACCTGACCGTCGACTACGCGAAGAACCGCAAACAGTTCGGTCGCGCGATCGGGTCGTTCCAGGCGCTCAAGCACCGCATGGCCGACATGTACGCGCTCGTGGAGACGGCGCGGTCGATGTCGTATGCGGCTGCGTTGTCTCAGGATCCGCAGGACGCGTACGCAGCGAAGATCTACTGTTCGGAGGCCTTCCAGCAGGTCGCCTCGGAGGCCGTGCAGTTGCACGGCGGGATCGCGATCACCTGGGAGCACGACGCGCAGTTGTTCTTCAAGCGGGCGCACGGCAGCGCCCAGTTGTTCGGGCAACCGCGCGAATACCTGAGCGCGGTCTCCGCCTGAGCAATATCGTCGGCGGCGATCCCTGCGAAAGATCGGTGATGCGCCTCCTCGATTCCTCGGTTCCGCTCCCCGTTCGTCCCCGCCGCGTCCTCGTGGCGGGGACGTCCGGTTCCGGCAAGACGACCCTCGCCGCGAGGATCGGGGAGATCCTCGACCTTCCGCACGTCGAGATCGACGGGCTCCATCACGGTCCGAACTGGACGCCGCGTCCGTCCTTCCGCGACGACGTCGAGGAGTTCACCGCGCAGTCTCGCTGGGTGACGGAGTGGCAGTACACCGCGGTGCGGCCGCTGCTCGTCGAGCGCGCCGACCTGATGGTGTGGCTCGACCTGCCGCGGAGCACGGTGATGCGCCAGGTGGTGTGGCGGACGCTGCGACGCCGGGTGCGCCGGGAAGAACTGTGGAACGGCAACATCGAACCGCCCCTGCACACCTTCTTCCGCGATCGCGACCACATCGTGCGCTGGGCGTGGCGCACCCACGGCGGATATCGCGACCGCGTCCTCACCGCGCTCACACAGCGTCCCGATCTGCCGGTCGTACGGCTGACGAGCCGCCGGGAGGTCGATGCGTGGGCGGCGCTGCTCGCGTCCCGTCCCCCGAGGTCCGGCGGATGAACTCGACGCCCGCCTCGACGCCCGCGGGCCGGAGAGCACCTGATCGTCCGGGATTCCTCGCGCCCGCCGCGGCGGCTCGCTAACGTCGGAGAGATGACACCTCCCACGATCACGCTGAATTCCGGAACGACGATCCCGCAGCTGGGCCTGGGAGTCTGGCAGGCCACCAACGACGAGACCGAACATGCGGTCCGATACGCGATCGACGAGGCCGGTTACCGGCACATCGACACGGCCGCGGCCTACGGCAACGAGGAAGGCGTCGGGCGCGCGCTCGCCGCGTCGTCGGTGCCGCGCGAGGACATCTTCGTCACCACCAAGTTGTGGAACTCCGATCAGGGTTACGAGCCGGCGCTGAAGGCCTTCGACACGAGCCTGAAGAAGCTGGGCACCGAGTACGTCGACCTGTACCTGATCCACTGGCCGTTGCAGGACCGCGAGCGGATCCTGCGCACCTGGGACGCCCTCGAGAAGATCGCCGAGTCCGGGCGTGCGAAGGCGGTCGGAGTGTGCAACTTCGAACCGCACCACCTGCAGTTGCTGGTCGATCGCGGCGGGCTGCTTCCGGCGGTGGATCAGGTGGAGTTGCATCCGCACCTGTCGCAGCAGGAGATCCGCCGGTTCGCGTCCGAACACGGCATCGCCGTGGAGTCGTGGAGCCCGCTCGGGGGCACGAGCAACTCGGGCTGGGGTCCGAACTCGAAGCCGAACACCCTGCTCGTCGACCCGATCGTCACCCGCATCGCCGACCGTCACAGCAAGTCGGCCGCGCAGGTGCTCATCCGCTGGCATCTGCAGAACGGGCTGATCGTCATCCCGAAGTCGGTGCACGAGCAGCGCATCTCCCAGAACATCGACGTCTTCGACTTCGAACTCGACGAGCTCGACCTCAGCGAACTCGACACGCTCGACGACGGCACGCGGGTGGGCGCGCATCCCGACGAGATGAACATAGGCGCCCCCTCCTGATCCCTTCCCTCCGAAACTGGAACGTGTTCTCATTGTCGGGGTACGCACGTCCGATTTCCGGAAGGCAGCGATGAGCGAGACGACGACGCATCTGGTGCTGGGCAAACCGGTCACGATGCCCGTGCAGGTCCGAACGGCCACGGCGTTCATGGGGATGTTCTCGGTTCCCGTGCGCCCCGCGCAGGAACTCGTCGCCCACACCGGGCTCGAGATCCTGCAGTACCGCCCGGGCCACGGGATCTGCACGCTCGTCTTCGTGGACTACGTCGACGGGGATCTCGGCCCGTACAACGAGTTCGGGGTGTGCTTCCTCGTCCGCAACCATCGCAACCGCGGCGACGGCATCGTCGGCGACTGGCGGAGCCTGGTCGGCGGGCAGGCCGGTGCGCTCATCCACCACCTGCCCGTCGACGGCGACTTCACTCTCGCGGCGGGACGCGGCATCTGGGGTTTCCCGAAGACCCTCGCCGACTTCGACGCCGACCACGACAGCAGCACCAAGCACGGTTCGGTCTCCGCCGACGGAGCGCTGATCGCCGAACTGGCGGTGGCGCCCGGATTTCCGGTGCCGGGCAAGGGTCTTGCGGCCTCGCTCGCCGCCTACTCGCACATCGACAACGTCACCCGCTGCACGACCTGGGAGATGAATCCGAGCGGCGTGCGCACCCGGCTCGGCGGCGCGACCCTGCGGTTGGGGACGCATCCGATCGCCGACGAACTGCGGTCGCTCGGTCTGCCGCGACGCGCACTGGCCTCGTCGTCGATCCCCGATCTGCGGATGACCTTCGGCGACGCGACCGTCGTCTGAGACTCTCCCGGACTCAGGAGAGCGCGCCCGAGACGGCGAGGACGATCACCGCGACACCCAGCAGGGTGTCGAGCACACCGCAGAACTCCGCGAGCGAGCGGGCGACCACGGTGTTCCGGCGGAAATGAACGTAGTCCCACGCGGCGTGACCGAGCAGTCCGAGCCCGACGATCACGCCCGCCGGGACGGGGGTGACCGTCACCGCGGCCACCGCGACGGCACCGAAACCCAGCATGGCCACGGTCGACGGCCCGACGAGCATCGCCCGGCCGGCCGGGGTGCGCGCGAGTCCGTAGACGGCGCCGGCGGCACCGAGCGCGACCATCACCACGGTGATCTCGACCGGCACCCCGAACGCGACGACGGCGACCTTGCCGACGCCGATCAGCGCGACGGCGCCGAGGAACAGCGGCCAGGCCGCGCTGCGACGACCCAGCACGGCGGCACCGAGATAGACCAGTGCCGCGCCGGTGAGGATCGCCGGGAAGTCGGTGCCTCCGTCCGCGAGGACGAACGCGGCGAGGGCGACTGCGACGAGGCTCGGCCACCGGCGCAGCACCCCTCGTAGCAGCGCCTTCGGGTCGATGCCGGTCGCAGGTCGATCGACGGGGACGATGGTGATGTCGGAGCTCGTCATGAGGATCCGCCTAAGTTGAACAGTGATGTTCGAGTTGGTGTCAGCGTAACCTGAACATCAGTGTTCGACAAGAGGAGGATCCGTGACCACCCACGAGACATCCCGGCGTCCCGAATCGCTTCGCACCAGGAAACGTGCGGACGCCGAGCGGAACATCGAGGCGATCCTCCACGCCGCGCGCATCGCACTGAGTCGTGATCCCGACGCGAGCATCGGGGAGATCGCCAAGGCCGCCGGCGTCGGGCGTGTCACCCTCTACGGCCACTTCCCCACTCGCGCAGAACTCGTCACCGCCGTGGTGCAGCGCGCGCTCGCCGAGGCGGAACAGACCGTGGACCGGATCGACCTCACGGGCGACCCCCGCGACGCCCTGCATCGCCTCATCGCGGGTTCGTGGTCGCTGACCGCCGACGCGGGGGCACTGCTCGCGGCCGCCGAACAAGCACTTCCCGCCGAGGACGTACGCGCCGCACACGACGGCCTGCTCGCCCGCGCGACCGCCCTCATCGAGCGCGGTCGCGCCGAAGGGGCGTTCCGCACCGACCTGTCGTCGTCCTGGCTGGCGTCGGTCCTGCACAGCCTGGTCCATTGTGCCGCAACCGAAGTCGTGGCAGGACGGTTGTCGGCGGAGGACGCCGCCGACTACATCGCCGCAACGGCCCTGTCGTCGTTCACCCCGCCCGGCTGAGCGGTATCAGCCGGACGCGATCACGC
Source organism: Rhodococcus sp. C26F (assembly GCF_053345925.1). NCBI lineage: Bacteria > Bacillati > Actinomycetota > Actinomycetes > Mycobacteriales > Nocardiaceae > Rhodococcus > Rhodococcus sp. C26F. Next base: position 71,370 of record NZ_JBKFBA010000027.1, read on the forward strand.
CGTCGCCGTTCTGACGCTCGCGGAGCCGGGTGACCGTGTCGTGCAGGTGCTCGTCGAGCAGACGCCGCACCTCCTCCCGGTCGGCGGTGCGGATCGCCTCCCGCAGCACGACGTGCTCGTCCACCTGCACGTGCAGGTCGGGATAGGTGGTCTGCAACGCGCCGAGGCACATCCGCGTCTCGACGAGCAGCGTGCGGGCCGCCCGCACGAGCCGCGGACTGTCGGCACTGGCCACGAGGATCTCGTGGAAACGTCGGTCGCCGTCCGAGACACCGGTGGCGTCCTCGCGTTCGGCGGCGGTGCGCATCTCCTCGATCGCCGGTTCGAGGGCCTTCCACGTCTGTTCGCGACGGCCGTCCAGCACCAGGTCGAGGGCACCGCCCTCGATGACCCAGCGGCTGCGGTAGATGTCGACGACGTCGTCGAAGGTGAGCTCGGTGACGAAGATGCCCCGGTTGCGGATGCTGTAGAGCAGACCTTCGGACAGCAACCGCTGCATGGCTTCTCGCAGTGGGCCCCGGGAGACCTGGAAGTGCGCCGCGAGTTCGGCCTCCCCCAGCTGTTCCCCGGGACCGAGCGCACCCCGGACGATGGCCGACCGGATCTGTTCGGCGATGAGCTCGGCCGTGGACGGCCGGGTGACAGGACGTAGATCTTCCAGATCACCGAGCACCATGATCGGTATCCTCCTCGAACAGTGAGCCCAGCTCCGGGCATTCCACTGTATATCCGGCGAGTTCCAGGCCGTGCCACACGGTGACCTGGTTGGCGGTCAGCACCGGCTTGCCGGTCTCCTTCCCGAGTTCCCGCATGATCCGCAGCGTGTGCATCGCGGTGTCGGGGACGAGGACCGCCTGTGCGTCGGGATGATCGTTGGTCCTCACGAATTCGAGGACGACCTCGTCGGTCAGGGTGCCGACCTCGGCGGCGGTGTCGATGCCGGCGTCGGCGAGCGAGACGACGTCGACACCGGCGTCCGCGAGGAAGGCGACGAACAGTTCGGCGACGTCCCGCGGATAACTCGCCGCCACGGCCACCCGGCCGACTCCGAGCGCCCGAAGTGCGGCGACGAACGCGATGCTCGTGCTCGTCGTGGGCACGCCTCCCGCGTCCCGGGAGAGCTGCTCGACCTGGGTGCGTGCCCCTTCGGGTCCGTACACGAAGCTGCCCGACGTGCACGCCCACACGAGGGCGTCGAGGGGCTCGTCCGCGAACTGCGCCGCTCCCCCGGCGAGCTTGGCCGGGCTCCCGAGGTCGAGGAGTTCGGGAACGGCGTGCAGATCGGTTCCGTAGATGTGGGCGACGGGCAGATTCACCCCCAGGAGTTCGGCGGCGAACGGGTAGTCGTCCTCGGCGGCATGATCCGGGTAGACGATCCCGACGGTCGGACGGTCACGATGCATTCAGAACACTCCTCTCAACCACTTCCCCGGTCCTGTCATGGGCAGCTTCATCCGTCCCAGGCACGCCCAGATGGTGAGCTGGTTGGCCGTGAGGACCGGCTTGCCGAGTTCCCGTTCGAGCGGCGCGATCAGGTCGTAGGTCGGCAGGTTGGTGCAACTGACGAAGATCGCCTGGGCGTCCGGGGTGTCGGCCCCGATGATGTGCTCGGCGATGGTGCGGTAGTTGACCTTCCAGATGCCGCCGCCGAGCCCGAGATGTGACGACCGGACGACCTCGGTTCCGGCCTCCTTCAGGAAGTCGTGCAGCAGGTCGGTGAGTTCCCGGTCGTAGGGAGTGATCACCGAGATGCGGGTGAGGTCGAGTTTGCGGAGGGCTTCGAGCAGCGCTCCGGAGGTCGTGACCGCGCACGATGCGCCCGCCTCGCAGATCGCGTCGCACAGGGCCTTCTCGTAGGCCACCCCGTTGACGAAACTGCCCGAGGTACACAGATAGGCAACGACTTCCGGTTCCACCGACAGCACGTCGCGGGTCGCGACCATCAGGTGCCGTCGGTCGGACACCAGCTCGGCCATGGCACGGCTGACCGGCACCGGCTCGTAAGGGGTTCGAGCGAGGTGCAGGGTGACCTCGAGCGGCGCCCATCGCCACAGTTCTCGTTCCAGGGCGAGATCGAAGGGTGCGATCACACCGATGCCCCGCTGAGCCAGAGGACCTTCGAATTCGGGAATGTTCAGTTCCATACGGTCCCTCGGCTTCGTCAAGAGTTCCCTCAGCCTTGAGGATTGTTGACAATAATACGAGGCGCTCATACGGTGTCAACGTGGATGCCCAGCCGGTCGTTGCAGTGCTTCATGCCGAAGCCGTGCCGGATCGTGCGTGGATGGCCCCGGTGGCCGAACACGCCACGGTGCGCTATACCGACGCCTCCGGCCTGGCCGACGCGCTCGACGGCGCCGACATCCTCTTCGCGTACGACTTCCTCACCGACGCGCTACCCGCAGCCTGGCACGCCGCAGCGTCCCTGAAGTGGATCCATGTCGCCGCGGCCGGGGTCGACGCCCTCATGTTCCCCGAGCTGCGCGACAGCGACGTGGTCGTCACCAACTCCCGCGGAGTCTTCGACGGGGCGATCGCCGAATACGTGCTCGCCCAGATACTCTCCTTCGCCAAGGACATCCCCGAATCCCTGCGGCTCCAGCACGAGCACATCTGGAAGCACCGGGAGTCCGAACGCATCGCCGGTCGCTCCGTGCTCGTCGTCGGCACCGGTCCGATCGGTCGCGCGATCGCGCGCCTGCTCTCCGCCGTGGGAATGACGGTCCAGGGCTCGGGCCGGCGCTCTCGCGACGACGACCCCGATTTCGACACCGTCACCGCGACCGCCGATCTTCCGGCCGCCCTGGCCGACGTCGATTTCGTCGTCGTGGCCGCACCTCTCACGGATCAGACCCGGCACCTCTTCGACGCCCGGATGTTCGCCGCGATGAAGCCGCAGGCCCGCTTCGTCAACGTCGGGCGCGGCGAACTCGTGCGCACCGACGACCTGGTCGAGGCGCTGCGGTCGGGCACGATTGCCGGCGCAGCGCTCGACGTGCTCGACGTCGAGCCGCTCCCCGACGGCCATCCGCTCTGGGACATGCCGAACGTCTCGATCACCCCGCACAATTCGGGGGATTTCGTGGGCTGGCGCGACGCGCTGGTGGACGTCTTCGTCGACAACTTCCACCGCCACCGCAGTGGCGAACCTCTTCGGAACGTGGTGGACAAGAAGCTGGGTTACGTGCCCGGCGCGTGAGAGTCGGCATCGTCCGACGAGAAGGAGGCACGATGAAGCCCACAGACATGACCGCCGTCGAACTCGTGTCGGCGTTCTCCTCGGGCGAGCTGTCTCCCGTCGAGGTGACGCGAGACGTGCTCGATCGGATCGCGGCGCACGATCGCGAGATCAACTCGTTCTGCCTCGTCGACGAGGAGAAGGCCCTCGACCAGGCGCGCAGGTCCGAGGAACGGTGGCGGACCGGCTATTCGAAGGGCCTGCTCGACGGGGTTCCCATCTCGATCAAGGACGTCTTCCTCACCGACGGATGGCCGACCCTGCGGGGCTCGCAGGCCATCGACGAGAACCAGGACTGGAACGTCGACAGCCCGGTCGCGGCCCGGCTGCGCGAGGACGGAATGGTGTTGGTGGGCAAGACCACCACTCCGGAGATCGCGTGGAAGGCGGTGACCGATTCGGCCCTGTACGGGGTGACCACGAATCCCGTCGATACGACGAAGACCGCCGGTGGCTCGTCCGGTGGCAGCGCGGCGGCGGTCGCGGCCGGCTTCGGTCCGTGCTCCGTCGGCACCGACGGTGGGGGCAGCATCCGCATCCCCGCATCGTTCTGCGGCGTCGTCGGATTCAAGCCCACCCACGGCCGGATCCCGATCTTCCCCGCCAGCCCGTTCGGGCCGCTCGCGCACGCCGGGCCGATCACCCGGACGGTCGAGGACGCGACGCTGCTCACCGACATCCTCGCGCTGCCCGACCCCCGGGACCCGACTGCCCTCGCGCCGCCCCTGACGACCTTCCGCGGCGGCCTCAACCGCGAGGTGGTGGGAATGGACGTCGCCTACTCCAAGACCCTCGGCTACGTCGACGTGGACCCCGAGGTAGGTGAGATCGTCGACCGGGCGGTCCGCGTCCTCGACGAGGCCGGACTGCGCGTGACCGCCGCCGACCCCGGTTTCACCGATCCGCTCGAGGCCTTCGAGAACCTCTGGGCGGCAGGCGCCGCCACGATGTTGAAGACCTTCCCCGAGGGTACGCGGGACAAGGTGGATCCCGGCCTCGGACGCGTGTGGTCCCACGGCGAACAACTCGGTGCCGTGGACTATCTCGAGGCCCGCGCGGTCGCGGCGGCGGTCGGCATCACGATGGGGATCTTCCACCAGAAGTACAACGTGCTGATCACCCCGACGATGCCGATCCCCGCCTTCGAGGCCGGCCACGACGTGCCGCCGGGTTCGTCGCTGACCTCGTGGCCGCAGTGGACCCCGTTCACCTATCCCTTCAATCTCACGCAGCAGCCGGCCATCAGCATCCCCGTGGGCACCACTTCGGCGGGTCTGCCCGTGGGTCTGCAGATCGTCGGCCCGCGGCACTCGGACGACCTGTTGCTCGCCGTCGCGCGGTTCGCCGAGTACGCGTTGAGCTGAGACGGGAAGAGCGCCACGAGAAACGGCACCGCGCGGAGTACGTGGTGCCGTTTCCCGTGCAGTGACCGTCTATGCCCGTGCGAAGCTCAGCGTCTCCCCCACGACCCCCTGGATCCACAGGTCGTTGCACGCGACGGCGAGTTCGGGCAGTCCCTCCTCGATGGTCGCGAAGACGTTGCCCGGCACCCATCCCACATCGCCGTTGAGCAACAGATTGTTCCGGCCGTAGAACAACGCGAGGTCGGTCGCTCCCTGCTGCGCGTGGGCCTGCGATCCGGGTTCGTAACCGTATGCGGGATTACCGATCTCCCACGGTTCGAAGTCGAACAGGCACACATCCCCCGGGATCGGCGTCACCGTCGGGTTCTCCCGGTGCGGTGCCGCGGTGATCCTCGGGACGAGGGTGTAGAGCTCGTTGCGGGCGTACTTGGCGTGGAACGCCGAACCGCTCTGCGGCAGGGCGTCCCACACCGCCGCGCAGGTGAGCGGCGCCTCGTCGTCGAGAAGCCGTGCTCTGCACGTGATGTCGCGCTTGTCGAGAGTGATCGTGATGTATCGGGCCACGCGGACTCCCTCGTTCGACGGATTATCGGACCTCGGCGAGGACCTCGGACCAGATCCCGAGCGCATCCTCGATCTGCTGGGCGGTGACGATCAACGGCGGGATCATGCGCACCACGTTCATGTGTGCACCGCAGGTCAACAGCAGCAAACCCTTCTGAGCGGCGAGTTGTTGCGCTGCGGTCGCCCGTTCCCGGTCGGGTGCTCCGTCCGTGGTGAACTCGAGGCCCACCATGAGACCGAGGCCGCGCACGTCGCCGATGGCGTCGGTCGTGTTCTCCCGTGCGCCGGAGAGCAGTTCACGCCCGCGCGCGGCGGCGTTGTCGACGAGCCCCTCCTTCTCGATCACGTCGAGAGTGGCCACGGCCGCCGCGCACGAGACCGCATTCGCCCCGTACGTGCCGCCCTGCGATCCCGGACGGGCGCGTTCCATGAGTTCCTCGGAGGCGGCGATACCCGACAGCGGGAAACCGCTCGCGAGGCCCTTGGCGATGGTGATGATGTCGGGCCGCACGTCGAAGTGCTGATGGCCGAAGAACTTTCCGGTCCGCCCGAATCCGGTCTGGATCTCGTCGAAGACGAGCAGGATGCCGTGTTCGTCGGCCCGCTGCCGCAGTCCCTGGAAGAACCTGGTGTTGCCGGGGACGTAACCGCCCTCGCCCAGGACCGGTTCGACGACGAAGGCCGCGATCTCGTCCGGCGCCACGAGGGTCGCGAACAGATAGTCCAGTTCCTGCAGGGCGAAATCGGTCGCTTCCTCCTCCGACCAGCCGTAGCGATAGGCCGTGGGGAAGGGAGCGACGTGTACACCACCCATGAGCGGCGAGAACCCTGCGGAGAAACGGGTTCCCGAGGTCGTCATCGTGGCGGCGGCGACGGTACGGCCGTGGAAACCGCCGTGGAAGACGACGATTCCGGGTCGCCCTGTCGCCTGGCGGGCCAGACGCAGCGCCGCCTCGACGGCCTCGCTGCCCGAATTGGCGAAGAACAGCGAGTCGAGCCCTTCGGGCAGCACCGTGCCCAGACGTTCGGTGAGTTCGAGCAGGGGCCGGTGCATCACGGTCGTGTACTGCCCGTGGATGAGCGAGCCGATCTGCCGGCGGGCGGCCTCGACGACGTGCGGGTGACAGTGACCGGTACTCGTGACGCCGATACCGGCGGTGAAATCGAGATACCGACGTCCGTCGGTGCCGTGGATGTAGCACCCCTCGGCGTGGTCGACGGTGACGGGCGTTGCCTGCAGCAGGCGGGGTGAAAGACGGGTCATGACGATCCCTCCGAACAGCCGAGGGCGCAAACCCTCGTGCCGGTTGTCGGATTGTTGACAATATGGATAACACGCGGGGATGGTCGACGCAACGGCGAGCGGTGTAACGGCAGCGTTTCGTCACTCGCACCGGAGGGCATCCGCACAGCAGGAAGCCGCATCGCCCACGGATGAGGACATCATGATCAGCAACAACGACATCGACACCCTCGCTCGCGCCACCGCGTACGGACCGGACGGCGACAAGCTCGGACGCGTCGGAGAGGTCTACCTGGACAACGACACGGGCCGACCCGCCTGGATCACCGTCGTCACGGGTTTGTTCGGAACGCGCCGGCACTTCGCCCCCATCGATGAAGCCGTGCTCGACAGCACCGGAGTGCGCCTGCCCTTCGACAAGGACACGATCACCGGCGCCCCGAACATCGACGAGAACGGTGAGCTGACCCCGCTCGAGGAGGACGAGCTGTACCGCTACTACCGCCGGTTCGGGGACACCCCTGCAGGGGGTGGATCCACCGGCGATCAGGGCGGATTCACGGACGATCGGGCCGGGTTCACCGACGACCGGAGCGGCCTCGGCGAGCGAAGCGCAGCCGGTGGTGGTCTCGTCGGTGGCGCGGCCGGCGGACCGGGAGGCACCGGGACGCCACACACCGGCGAGACGTACGGCACCACCACACCGGCGGGAACCGGGCATTCACCGACGCCACCCGACGTCGCGCGTGAGGAGATCGCCGGCAACTACCGGCCGAGCGAGGGTCAGCGGGACGAATCGCTCGAGCACTCGATGCCGGGGCATACCGCGTCGACGCCGTCCACACCGTCCGGGACCGCGGACTCATCCACACCGTCCGGGACCGCGGACTCGTCCACACCGTCCGGCACGGCGCAATCGGCGGCGGACACCGCCCGCCATGCGGCTCCCGGCAGCGGCAGCGGCAGCGGCAGCGGCAGCGGCAGCGG
>NZ_JBKFBA010000027.1:78781-78991 GCF_053345925.1 Rhodococcus sp. C26F
GACGGGGCCGGCGCACTTCACGCCGCCGCAGTCGGCCGGCACCGACAAGAGCACGGCCGACGCGAAGACGGACACGGCAGGCGGCGAGGACGCCGACCGGCCGCGCAAGCCGCGCCTGGTGCGCCGCGTCGTGACCACGGAGTACTACGAGGAGTCACCGGACGACGCGACCGACACCGATCGCTCCTGATCCACACACGAAGCCGGGAC
>NZ_JBKFBA010000028.1:0-6437 GCF_053345925.1 Rhodococcus sp. C26F
GTGCCCCACCTCGTTTGAGGTGGGGCACTTCTCTTTGTCTCAGGAGGTCCACTTATCGGAGCACTCCTGGGTCCAGCCGGTGGTGCCGTCGGTGAACTGCGTCGTGCCGGTTTGCGACACCGACGGATCCATGCAGTAGTCGATGGTCTTCCCGACGAGCGGCTGTGGATCACCGATCGGAGCTCCGGTGTACCCAACGGGGGGATTGCCTGCCGGCGCCACTGCGGGGGTCTGGGCCTCCGTCGTCGGTGGCGTGGTGACGGGGTCTGAGGTGGTCGTGGGCACTACCGACGCATCAGGGGCGGGTGCACCGCCACTGTCGCGCACGGTCGACAGATCAGCCACACGGTACGTCGGGCCCTGGATCGAATGCTGCGGTCGGTAGACAAGAGTGCCGTTGGGGTCCGGGGTATCGAGAAGCACCCAGCCCTCGTAGATCGACGAGGCATCGAATGCCGTATCGAAGTTGTCCCGATCGGCAATGCACAGATCGGAGTTGACGAAGACGGACTTCGTGACTCCGTCTGTGGTGATGACGGAGAAGTCCCGCTCGGTCGTCCGTACGAAGCTCGTCGCGTCGTAGTCCGCGGGAGTCTCGACGCGGGCCTGGACCGCGACATAGGTGCCGTCCGCAGGCGTCGGCGCGCCGTAATCGATGGTGCACACCGGGTTCTTCTCGATATCGAGAATCGTGACCGTGCCGAGAGTCTTCCCGTTTCGGTCCTGGGCATCGAACGATGTGCCGAGGGGGATCAGCTCGGGCGATGGTGCGGCAGTAGCGGACTCCGTGGCCGCGGTCGATGCTGTCGTCGCATCGTTCTCCGATCCTCCGCCCCCGCACGCGGCGAGTAGCAGTGCGACAGCGGGGACAAGGGCAACGGTGCGAAGTCTCATGTCCGGATCATCCGATCTGCAGGTCGGTGCGTTACGGGGCGTCGCGGNNGCGGGTGTGCGGGGCCGCGACGGGGTGGGATCAGACTGCGACTGTCGCGCGTTCGAGTGTCGCGCGGTGCGCGGTGACCCAGCGCTGCACCTTGTCCTTCGAGACGCCGAGTTCGGCGCCTGTCGCGCGGACCGTCTTGCCTTCCTCGACAACGCGACGGATCGCGACGGTCCTCAGTTCGTCGTCTGTCGCGTTCGCCTTCGGTGTCGCGGGGGAGTTGTCCTGTCGCGGTGTCGCAGCAGGTCGTGGTGTTGTCGCGGGTGCGACACGGAGCCGGGTCACCGGTCGCGCGGGCGTCGTATCCGTTCGGCCATCGCGGTCGGTGTTGGCAGGTACTGTCGCGCGGATCGGCTCGGGCGCAGTGTCGCTGGCCGGTGCTGTCTCGGTGTCGCTGTCCTGTCGCGCGAGCAGGATGGTCAGGTGCACTGCGGCGAGCGTGACGAGCGGTGGGATGACGGCAATGCCGATTCCGATCGGGGACTCGGTGAGCTGCCACGCGTGGATGCCGTTGCCTGCGACGGAGACGATGGTGCCTGCGACGAGGAGTGCCCAGGAGTAGGCGCGTGCGACGCGGTGTCGCGCGACCGCGGCTGCGACGGTCGCGACGACGACCAGGCCGTCGACTGCGACGGGGATCATCCACGCCTGGTCGGCCGGCACCTTGTATTCGACGGCGAGTTCGGCGATCGCGGTGAAGGAGCGCCAGAAGCTGGTGCCGGCGACGGCGACGGCCGCGATGGCGGCGAGTGCGACGGCGACAGTGGCGCGCGCCGGCAGGTGCTCACGGATCTCGTTCACAGGGTGTCTCCGTTCGCGATCTTGAGAAGGATGTCGGCGTGGCAGGGCTGGTCGAGCGGGCACCAGCAGGCGAGGTCGAGGCCGGCGAGGTGTTCGCGGATCTCGGCGGTGCGGTTGCGGTGGCGATAGTCGAGTCGCCCGGTCTGTCCCGTGATGTACTCGCGGTACATCTCGACGCACTGCTCGGCGGTGGCATTCTCGACCTGGTGCCAGGTGATGCTGTAGTCGGAGTGGTGGAAGGCGTGCCGTTCGCCGGACGTCTTGTGCAGGCGGTCCTCGATCTCCCAGTCACTGCCGTCGAGCGCGGGCATCCGGACCTGCGCCTCACCGAGAACGAACGGATTGCCCCACAGGCTTCCGCGACCGACGTACACCGCCCCGGCGGGCATCCGCCACCCCTTGGTGCGCCTGCGTTGAATCCGTTTCGGCGAGGCGACACCGTCGACGGCGAGAACTCCCGCGGGGCGCACAGAGTAGGTCCGGCGGTAACCGTTTCCGGCGGGAGTGGTGTGGAGGCTGTCGAGCTTGATGCGCACGACGCGGCCCGGGGCGGTGAGCTCGCCGGTGCTGGTGTCGTGGACGAAGAGCACGGTGCAGGTGGCGTGCGTGCGGTCGATCGCGTCGATTCGGAGGGTGCGCTGCGCGGTGCGGCGGTGGTCGTCGGCCCAGAGCTGGCCGACGCGGATCTCGTCGCCGTGCCGGTTGGTGATCGCGTTCATCGGGTGGTCTCCTGTTCGATCGTGGCGCGGACCTGGTCGAGGAGGTCGGCGTAGCGACGCAGTCGCCGGGCGGCGGTTTCGGGGGTGTCGAGTTCGGTGAGGGTCGCGTTGTGGCGGAGCTGTCCGGCGAGCGCGCGGAGCTGCACGTCGGCAGGGGCGTTGGCGAAGGTGTCGCTCATTCGGTTCTCCCGGTGAGGTCGTAGATGCCGGCGCACAGCGTGGTGAACGCGTTGCGGTAGGCGTCGGCGAAGGTGTCGACGCCGTCCTCGAGCAGGCGGTTGTGGGCGGTGTCGATGAGGATCTGGGCTTCGGAGACGAGGTCGATGAGCGCGCGGTCGTTGGTTCGCATCACGCGGCTCCTCGGCACTCGCAGCGGCCGACGATGTCGTGCTCGTCGTTCTCGATCCAGCCGTTCACGCACTGGCCGCAGGTGCCCGTCGATCCGGTGGGGCGCGAGTCGCGCAGCTCGCGCCAGGTGGGCAGCCAGGCCTGGACGTAGCGGGCGGGGGAGTCGGGGCGGTACATCCGACGAGCGGCCTGGACGAGGGCGAAGATTCCGAAGCGTTCGACGAGCTTGGAGACCTCGGCGCGGCCGGTGGTGTCGAGCTTGTGGAAGCTCGCGGTCAGTCCGTCGCTGCGCAGTGCGTCGCGGAGGGCCTGGAGGTTGTGGGTGATCTGCGTTTCGGCTGCCGCTGCCGCCGCGTCGTCGGTGGTGCTCGTGCGGTCGGGAGTTTCCTGCACTACGCGGCGGCGGTTGTTATCTTCTTGAAAATCTTCTTGAGAATGATCTTCTTGAGAGATGTTCTTCTTAGTGGGGTGATCGTCCACCGGTGGAAAATCGTCCAGTGGAGAATTCTCGGTTTTCCCGGTGTCCAGTGGGCGATTTTCGCCTGATGGATCGGTGTCCATCGGTCGATTTTCGCCCACTGGGTCTGAGCTGGAGGTATCCGTTTCCGGCGGGGCGGTGATGACGTACCGGGTTCCGGTGCGACGGCCGCGCTGATCGGTGTCGGCGTGGCGCTCGAGGTAACCGATTGCTTCGAGTTCCTTGATCGCGGACTTGATCGCAGCTTCGCCTTCGGGGCCGGTCTTGGCGAGTGTGGCGACGGAGGTCTTCCAGCCGGGCCGATGCGACATCAGTTCGATGAGGAGGCCGCGTGCGCGACGGGACAGGCGACGGTCACGGATCCACGCGTTCGGGATCATCGTGAAGTTGTCTGTAGGGAGGTTGTAACCGCGCTCGATGGTGCTCACGCGACCACCGCAAATACGGTAAGATCGGACATGTTCGACTCCTCGATAGTCGGACTCATGCCCGTCGCGATTCACGGTCGCGGCGGGCAATACTTTTGCTGTCCCCGGTGTCGAACCTCACGCACCTACGTTCGTGCCATTCTCTGGAGCCAACGTCAGCATCGTCCTCGGAGCGGTACTGCTCCTCGTGCGCGCGGTGGGACTCGGCCCGCGTTCCGGCACCGTCCTTGCCGCAACGGCTCTCGTCGCCTTCGTCGTCGTGGTCCGTCCGTCGGCGAGTGTGGTGCGCGCGGCGGCGATGGGATCGATCGGGCTGCTGGCGTTCGTGACGGGTCGTGAGCGACAGGCACTTCCCGCTCTGTGCACCGCGGTGGGCGTGCTGCTCGTGCTCATGCCCGACCTCGCCGTCGACGTCGGGTTCGCGCTGTCGGTGTCCGCGACAGCGGCGCTGATCGTCGCCGCGCCACCGGTCGTGACGCGGCTCGTGGATCGCGGGTGGCCGCGTCCTGTCGCGGAGGTCACGGCGATGTCGCTGGTCGCGTTCGTGGCGACCGCACCTCTCGTCGCGGCGGTGAGCGGGACGGTGAGCGTTGTGTCGGTCGCGGCCAATGTCCTCGTGGCCCCGGTACTCGCGCCACTGACGGTCCTCGGCTCGCTCGTCGCGGTGGCCGCCTTCGTCGTCCCGTGGGCGGGGGAGGTGCTCGCGCGCGGTACCGGGGCTTTCCTGTGGTGGCTGATCACGGTGGCCGATCGGGCGGCGTCGTTGCCGTCGGCCGAGTTCGAGGTGCCGGACGGACCGGTGGGGGCACTCGTCGCGGCCGTGCTGGTCGCCGTGGTGTGGTCGGTGGCTCGTCACCGGCGGGTGCGGATCACGGCTCTCGTGATCGCGGTGGCGGTCGCGGCGGTGTGGCTGCCGGTGCGGATGCTTCGACCGAGCTGGCCCGGAGCCGAATGGGTCCTCGTCGCATGCGATGTCGGCCAGGGCGATGCACTGGTCCTGGCGACGGGGGACGGACGCGCGGTCGTCGTCGACACCGGGCCCGAGCCGGAACCCGTCGATCGGTGCCTGCGCCGGTTGCGGATCCGCCGTGTCGCACTGCTCGTCGTGTCGCACCTGCACGCCGACCACGCGGGCGGAATCCGCGGTGTCCTCGAAGGGCGCTCGGTCGAGACGGTCGTGGTCGGGCCGGGCGCTGCCGGTGAGGACGCGGCGGACGTGCTCGGCCCGGCAACCGAGATCGGTGTCCCCGTGCGGGAAGTGGCCGCCGGTGCGGTTCTGCGTGCAGGCGATCTCGATATCCGGGTGGTGGGTCCGGATGGCCGCGGGACGGGCGGTTCCGAGAACGACGACTCCCTCGTGTTGGTTGTCGATACCGTCGTGGGTCGGGTCCTGCTGCCGGGCGACGCGGAGGAGGCCGCGCTCGACGCACTCGTGCGGTCGGGCACCGACGTGCGTGCGGACGTGTTGAAGGTGCCGCATCACGGCTCACGCACCACCCCCGCCCGGTTCCTCACCGCCGTGCGGCCGAGCGTCGCCCTCGTCAGCGCCGGGCGCGACAACCTGTTCGGGCATCCCCATCCCGAGATCGTCTCCACCCTGACCGGAATCGGGGCGCGGGTGCTGCGGACCGACCTGCACGGCGACGTTGCAGTGCTCCGTGCCGGTTCCGGGGCGCTCGCGGTGGTGTCGGACGTGCGTGGCACGATCGAACCGTGAGCGACGCGTCCCTGCATCTGGTCCTCGGTGAGGAAGAACTGCTCGTCGACCGTGCCGTCGCGCAGATCGTGTCCGATGTCCGCACGCGCAGCGGAACTCCCGGCGACCTCCCCGTCTCCCGACTCCGCGCAGGCGACGCGGATGTGCCGGAGCTCGCCGAGCTGCTCAGCCCCTCCCTGTTCGCGGAAGAACGCATCGTGATCCTCGAATCCACGGCCGACGCCGGAAAGGACGCCGCGGCGCTGATCCTCGACGTCGCAGCCGATCCGCCTCCGGGCGTGACGCTGGTGATCCTCCACAGCGGCGGCGGTCGCACCAAGGCGATGGTGCCCACGCTGCGCAAGTGCGGCGCCGAGGAACACATGTGCGCCGCTCCCGCGAAGGCGGGGGAGAAGGCCGCGTGGGTGCGCACGTTCGTCCACAAGGAGTTCCAGGCCGCGGACGTGCGGGTCTCGGGCGACGTCGAACAGCTCGTCATCGAAGCGGTCGGATCAGACCTGCGCGAACTCGCCGCTGCGTGCAGCCAGCTCGTGGCCGACACCGGCGGCAAGATCGACGCTGCGGCCGTGCGGCGCTACTACTCGGGCAAGGCCGAGGTGTCGGGATTCGACGTGGCCGAGAAGGCCGTGGCCGGCGACACGGCCGGTGCACTCGAAGCGCTGCGGTGGGCGATGCACCGCGGTGTCGCCCACGTGCTGCTCGCCGATGCCCTCGCCGACGCCGTGCACACCATCGCCCGGGTCGGTTCGGCCGGTCGCGGCGACCCGTTCTCCCTCGCATCGTCGCTCGGTATGCCGCCGTGGAAGGTGAAGAAGGCGCAGGCGCAGGCCCGGACGTGGGCGCCGGCATCGATCGGGACCGCACTCACGGTGGTCGCTGCGCTCAACGCCGACGTCAAGGGAGCGGCGGCCGATCCGGACTACGCTCTCGAGCACGCCGTGCGGGTCATCTCCGAACTGGCGGCCTGAGCCGTCCGCGCCGCTCCCGATCCCGGGGCGGCGTCATG
>NZ_JBKFBA010000028.1:6464-78675 GCF_053345925.1 Rhodococcus sp. C26F
CCTTCGTGAAGCAGAGCCTGCGTCTACTACCTCGGAGCGATGAACTCAGAGCTTGTTGGCAAGCTTCGCGAGAGCAGACTTCTTGTTGGCGGCCTGGTTGGGGTGGATGACACCCTTGCTGGCAGCCTTGTCGAGCTGACGGCTGGTGGCGACGAGGAGCTCGTTGACCTTGTCCTTGTCGCCGGCGGCCGCAGCCTCGCGGAACGAACGGATCGCCGTACGAAGCGACGACTTCACCGACTGATTCCGGAGTCGGTTGCGCTCGTTGGTGCGAATCCGCTTCACCTGGGACTTGATGTTGGCCACGCGTAAAATCCTGTCGTCTTGCTGGTAGCTGGTAGGAAAGCTCTGGGTGCATCTGAGCACCGATGGACAAGGTTACCAAGAACGGATCGCAAAGCCCAAACCGGCGGTCGAATCACCCTTCTCACCGGCCTGATCGTTTCGGCCGGGGCTACGCGCACCTGACTGTTGTTGTTGCGTGCCGCCGCGGGAGGGGATCTATATGGGCGGACACGCCACTGCGCACGAAGTCGTTGTCGAGGTGACGCGCCTTGCGTAATCTGCGTCACAGCGCGAACGCGAGTTCGCCGTAGCGGTACAACGACAGCGGTGCATCGACTCGAAGTGTTCTACCACCAGGTTCCGCCTGCGTGCGGGGCCGCGAACATCGAGGTGACCCATGGAACCCCCACGCGATCCCGAGTCCCGAATCGACGAAGATCTCGCACGCCAGACCTCCCTGGAAATCAGAGACCCCGGTGAGTTCTCCGACCTGCGGAAGTACGTGGCGGAGGCGATCGGAACCTTCCTCCTGGTGTTCTCCGCGGTGGGTACCGCGGTGTTCGCCGGAACCTATGTCGGCCAGCTCGGCGTCGCACTGGCGTTCGGCCTGACCCTGCTGTTCCTCGTGTACACCATCGGCCCGATCTCCGGGTGTCACGTGAACCCAGCGGTGACGCTCGGGCAGCTCATCGTCGGTCACGTGACGCCGGTGCGCGCCGTGGGTTACTGGATCGCGCAGGTCGTCGGCGGTCTGATCGCCGGTCTGACGCTCTACGCGGTGGCGTCGTCGCTGCCGAGCTACGACCGTGCCGCCGACGGGCTCGGGGCGAACGGCTGGGGCGCGCACAGCCCCTCGGCGGTGCACGGCCCGCTCGGCGGTGTGCTCGAGAACGGCTACGGCATCGGTGCGATGATCGTCGTCGAGGTCCTGCTCACGGCGGTGCTCGTGTTCGTGGTGCTGGGCGCGACCGACCAGGTCGCCGACGCGCCGATCGCCGGCATCGCCATCGGCTTCACCCTCGCGGTGATCCACCTGATCTCGATCCCGATCGACAACACGTCGGTCAATCCCGCCCGCAGCCTCGCCGTCGCCTTCTATCAGGACGGTGCGCTCGGGCAGCTGTGGGCGTTCATCGTGTTCCCGCTCATCGGCGGCGCGCTCGGAGCCCTCGTCTACACCTTCCTCTTCGGACGGCGGTACGGGCTCAGGGCCTCCTGAGGCCCTGAGGTCGGGGCGCGGCCTGGTTCAGCTCCAGCCGAAGTCGGTGCGGAGCCGGGCCGCGACCTGATCGAAGCGTGCGCGGGGAAGGATCGCGCCTTCGCGGCGGATGCCGTCCTCGGGGACGTCGAGCACGCGATCGAGGCGCACCCAGCTCGGGCGGTTCTCCGCGTCCCACGGTCCGGAGCCGATTCCGAGCCAGTCGCGGTGACCGGCGCGGTCGGAGTTCGACGACAGCATCAGTCCGAGCAGCGTCGAGTCGTCGCGGCCCACGACGAGCACCGGGCGGTCCTTGCCCTGCGTCGGATCTTCTTCGTAGGCCACCCAGGTCCACACGATCTCGCCCGGATCGGCGCGACCGTCGAGGTCGGGGGAGTACTCGAGGCGGCGGGCACGCTGCGCCGTCGGCGTGGTGCGCGACGCCACCGGGCGACCGGGGGCCGGACGCTTCGTGCCGGACGGGGTCTTCGCGGCACCCGGCTTCGGCGCCGTGGTCCCGGACGCGCCGGGCTTCGGTGCCGCGGTGGTACCGCTCCCCGAGGTTCCGCTCGCTGCGCCGGTCTGGCCGGCCGCGTTCAACGCGGCGCGCGCCTTGTCGAGCGCCCCGGACTGCTGCAACTGCTGGTAGATCTTCGGACCCTGCTCGACGGCGAGACGCCCCAGCTGCCTGCCCAACTTCTTCCATGTACCGGCCACGGGAACCGAGCTTAACCGGACCTGACCCGGGCGAAGTCCCGGCCGCCGCCCGACTTGGATATTCTGCAGGGTGACCGCGGTCTGCAGGCCGCTGCCAGTCCGAGTCAGGAGCACGACATCAGCACCTTCGCCGACACCACGTTCACGGACCCCGCAAAGATCCGGAACTTCTGCATCATCGCGCACATCGACCACGGAAAGTCGACGCTCGCGGACCGGATGCTGCAGCTCACCGGGGTGGTCGAGGAGCGGCAGATGCGCGCCCAGTACCTCGACCGCATGGACATCGAGCGCGAGCGCGGCATCACGATCAAGGCGCAGAACGTACGTCTGCCGTGGAAACTCGACGGCGAAGACTATGTGATGCACCTGATCGACACCCCGGGCCACGTCGACTTCACCTACGAGGTCTCCCGCGCGCTCGAGGCGTGCGAGGGCGCGGTCCTGCTCGTCGACGCCGCGCAGGGCATCGAGGCGCAGACCCTCGCCAATCTCTACCTTGCGCTCGACAAGGACCTGACGATCATCCCGGTCCTCAACAAGATCGACCTGCCCGCGGCCGATCCCGACCGCTATGCCGGTGAGATCGCGAACATCATCGGCTGTGAGCCGTCCGACGTGCTCCGGGTCTCCGGCAAGACCGGCGAGGGCGTCCCCGAACTCATCGACGCCGTGATCCGCCAGGTGCCGCCGCCGGTCGGTGACGCCGACGCGCCCGCCCGCGCCATGATCTTCGACTCCGTCTACGACACCTACCGCGGCGTCGTGACGTACGTGCGTGTGGTCGACGGCAAGATCGTGCCCCGCGAGAAGATCAAGATGATGTCGACGGGCACGACCCACGAACTGCTCGAGGTCGGCATCGTCTCGCCCGAACCCAAGGCCACCGCCGGTCTCGGCGTCGGCGAGGTGGGCTATCTCATCACCGGCGTGAAGGATGTGCGCCAGTCGAAGGTCGGCGACACCGTCACCACCGCCCGCAACGGTGCAGAGGAGCCGCTCACCGGCTACCGCGAACCGCGCCCGATGGTCTACTCCGGTCTGTACCCGGTCGACGGCTCCGACTATCCGGTGCTGCGCGACGCGCTCGACAAGCTCCAGCTCAACGACGCCGCGCTCACCTACGAGCCCGAGACGTCCGTCGCCCTCGGGTTCGGTTTCCGCTGCGGCTTCCTCGGTCTGCTGCACATGGAGATCACCCGCGAGCGCCTCGAGCGCGAGTTCGGCCTCGACCTGATCTCCACCGCCCCCAACGTCGTCTACCGCGTCGTGCTCGAAGGTGGTCAGGAAGTCGTCGTGACGAACCCGTCCGACTGGCCCGAGGGCAAGGCCCGCGAGATCTACGAACCGATCGTCAAGTGCACCATCATCGCGCCGAGCGAGTTCATCGGCTCGATCATGGAGCTGTGCCAGTCGCGGCGCGGTGAGCTCGGCGGCATGGACTACCTGTCCGAGACCCGCGTCGAGCTGCGGTACACGCTGCCGATGGCCGAGATCATCTTCGACTTCTTCGACTCGCTGAAGTCGCGCACCCGCGGTTACGCCTCGATGGACTACGAGGAGGCCGGCGAGCAGGAGGCCGCGCTGGTCAAGGTCGACATCCTGTTGCAGGGCGAGGCCGTCGACGCGTTCAGCGCGATCGTCCACAAGGACGCCGCTGCCGCCTACGGCAACAAGATGACCACCAAGCTCAAGGAACTCATCCCTCGGCAGCAGTTCGAGGTGCCCGTCCAGGCCGCGATCGGCTCGAAGATCATCGCCCGCGAGAACATCCGGGCGATCCGCAAGGACGTTCTCGCCAAGTGCTACGGCGGCGACATCAGCCGTAAGCGCAAGCTGCTCGAGAAGCAGAAGGAAGGCAAGAAGCGGATGAAGACCATCGGCCGCGTCGACGTGCCGCAGGAAGCGTTCGTCGCCGCGCTGTCGTCCGAGGCCTCGTCCGACAAGCCGAAGAAGTAGTCGTCCCTGCTGCGACGCCCACCGGAAGGATTCGCGTGCTCGACACCTGGCTCACCCGTGAACTCGGAATCTCCGTTCCTCTGCTGGGTGCGCCCATGGGTGGCCGGGCCGGTGGGCGGCTCGCGGGCGAGGTGACGCGGGCCGGCGGCCTCGGCCTCATCGGCGCCGCCCGCTACAACACCGCCGAGTGGATCGAGGGCGAGGTGCGCACCGCCCGCGAGATCGGTGGCGGGCCCGTGGGATTCGGTCTGATGACCTGGGCGCTCGCCGACGACGACAGCCTCCTCACCGCAGTGCTCGAGCACCGCCCGCAACTGGTCACGCTCTCGTTCGGCGATCCCGCACCCTACGTCGAGCGCGTTCACGAGGCCGGGGCGATCGTCCTCTCGCAGATCAACACGATCGACGATCTGCGGGTGGTCGAGGCCGCGGGTGTCGACGCGGTGATTGCGCAGGGCCACGAGGCCGGTGGGCACACGGGCCGGATCGGCACCCTCCCGTTGCTGCAGGAGGTGCTCGAGTCGACGTCGCTGCCCGTGCTCGCCGCAGGCGGCATCGCCACGGGTCGCGGTCTGGCAGCAGTGCTCGCAGCCGGTGGGCAGGGCGCCCTCGTCGGGACGGCGCTGCTCGCCAGCCCGGAGACCGTCGGCCCCGGCTACGCCCGCGGCCGGCTCGTGGAGGCCGGCAGCGCCGACACCGTCTACACCGACGTCTTCGACAAGGCCCGGCACCAGCCGTGGCCGGCCCGCTGGGGTGGACGCGCCCTGCGCAATGCGTTCACCGACGAGTGGCACGGCCGGGGCGCCGACGAGGACACCCTCGCTGCGGCGTACACCGGCGACGATCCCGACATCGGAGTGGTCTACGCGGGGGAGGCCGCCGGTCTGGTGCGGTCCGAGCGACCCGCGGGCGAGGTGATCAGGGGCATCGCCGAGCAGGCGGAGACCCTGCTGTCCCGCTTCCGCTGAGGACGGCATCGGCACACGGACGTCCCCACTCGAGTTAAGGTGAGCCTCACCTGAAATGGAGGTCGCCCATGCGTCGAGTCGTTCTCTCCGCGGTAGCGCTCGTACTTTTCGCCGTCCCGAGTCTCGTAGCGTGCTCGTCGGACACCGACGAACCCGCGACCGCCGGTGGCGAGACCGTCACCGTCGAGCACTCCTACGGCACGACGACGATCGAGGGCACACCCGAGCGGATCGTCGCGACCTCCAGCCAATGGCTCGACGCCCTCGTCGAACTCGGAGTGCAGCCGGTCGCGTACTACAGCGCAGGCTCGTACGGCGACGATCGCGGCCTCTACCCCTGGCAGACCGACGTCTCCCCGGATGCGGTGGCGCTGAGTCCGACGGCGGAGACGTCGGTGCCCGTCGAGGAGGTGGCCGCTCTCGAACCCGACCTGATCCTCGGCGCCTGGCAGATCGCCTCGCAGAACGACTACGACACGATCTCCGCGGTCGCACCGACGATCGGGCCTCTCGGCGACACCGGCGTGGACCGCTGGGACGAACAGGTGCGTGTGCTCGGTGAGGTCCTCGGCCGCACCGACGACGCCGACCGGATCATCGCCGATCGCAACGCCGAGATCGAGGAGGCCGCTCTGCCGGGACTGGAGGGCCGGACCGCCGCGCTCTCGCAGTACGTCACCAACGAGCAGCAGGTCGTCGTGGTCGCCGATCCGGACGACGGTGCCGCTGCGCTGTTCACGCAGCTGGGCATGACGCTGCCGCCCGCGCTGGTCGCGGAGGGCGGAGCCTCCCAGGGGCGGGTCGTGCTCGGTCCCGAACGCGTCGACGCCCTGGTCGCCGATCTGCTGATCATCCTGCCGCGCGGCGGAACCGAGCAGGACCTGATGGCCCTGCCCGGATTCGACCGGCTGCCCGCCGTCACCGGAGGCGGTCTCGCCGTCGTCGACTTCCCGACGGTCGTCGCGTTCAACACGCCGTCGTCGCTGTCGATCGGCTATGCGCTCGACGTGATCCGGCCGCAGCTCGAGGCGGTCGCGAACGCCTGAGACCGGCTCACGGTCCGAGATGCGCGGGCCGGAAGTTGCCCGCTCCGATCTCCCGCTCTGCGCGGATGACATGGACGACGGCATTGATGAGCGCCAGGTGGGTGAACGCCTGCGGGAAGTTCCCCAGATGACGTCCGGTCTCGGTGTCGATCTCCTCGGCATAGAGCTTCAGGGGGCTCGCGTAGTCGAGCAGGCGCTGGCACAGTGCGGCGGCCCGCTCGACCTCGCCGATCTCGACGAGCGCCGAGACCAGCCAGAACGAGCAGATGGTGAACGAGCCCTCCTTGCCCGCGAGCCCGTCGTCGGTGGTCTCCACCCGGTAGCGCAGCACCAGCCCGTCCTCGGTGAGTTCGTCGGCGATCGCCAGCACCGTGGCCCGCACCCGGGGGTCGTCCGCGGGCAGGAAGCGCAACAAGGGGATCAGCAGCGCCGACGCGTCGAGCGACGGGTGGCCGTACCGCTGGGTGAAGACACCGCGTTCGTCGACGCCGTGTTCGAGGACGTCGGCCTTGATCTCCTCGGCGATCGCCGCCCACTTCCGGGCGTAGTCGGGGCGGCCCTGCAGCTCGGCGAGTTTCGCGCCGCGATCGAGTGCCACCCAGCACATGACCTTCGACGACACGAAGTGCTGGGGTTCGCCCCGCACCTCCCAGATGCCGCGATCGGGCTTGCGCCAGTTGGCCGCCGCTTCCTCGACCTGCCGCCGCAGGGTGTGCAGCAGCGTCTGAGGGAAGTGACCGCGGGACTTGACGTGCAGGTACACCGAGTCGAGCAGCGTGCCCCAGATGTCGTGCTGCTGTTGGTGATAGGCGTCGTTGCCGATCCGGACCGGGGTCGCGCCGTCGTAGCCGCTCAGATGCGCGAGGGTGGACTCCGGCAGTTCGCGCTCGCCGCCCACCCCGTACATGACCTGGAGCGGATATCTCATGCCGTCCGCGTCGCGCGAGACGTCGAGGATGAACGAGAAGAAATCGTCGGCCTCCCGGTCGAACCCGAGTGTGTACAGGCCCCACAATGCGAACGTCGAATCACGCACCCATGCGTAGCGGTAGTCCCAGTTGCGTCTTCCGCCAGGGGTTTCCGGCAGAGAGGTCGTCGACGCGGCGAGCAGCGCCCCGGTCGGGCTGTAGGTCAGTCCCTTGAGCGTCAGCGCGCTGCTCTGCAGGTAGGTGCGCCACGGGTGATCCGGGAAGCGGCCCGTCGTGATCCACTCGCGCCAGTAGTCCTGGGTCGCGGCCATCTTCACGGCGGCCTCGTCGAAAGTGTGCGGCATCGGGCAGTCCGACCACGACAAGGCGACGAACGCCGTGTCGCCCTTGTGGAGTCGCCGACGCGCGCGGACCTCGCGGTCCTCGATCCCGAGGCGCAGATCCGTCGTCATGCGCAGCGTCGGATGTTCGTCCGGCGCATTCCGGCACACGGCGGTGGCCTCCTCGTAGACCTTCCCGGTGTAACTCCACTCGGTGCGGCCGCGGTGGTAGTCGAAGGCGGGCTCGCAGCTGACGTACAGATCCACCGTCCCGTTCACACAGCGCACCGTGCGCAGCAGCATGTGCTCGGACTCCCAGTCGGACGGGGTCCGGCGGTGCGTGGTCGAGCGCTCCTCGACGTCGTACCAGGGCGCCATGACCAGCGCGTCCCGCACGATCATCCAACCCGTGTCGGTCTGCCAGGTCGTTTCGAGCACCAGACCGCCCGGCAGGTACCGGCGTGCCGCAGGAACGGTGCGATCGTGCGGCGACAACCGGAAATGTCCCGCGCTGCGGTCCAGCAGCGATCCGAACACACTCGGGGAGTCCGGACGGGGCACGCACATCCACTCCACGGTGCCGTCACGCGCGATCAGGCAGGTGCTTTCGCAATCCGAGAGGAATGCGTAGTCGTCGATCGGCGGGAACGGACTCCGTCGGAAGGGTGCCCCCGACAGCGGTGAGGAGGAGTGGTGGTGGTCCATCCCTCCATGATCACCGCGGGCCGGGCGGATCGCAGCACGGTTGCCGAACCTACTAGGGTGTAGGCAATGGATCGGGTGGCTTCGTGGTGGGACGGCTTCGAGCTGTGGCTCGCGGGCCTGTCCTTCGTCCCCCAGGTGGCCCTGGTGCTCGCAGTGCTGGTGCCGGCCTGCTTCGGGGTCGCTTGGCTGCTCGATCGGGCGATGGCCGGTGTCTTCGGACTGCTCGGCCGTGGAGAGACGGACTCGCCCGTCACGACGACGGAGGATTGCTGACATGCCGCGTTCGCGCGTGACCCTGGCGCTGATCGCGCTGTTGATCATCGTCGTCGTCGCATGGCTCGTCTCCATGTGAGCACGCCGCTCGCGCATCCGGTCCGGTGCTCGACGCCCGGTGTCCGAATCGTCGATTTCGGTCGACCCTCGACCTCTGCTAATCTCTGCCGCGTGTCCGCGACCACTGTGCCCCGCATCCGCCACGAGTTGGCGTTGATCGCTGTGGGCATGCCTTCGGTCGCCGACATCGACTGTTGTCGCTGAACCCTCCTTCTCTCCGCGGTCCCCATCTTCCGGATCCTCTCGTCCGTCGGTGCCGCATCCTCGCGAATCCCGGCCGGTCCGATTCCGGCAGCCCCTCGTCCGGTGCCGGTCGCGTTCATCCCCCTCGAAACAGCCCCTCAGGAGGCTCGTCATGAAACGTTCCAGGTTCGTTGTCGCGGCGTTCGCCGCGGTCACCGCCCTCTCCCTCACCGCCTGCGCCGGCGGTTCGAGCGACACCGTCGGAGCCGAGAGCGGCGGCGACGGATCCGGCGGCACGATCAACCTCTACGCCTACGCCGTGCCCAAGGTCGGATTCGATTCGCTGATCCCCGCATTCGAGGCGACCGAAGAGGGCGAGGGTGTCGTCTTCCAGCAGTCCTACGGCGCCTCCGGAGACCAGTCCCGCAAGGTGCGCGACGGCGCCGAGGCCAACTTCGTGAACTTCTCCGTCGAGCCCGACATCACCCGCCTCGTCGATGCCGGTCTCGTCGATGAGAGCTGGAACGACAACGCCTACAACGGGATTCCGTTCGGATCGGTCGTCACCATCGTCGTCCGTGAGGGCAACCCGAAGAACATCCAGGACTGGGACGACCTGCTCCGTCCGGATGTCGAGGTCGTCACCCCCAACCCGTTCAGCTCGGGTTCGGCGAAGTGGAACCTGCTTGCGCCCTACGCCGCGAAGAGCAACGGCGGCGCCGACCCGCAGGCCGGCATCGACTACGTCACCGCACTGGTCACCGACCATGTGAAGGTGCAGCCGAAGTCCGGTCGCGAGGCCACCGAGACCTTCCTGCAGGGCACCGGCGACGTGCTGCTGAGCTATGAGAACGAGGCACTGTTCATCGAGCGCAACGGCGACCCCGTCGAGCACGTCACCCCGCCCGTCACCTTCAAGATCGAGAACCCTGCGGCGGTACTGAAGAACGCGAAGGACGTCGAGGTCGCGCAGGCGTTCAACGACTTCCTGTACACCCCCGAGGCGCAGCGCCTGTGGGCCGAGGCCGGTTTCCGGCCCGTCGATCCGACCGTCGCCGAGGAATTCGCCGACGAGTTCCCGCAGCCGGAGAAGCTGTGGACCGTCTCCGATCTCGGCGGCTGGGAGACCGTGAACGAGGAGCTGTTCGCCGACAGCACCGGCACCATCGCGGTGATCTACGACAGCGCAACGAAGTAGAGCACGCGCGTGACCGTTTCGGAACACACCGCCGGGTCGGGAGATTCGTCTCCCGCCCCGGCGGGTTCGCGTCGCCGGCCGTCCGCCACGGCCCCCGCCCGACCACGACGCCGGATGTTCACCGGCGCCGTCGGGCCCCTCGGTATCGGCATCGCCACACTGTGGTTGAGCCTGATCGTCCTGCTTCCCCTCGCGGCCCTGGCCTTCCACTCCGTCTCGGACGGTCTCGGGACCTTCATCGATGCGATCACCGCTCCGGCCGCCCTGGCGACCCTACGGATCACCGTCGTCGTCTCGCTGGTCGTCGCGGCGATCAACGCGGTGATGGGCACGGTGATCGCCTGGGTGCTCGTCCGCGACGAGTTCCCGGGCAAGAAGTTCGTCAACGCCCTCATCGATCTGCCCTTCGCCCTGCCGACGATCGTCGCGAGCATCGTTCTGCTCTCGCTGTACGGGCCGCAGAGCCCGATCGGTGTGCAGCTCAACGCGACCGAGCCGGGACTGGTGGTGGCTCTCGCGTTCGTCACGCTGCCGTTCGTGGTGCGCTCGGTGCAACCGGTGCTCATCGAGGCCGACCGTGAGGTCGAGGAGGCCGCCGCCTCGCTCGGCGCCGGCAACGTCACGATCTTCCGCACGGTCGTGCTGCCCGTGCTCGCACCGGCCGTCCTCGGCGGCACCGGCCTGGCATTCGCCCGCGCCATCGGTGAGTACGGCTCGATCGTGCTCATCGGCGGCAACATCCCGTACAAGACCCAGGTCGCGTCGCAGTACATCCAGCAGCAGATCGAGATCGACCGGCCGGTCAACGCCGCCGCGGTCTCCGTCGCGCTGCTGGTGATCGCCTTTGTCGTGCTGTTCGTCCTGCGCCTGGTCGCGAACCGGGGGCTGCGCCGAGAGGAGGACGACCGATGAAACCGTCCCTCGCATCCCGACTGTCGCTGCGCTTCGTCGCGCTCGCCTACCTGTTCGTACTGCTGCTCGTCCCGATCGGGGTGATCCTCTACCGCACCTTCGAGAACGGCCTCGTGGCGTTCGCCGAGTCGATCAGCACCCCCGCCGCGATCTCGGCGCTGAACCTGTCGCTGCTCATCGTCGCGATCGTCGTACCCGTGAACGTGATCTTCGGCATCGTCGTCGCGCTGGCCCTCGTCCGCGGCAGATTCCCGGGGAGAGGACTGCTGCAGGCCGTCGTCGACCTGCCCTTCGCGGTCTCACCGATCGTCGTGGGTGTCGCCCTGATCATGTTGTGGGGCGCCAACGGCTGGTTCGGCGCCGTCGAGGATCTCGGCTTCAAGGTGATCTTCGGCCTGCCGGGCATGGTGCTCGCGACGATCTTCGTGACGCTGCCGTTCGTCGTGCGCGAGGTCGAACCGGTGCTGCGCGAGATCGGCGAGGAGCAGGAGCAGGCCGCCGCGACCCTCGGTGCGAACACCTGGCAGACCTTCTGGCGGATCACGCTGCCGGCGATCCGCTGGGGCCTGACCTACGGCATCGTCCTCACCGTCGCCCGAGCCCTCGGCGAGTTCGGCGCCGTCATCATGGTCTCGTCCGGCTTCCCCGGCGTCTCCCAGACCCTGACGCTGCTCGTGCACGCCCGGTACATCGACGACCACAACACCTTCGGCGCCTACAGCGCCGCGACCCTGCTCATGGCCATCGCGGTGATCGTCCTGCTGCTGATGACCCTGCTCGACCGGAAGAGGACCACCGAATGATCACTGTCACCGGGGCGCGCAAGAACTACGGAGATTTCGCCGCACTCGACGACGTCGACATCGACATCCCGTCCGGCTCGCTCACCGCCCTGCTCGGACCCTCGGGTTCGGGGAAGTCGACGCTGCTGCGTTCGATCGCCGGCCTCGAGACCCTCGACGCGGGCACCGTCCACATCGCCGGTAAGGACGTCACCGGCGTCACCCCGCAGAAGCGCGACATCGGTTTCGTCTTCCAGCACTACGCCGCGTTCAAGCACATGACCGTGCGCGAAAACGTCGCCTTCGGACTCAAGATCCGCAAGCGACCCAAGGCCGAGATCACGAAGCGGGTCGACGACCTGCTCGAGATCGTCGGGCTCGGCGGGTTCCAGCGACGCTATCCGGCGCAGTTGTCCGGTGGCCAGCGTCAGCGCATGGCGCTCGCCCGTGCTCTCGCCGTCGACCCGCAGGTGCTGCTGCTCGACGAGCCGTTCGGTGCCCTGGACGCGAAGGTGCGCGCCGACCTGCGGACCTGGCTGCGCCGCCTGCACGACGAGGTGCACGTGACCACCGTGCTCGTCACGCACGACCAGGAGGAGGCGCTCGACGTCGCCGACCGCATCGCGGTGATGAATGCCGGACGCATCGAACAGGTCGGAACGCCGGAGGAACTCTACGATCGCCCGGCGAACAGCTTCGTGATGTCGTTCCTCGGGACGGTGTCCAAGCTCAACGGCGTGCTGGTGCGGCCGCACGACATCCGGCTCGCCCGGCAACCCGCGCTCTCCGACACCTCCGGCGGCTCGGTCGGTGTCACGCGGGCGACCGTCGAGCGTGTGGTCCGGTTGGGCTTCGAGGTGCGCGTCGAACTGCGCAACGACGCGACCGGTGAGCAGTTCACGACGCAGATCACCCGCGGCGAAGCCCACGACCTGGGCCTCGTCGCGGGCGACACCGTCTACGCGCACGCTCCCGCCGCGTCGGAGACCGCTCCGCTCGGTACCGCCGCGCAGTAACCGAGCGGGGGACTCGAGGGTCACGCGGGTCGGCTCAGTGGGCCTCGGTCTCCGATCTGTGGTGCACCCGGCAGATCATGACCGGACAGCAACTGTGGTGGATGAGTCCCTGACTGCTCGAGCCGACCACCGCAGCGGCCAGCGGGCTCCGGCCGTGGCTGCCCACCACCACGAGCTGGGCGCTCTTGGACTCCTCGAGCAGGACGATGTCGGGCTTGCCCCGCTCGACCCGGTAGGAGACCTCGACGTCGGGGAACCGCTCGGTGTGCCCGGAGGTGTGCGACTTCATCTCCTCCCTTCGGTGCTCGACGTAGGCAGTCCAGTCCGTGAACCGTGATCCTTCGCCGTAGGTGAGCGTGGACTGCTCCGTCCACGTGTGGATCGCGACGAGCGGTGCCTCGAGCGCCGCTGCGGTCGCGAACGCGTGCTCGACGGCCCCCGCACTGACCTCGGTGCCGTCCACACCGACGACGACCGGACGGCCGTCGGGTGGCTGGAATCCCTCGCGGCTGCGCCACGTCACCACCGGACATTCGGCGTGGTTGGCCACCGACACGACGTCGGAGCGCCGCACCATCGACTGCCATTCGGTGGTGGTGGTGTGACCGAGGACGATCATCCGTGCCTCGCGCGACAGGTCGGTGAGCACGCGATCCGGCTTGCCCGACGGGGTGGACCGCCGGACCTCCACCCGGTCGACCGCGCCACGAACGGCTGCTTCCGCGGCGGTGAGAACGGCCTCCGACGGGTCGGTCCCGTTGTCGGAGGTGGGGGGATGAACGTGCACCAGGTCGATCGGTTCGCCGAGACGTCGGGCGACGCAGGCGGCCCACCGGGCCGCATCGAGTGCGCTGTCCGATCCGTCGATGCCGACGACGATTCCGTGACCGACATTGGCTGTGCCCATGCTGCCTCCTCGCGTCACCGTCCAGTGTGGTACGGATCACAGGCTGCGCGCCAGCCCTGCGCACCTCGGCACGCCCGGAGCACGACCTCCCGGCAGCTAGTCGCCGACGGCGTCCTTGCCGCGCTGGACGATCTTCGGGTCGGCCGGGAAGACGATCTGACGGTCCTTGTCGTCGTACTCGAACTGGTTGAGGAAGAACCGCATCGCGTTGACCCGGGCCCGCTTCTTGTCGTTGGACTTGATGGTCGTCCACGGCGCCCAGTCGGTGTCGGTGCGCCGGAACATCTCTTCCTTCGCGTCGGTGTACTGGTCCCACTTGTCGAGCGATTCGAGGTCCATCTCCGACAGCTTCCACCGCCGCACCGGATCGAGCTGGCGGATGGCGAAGCGTGTGCGCTGCTCCCTCCGGGTGACGGAGAACCAGAACTTCGTCAGGGTGATGCCGGCGTCCACGACGAGCTTCTCGAACAACGGGACGTGCTCCATGAAGCGTTCGTACTCGTCGTCGCTGCAGAAACCCATGACCCGTTCGACCCCGGCTCGGTTGTACCAGGAGCGGTCGAACAGTACGAGCTCACCGGCGGTGGGGAAGTGCTGGATGTAGCGCTGCATATACCACTGGCCCTGCTCACGGTCGGACGGCTTGTTCAGCGCGACGGTCCGGGCGTGCCGGACGTTGATGTACTCCTGGAACCGCTTGATGGTGCCGCCCTTGCCGGCGGCATCGCGACCTTCGAACACGATGATGTGCTTGGACCCGTTGTCCTTGGCCCATGACTGGAACTTCAGCAGTTCGATCTGCAGGAGGTACTTCTCGACCTCGTAGGTGGCGCGGTCCATCCGGGTGTCGTACGGATAGTTCTCCCGCCAGGTGTCGACCGCGCGGCCCTCGATGTCGATCAGATCGGGGTCCTCACCGTGGTCGTCGCGCACCGAATAGCCCTCCGTGCGGAGCCGGTCGATGTAGCGACGGAGTTCGTTCTGCACGCGAGGTCCTCCCGGATCACCGATGTCGCCGAACGACGACTGTGACTCCGTTGTAGCGGAGGAATGCGAATCGTGCGTGAACTCGGGCGGAGAGTCGGACGCGACTCAGGCGACGCGCAGTCCGCGCCGCCGGTGCACGGTCTCGGTGTAGCGCTCGGTGATCACCCGCGCGACGGCATCGTGCCGGGTGAGGGTCTCCGCGACCCGCACGTGCCCGAGGCTGTCGGCCTCGGCGCAAGCGCGGTCCCAGAGCAGTCCGGGGGCGAGGATCCACGGCGTCAGTACGACGGTGCGGGCGCCGCGGGAGGTGAGGGCGGAGAGGGTCGTCCCCACGGATGGGCCGGTGGTGGCGAAGCACGCCGCGGCCTGCGTCCACGCCGTGCCGGCGAGGATGCGGGGCACGACGAGTTCCGTCGCCCGGTTCGCCTCGGGGCGCCGCGATCCCACCGCGCACACCGCGACACCGACGGACGGATCGTCCACCGACACCCCCGTGGCCGTGATCAGGTCACGAGCCGCGTCGACGAGGAGATCGTCGTCGCCGAGGATCGGCGAGCACAGCACCTCGAGCAGCGGATGACGTTGCTGCGCCTCGTGCAACAGGGCCGGCAGATCGACCCGCGCGTGGAAGGCGCTGCCGAGCAGCAGCGGCACCACCGCGACCTGCCGATGCCCGTCCGCGGCGAGCGCGTCGAGGACCTGCCCGACCGACGGGGTGTTCAGGTCCAGGAACGCGAGTCGCACGTCCAGACCGGGGTTCTCGGCCCGGACGGTGTCGAGCGCGGCAGCCACGGCCTGCGCCGAAAGCGGGTCGCGACTGCCGTGCGCGACGGCGACGAGCGGCATCATGCCGGGACGCGGTCCCCGAGCTCGATGTCGGCGAGTCCGTCGCCCACGAGACCCGCGGCGAGGGTATTGCCCCCGGCCGGATCGATCAGCAGGAAGCTGCCGCTGCGGCGGTTGACGCGGTAGTCGTCCGCGGCGATCGGCTCGGCCACACGCACCGTGATGCGCGCGATCTCGTTGAGCTCGATGCTGTCCGGGCTCGGGACGGAGGAGAGGTTCTGCTCGTCGAACCGCTCGTCGATCGTGCCGACGATGGCTTGCGTGGTGCGGGTGCCGTGCTTGAGCAGCAGCCGGGCGCCGGGGCGCAGCGGCTTCTCGGCGAGCCAGCACACGGTGGCCTCGAACTCCGACAGCGGCTCGGGTGCCGCCTCCGGGGTGGCGATGATGTCGCCGCGGGAGACGTCGACATCGTCGGCGAGCACGAGGGTCACCGATCGGCCGGCGTGCGCGACATCGAATGCGCCGTCGGCACTGTCGATGCGCTCGACGGTGGTGCGGACACCGGACGGCAGCACGACGACCTCGTCGCCGGGGCGCACGGAGCCTGCCGCGACCTGACCGGCGTAGCCGCGGTAGTCGGGGAACTCGGCGGTGCGGGGACGGATCACGTACTGCACCGGGAAGCGCAGACCGGTCTCGTGCCGGCCGTGCACGTCGGCGTCGACGGGGACCGACTCGAGGTACTCGATGAGGGTCGGGCCGTCGTAGTAGGGGGTGTTCTCGCTGCGCACCGCCACGTTGTCGCCGTGCAGCGCGGAGACCGGGATCTCCTGCACGTCCTCGGGCGCCCAGCCGAGCGAGCTCGTCAGTTCGCCGAACTCGGCGGAGATCTGCGCGAACACCGAGGCCGGATCCTCGACGAGGTCGATCTTGTTGACCGCGAGGACGAGCTTCGGCACACCGAGCAGGGCCAGCACGGCGGCGTGCTTGCGGGTCTGCGAGACGACACCCTTGCGCGCGTCGACCAGCAGGACGACGAGCTGCGCGGTGGACGCACCCGACACCGTGTTGCGGGTGTACTGGACGTGACCCGGCGTGTCGGCCAGGACGAAGCTGCGCTTCGGCGTCGCGAAGTAGCGGTAGGCCACGTCGATGGTGATGCCCTGCTCACGCTCGGCGCGCAGGCCGTCGACGAGCAGCGACAGGTCGGGGGTGTCGAGGCCGCGGTCGACCGACGCGCGGGTGACGGCGTCGATCTGGTCGGCGAGTACGGACTTGGTGTCGTAGAGCAGCCGGCCCACCAGGGTGGACTTGCCGTCGTCGACCGAACCGGCGGTGGCGAGGCGCAGCAGCTGCGTGTCGCTCTGCACGCTCCGCTCGTGAAGGTCGCTCATGATCAGAAATAGCCCTCTCGCTTGCGGTCTTCCATCGCCGCTTCGGAAACCCGGTCGTCGCCGCGGGTGGCGCCGCGCTCGGTCAGTCGTGATGCCGCGACCTCGGCGAGGATCTCCTCGTTCGTGGAGGCCTCGGACAGGATTGCGCCGGTGGTCGATCCGTCGCCGACGGTGCGGTAGCGCACCGAACGCGTCTCGAGCTCTTCGCCCTCGGCCGGACCACCCCAGACACCCGGGGTCATCCACATGCCGTCGCGGCGGTAGACGGGACGCTCGTGCGCGTAGTAGATGCTCGCCAGTTCGACGTTCTCGCGGGCGATGTAGCGCCAGATGTCGAGCTCGGTGAAGTTGCTCAGCGGGAAGACCCGCACGTGCTCACCGGGTGCGTGCTTCCCGTTGTACAGATTCCACAGCTCCGGACGCTGACGCTTCGGATCCCACTGGCCGAATGCGTTGCGCAGCGAGAAGATCCGCTCCTTGGCGCGCGAACGCTCCTCGTCGCGGCGGCCNGGCCGCCGCCGAAGACGGCGTCGAACCGGTTCTCCGAGATCGCGTCGAGCAGCGGCACGGTCTGCAGCGGGTTGCGGATGCCGTCGGGACGCTCGGTGAGCCGGCCGTCGGCGAGGTAGTCCTCGACGCTCGCGACGTGCAGTCGGAGGTTGTACTTCTCGACGACGTGGTCGCGGAACTCGAGGACCTCGGGGAGGTTGTGGCCGGTGTCGACGTGCAGCAGCGCGAAGGGCAGCGGCGCGGGCCAGAACGCCTTGATCGCGAGGTGCAGCAGGACGGTGGAGTCCTTGCCTCCCGAGAACAGGATGACGGGGCGTTCGAACTCGCCCGCGACCTCGCGGAAGACGTGGATCGCTTCCGACTCGAGGGCGTCGAGGGTGTCGAACCGGTTGCCGTCCAGCAGCGTCCGGGTCTCGGTGGGATTCGTATCGGTGAGTGTCATGAGGCGTGCAACCCGCATTCGGTCTTGGCTCGGCCGGCCCAGCGCCCGCTGCGCGGATCGGCTCCGGGAAGTGGTCTGGTGGTGCACGGGGCGCACCCGATGGACGGGTAGCCCTCGTCGACGAGGGGATTGACGAGGATCCCGTGTTCGTCGATGTAGTTCTGCATGTCCTCGTCGGACCATGCCGCGATCGGATTGATCTTCACCAGTCCGAACGCGTCGTCGAACGAGATGAGCGGTGCGTTCGCGCGGGTGGGCGCCTCGACACGGCGGATGCCGGTCACCCAGGCGCGGTAGCCCTTCAGGCTCTCCTTCAGCGGCACCACCTTGCGCAGGCGGCAGCACTCGTTCGGGTCGCGGGCGAACAGATCCTTGCCGAGCAGGGCGTCCTGCTCCGCGACGGACTGCTGCGCCCGGGCGTTGACGATGTTCACGCCGTACACCTGCTCCACCGCATCGCGCGTGCCGAGCGTCTCGGCGAAGTGGTAGCCGGTGTCGAGGAACAGCACGTCCACGCCGGGGCGCCGCTGCGCGGCCAGATGCACCAGGACACCGTCCTGCATGTTGGACGCGACGATGTACCCGCTACGTCCACCGTCGGTGGTGGGGGTACCGAAGGTCTCGTCCGTCCACTGCAGGAGTTCCTGCGCCGACGCACCCTCGAGTTCTGCCGCCCCCTGCGCGGCAATACTCCGGAGCTCGTCGATGTTCGTATCGATCGTCATCGCGTCCCTTCCCGATCCGTCTTCGTGTCGACCGCTGCAGCAGTGCCCGTCATCGCAGGTCTGCCTCCTCGGCGCGGACGACCCATTCGCCGAAGCGCTCGCCGGGCGTGCGCTCCTTGACGAAGGTGCGCACCACCCGCTCGATGTAGTCGCCGAGCTCGGCGCTGGTGACCTTGTGCTGGCGCAGCTTGCGTCCGAACTTCGCGTCGAAGCCCAGCGCACCGCCGAGGTGCACCTGGAAGCCCTCGACCTGGTTTCCCTCACCGTCGTCGACGAGCTGACCCTTGAAGCCGATGTCGGCGATCTGGGAGCGCGCGCACGAGTTCGGGCAGCCGTTGATGTTGATCGTCACCGGGACGTCGAGCTGCGCGTTGATGTCGGCGAGACGCTCCTCGAGCTCGGGCACGAGGGCCTGCGAACGCTTGCGCGTCTCGACGAAGGACAGCTTGCAGAACTCGATTCCCGTGCATGCCATGAGGTTCTTGCGCCACGGCGACGGCGAGGCCGGCAGACCCAGCGCCTCGAGCTCGGTGACGAGCTGCTCGACCTTGTCGTCGGCCACGTCGAGCACGATCAGCTTCTGGTACGGCGTGAACCGGATCCGGTCCGAACCCGCACGTTCGGCGGCGTCGGCGACCTTCGACAGGATCGTGCCCGAGACACGACCGGCGATCGGCGCGACACCCACGGCGTTGAGGCCGTTGCGCAGCTTCTGGATACCGACGTGATCGATCGGACGCTCCGGGGCGGCCGGGGCCGGGCCGTCGATGAGCGGACGCTTCAGGTACTCGGTCTCGAGCACCTCGCGGAACTTCTCGATGCCCCAGTCCTTGATGAGGAACTTCAGGCGTGCCTTGGACCGCAGCCGGCGGTAGCCGTAGTCGCGGAAGATCGCGACGACGCCTTCCCACACATCGGCGACCTCCTCGAGCGGCACCCATGCGCCGACCCGCTGCGCGAGCATCGGGTTGGTGGACAGGCCGCCGCCGACCCACAGGTCGAAGCCGGGGCCGTGCTCGGGGTGCTCGACGCCGATGAAGGCGACGTCGTTGATCTCGTGCACGACGTCCTGCTGGCCGGAGATCGCGGTCTTGAACTTGCGCGGCAGGTTCGAGTACTCGGGGTTGCCGATGTACCGGCGCACGATCTCGTCGATCGCCGGGGTGCCGTCGATGATCTCGTCGAGGGACTCACCGGCGAGCGGCGAACCGAGCACGACGCGGGGGCAGTCACCGCACGCCTCGGTGGTCTTCAGGCCGACCGATTCGAGACGACGCCAGATCTCCGGGACGTTCTCGACCTCGATCCAGTGGTACTGGACGTTCTCGCGGTCGGACAGGTCGGCGGTGTCGCGACCGAACTCGGTGGAGATACCGGCGATCGTCCGCAGCTGCGCGAGATTCAGGGCGCCGGCGTCGCAGCGCACCCGCATCATGAAGTACTTCGCCTCGAGCAGGTCGATGTTCTCGTCGCCGGTGTAGGTGCCGTCGTAGCCCTGCTCGCGCTGGGTGTACAGACCCCACCAGCGGAAGCGGCCGCGCAGATCGCTCTTGTCGATTCCGTCGAAACCGGTTTGCGCGTAGATGTTCTCGATACGCTTGCGGACGTTGAGCGGGTTGTCGTCCTTCTTCGTCTGCTCGTTGGCGTTGAGCGGCTCCCGGTAACCGAGGGCCCACTGGCCCTCGGCGCGACGCTTGGCGGGACGCGCGCGGCGGGCCGGAGTGGCCGACTCGTCGGCGGGCGTGACGTCGGTGGTCGACGACATACAGGGTCTCCTGATATTCGCTGGAACCGGATCGACGAGCGCAGGAGGGGGCTGACCTCGTGCATGCATGCTTCGACCCGGCGGGATCTGGGATGTGCCGGGGAGTGCCGACTAGAGACAGTCGGCGCAGAGACAAGCGGCGCAAGGCAGACAACAGGATGCGCAGACGCGCTTGAAGTCGACGTGGCGTCGCGCCACGAGTCGCACTCCGTGTCCTGTCATGCGGACCATTGTGCCATGTCACCGGGGCGATTCCGAATTGCGGGCGGTATTTCCACCCGATTTTCGGGAAATGTCGAGGTAGGGGCGTCGCGCGCGGAGCCGCCCTTCGGGTCTCTGGAACACTGGAGGGCGTGAACAGCACTGAGATCGGTCGACGCACCGGCACGGAAATCGGTATCGCGGGTCGTCCGGCCGGTCTCGAACTTCCCGCTTCGGCACTCGCCGGCGTGGGGACGCGACCGTTCGGCGTGTACGTGCACGTGCCCTTCTGCGCGACCCGCTGCGGCTACTGCGACTTCAACACCTACACGGCCGGGGAACTCGGCAGCGCGGCCTCGCCGCAGTCCTGGCTCGAGGGACTGCGCCGCGAACTCGACGCCGGTGCCCGCCTGCTGGCCGAGTCCGGACGACCGGCCCCCGCCGCCGAGACGGTCTTCGTCGGCGGCGGAACACCCTCGCTGCTCGGCGCGGACGGTCTCGCGCAGGTACTCGACGCGATCCGCGACTCGTTCGGGCTCGCCCCCGGCGCCGAGGTGACGACCGAATCGAACCCGGAGTCGACCTCCACGGAGTTCTTCTCGTCGATCCGCGAGGCCGGATACACCCGCGTGTCGCTCGGCATGCAGTCCGCGGCGCCCCACGTGCTGGCGGTCCTCGACCGCACCCACACACCCGGGCGTCCCGTCGCGGCGGCGAAGGAAGCGCGCGCGGCCGGTTTCGGCCACGTCAACCTCGATCTGATCTACGGCACTCCCGGCGAGCGCGACGCCGACCTCGACGCCTCCCTCGACGCCGTGCTCGAAGCGGGGGTCGACCACGTCTCGGCGTACGCGCTCATCGTCGAGGACGGCACCGCCCTCGCCCGCCGTGTCCGTCGCGGAGAGCTGCCGGCCCCGGACGACGACGTGCTCGCATCGCGGTACGAGCGGATCGACGCGCGACTCGCCGACGCCGGGATGACCTGGTACGAGGTGTCCAACTGGGCGAAGGCCGACGATCCGTCGGCGCGCTGCGCCCACAACCTCGGTTACTGGGACGGCGGCGACTGGTGGGGCGCCGGGCCGGGCGCGCACAGCCATGTCGGCGGCGTGCGCTGGTGGAACGTCAAGCATCCCGCCCGCTACGCGTCGACCCTCGCCGACGGAGCCCTGCCCGTCGCGGGCAGCGAACATCTCACGGCCGAGGACCGGCACACCGAACTCGTCATGCTCACCGTGCGGTTGCGCACGGGCCTGCCGTTGTCGGAACTCGACGACGGCGAGCGCGAGGCGGTGGAGACGGTGGTCGCCGACGGTCTCGCCGTGGAGCGCGAGGACAATCTCGTGCTGACCGACCGGGGCAGGCTGCTCGCCGACGCGGTGGTCCGCACGATCCTGCTCGGCGCGGACGACTGACCGTCCGGTCGCGTCATGCTGCTCCGACCGACCGGTCGCGTCATGCCGCTCCGATGCGCTCCGAGTCGTAGACCGACGGCCGCCCACGGTTCTCGACCACCGACACCCAGCGCTTCTCGGACTCGGTCCGGCCGTCGACGGTGACGAACGTCAGGGTGACGATCACACTCGACGCATCGCGGGGCTCCACGGCATCCACCGAGACGGACCGGATCGTCGGCCAGAACTCCTCGAACCCGGCCCGGCCCACCTTCCCCGCGTAGTGGGGATCGAACAACGCCCAGGCCTGGTCGGTGTCGTCCGGGAGCAACGCGTAGTAGTCCCGCACGAAGGTCGCCATGCGCTCGAAACTCGGCGGTGACTCCGACGAGGTCGATTCGGGTGACGTCGATCCGGGTGAGGACGGAACGGTGGAGGGTGTCGAGGTCTCCGCCGGAAGTGGACTCGTGGCACCGGCGGACGGCGAGTCACCGGTGTCCCGCCCGAGGACGAAGGCGAGCACCGCCCCCACTGCGATCACCGCGGCGGCGACCGCGAGTGCCACGACCGCACCGCGGCGCGGTGCACGCGCCGGAGGTGGGGGAGGAGGCCCCATCGGGGGTCGGTTCGGGAAGGTCGGCGGGCCCATCCAACTCGACGGGTTCACCGCGGTCGGCGGGATCACCGCCGTGGGCGGAGGTCCGGGCTCGACCTTCCGGAGCGGGACCGGTGCCCCGCGCGGCGGCNNNCCGCCGGTCCATCGTGCTTCGGGCCAGATCCTCGGCGAGTTCACCGGCCCGGCGATACCGATCCTCGACCCGCTTGGCCATCCCACGTGCGACGACGCCGTCCAGCGCGGCGGGGAGGCCGGGCACGAGGTCGGTAGGACGCGGCGGCGGTTTCGTGAGATGGGAGGCGACGTGCTGGGCGGTGCTGTCGGTGGCGAACGGTGCTCGTCCGGTGATGCACTGGAACAACACGCAGGTCAGCGCGTAGATGTCGGAACCCGGCCCGGATCGGCCGTCGAAGCGTTCCGGGGCCATGTACGCGAGAGTGCCGATCGCCCCGGCCTCGCGCGTGAGCGCGGTCTGGCCGTCGGCATGCGCGATCCCGAAGTCGATCAGATAGGTATGGCCGCTGGGGTGCAGCACGATGTTGGCCGGTTTGACGTCCCGGTGCACCAGTCCCGCCTCGTGTGCGGCGTCGAGAGCCGCAGCGACCTGGCCGATCACTCGCACGGTACGGTCGAGCGGCAGGGAACCTTCACGTCGTAGGACGGTGCCGAGATCCTCCCCCTCGAGCAGGGCCATGTCGATGTACAGCCGTCCGTCGATCTCACCGAAATTGTGGATCGGGACGATGTTCGGATGGCGGAGCTTGGAGACGGCCCGGGCCTCACGATCGAAACGCGCGCGGTACCCGGCGTCGTCGGCGAGTTCCGGCGGCAGGACCTTGACCGCGACCTGACGATCGGTGACCGAGTCGAATGCGCACCACACCTGACCCATCCCGCCCTGGCCGAGCCGGGTCTGCAGCTCGTAGCGGCCGAACGTCTCGCCCATACCATTCCTTCCCGGTCGGTGTCCGAGAGCTCGGTCGATCCGTCGGACGTCGGTCGAAACGGGGCGAATCCACCCCTGATCGGGCTATGCAGGCGACGGGCCCCGAACCTCGGCGCCCGGGTCGGGCACGCCACCGGGAATCAGCACGTCGTACTCGAAGACACGCACGTGCAGCACCGGCCGGTTCCGCAGCGCGGACTGCACGGCACGGTGGAGTCCGTCCTCGAGGTACAGCACGCCCTGCCACTGGACGGCGTGTGGGAACAGATCGCCGTAGAAGGTCGAGTCCTCCGACAACAGCCGGTCGAGTTCGAGCACCTTCGTCGTCGTGACGATCTCGTCGAGGCGCACCTGGCGGGGCGGAATCCTCGACCAGTCGCGCAGAGACAGTCCGTGATCGGGATACGGCTTGCCGTCCCGGACGCCCTTGAAGATCATGCGAACACATTACGGGGGACGCGCCGAAGGCGTCGCTTCCGGTTCGGGGTGGTGTCGCACACGTGCCCGACACCTTCGAGGTCGTCGCGCGATTAGACTGGCAGGGTACGGCCCCGAGAGGTGCAGACCTGCAGGCGGCGGAAACGGAGGTGGCGGGTTGTCGAGTACCGAGGAGCGGAGATTCAAGGTCTTGCGCGCCATCGTGGCGGATTACGTGTCCACCAAGGAGCCGATCGGCTCCAAGACTCTCGTCGACCGGCACAACCTCGGTGTGTCCAGCGCCACGGTCCGCAACGACATGGCTGTGCTCGAAGCAGAGGGATACATCACACAGACCCACACGAGCTCGGGACGCGTGCCCACCGACAAGGGCTACCGCCAGTTCGTCGACAGGATCGCGGAGGTCAAACCGCTCTCGTCGGCCGAGCGCCGCGCGATCCTGCAGTTCCTCGAATCGGGCGTCGACCTCGACGACGTGCTGCGCCGCGCGGTGCGGTTGCTCGCGCAGCTCACCCGCCAGGTCGCGGTCGTGCAGTACCCGACGCTCTCCGCGTCGTCCGTGCGACATCTCGAGGTGGTCGGGCTGACACCGGCGCGGCTGCTGCTCGTGCTCATCACCGACTCGGGCCGCGTCGATCAGCGCATCGTCGAACTCGGCGACGTGATCGACGAGGACGGCCTGTCGCGGCTGCGTGAGCTGCTCGGCGGGGCATTGACCGGAAAGCGGCTCGCCGCGGCCTCCGTCGCGGTGACCGAGCTCGCCGACAACGCACCGGACGATCTGCGCGACGCGCTCATCCGGTGCACCACCGTGCTGGTGGAGACCCTCGTCGAGCACCCCGAGGAGCGTCTCGTGCTCGGCGGCACCGCCAATCTCACCCGCAACGCCGCCGACTTCGACGGCCACGGCATGGTGCCGGGCTCGTTGCGCACGGTCCTCGAAGCCCTCGAGGAGCAGGTCGTGGTGCTCAAACTGCTCGCGTCCAGCCAGGACGCCGGCCGGGTCACCGTCCGCATCGGTGAGGAGACCCAGTTCGAGGAGATGCGCACCACCTCGGTCGTGTCCACCGGTTACGGTGCCGCGGGTACGGTCTTCGGTGGTCTGGGAGTGCTCGGCCCCACCCGGATGGACTATCCGGGAACCATCGCATCGGTCGCCACCGTTGCGAGATATATCGGTGAGGTGCTCGGCGAACGCTGAGCACCGTCCATTTTTGCTCTGTAGAACGACGTAAGGACGAGAACCAAACGTGGCACGGGACTACTACGGGACGCTCGGCGTGTCCAAGAACGCGACCGACCAGGAGATCAAACGGGCGTACCGCAAGTTGGCGCGCGAGCACCACCCGGATGTGAACCCCGACGAGTCGGCGCAGAAGCGTTTCCAGGAGATCTCGGCCGCCTACGAGGTGCTGTCGGATCCCGAGAAGCGACGCATCGTCGACCTCGGCGGCGACCCGCTCGAACCCGGTGGCGGCGGTGCGGGCGGCTTCGGCGGCGCCGGCTTCGGTGGCGGCCTCGGCGACGTCTTCGAGGCGTTCTTCGGTGGTGGGGCCGGCGGTTCCCGCGGTCCGCGCGGCCGTGTCCAGCCCGGCGCCGACTCGCTGCTCCGCACCCGCCTGACCCTCGAGGAATGCGCTCGCGGCGTCACCAAGACGGTCACGGTCGACACCGCGATCCTGTGCGACGCGTGCACCGGTTCCGGCACCCACGGCGATTCGAAGCCCGTGCGCTGCGAGACCTGCGGTGGCGCCGGTGAGGTCCAGTCCGTCCAGCGTTCCTTCCTCGGCCAGGTCATGACGTCCCGCCCGTGCCCCACCTGCCGCGGTGTCGGCGAGACGATCCCGGATCCCTGCCGCAAGTGCGGCGGCGACGGCCGCGTGCGTGCCCGTCGCGAGATCACCGTCAAGGTGCCCGCCGGTGTCGGCAACGGGATGCGCATCCGCCTCGCGGCCCAGGGCGAGGTCGGCCCCGGCGGCGGTCCTGCCGGCGATCTCTATGTCGAGGTGCTCGAACAGCAGCACGAGGTCTTCGTGCGCGACGGCGACGACCTGCACTGCACCATCCGCGTGCCCATGGTCGACGCTGCGCTCGGCACCAAGGTGACGGTCGAGACCATCCTCGACGGCCCCACCGAGATCACCATCGATCCCGGCACCCAGCCCGGTTCGGTCTCGGTGCTGCGCGGCCACGGCATGCCGAAGCTGCGCTCGGGTACGCGCGGCGACCTGCACGCGCATCTCGAGGTCGTGGTGCCGAGCAAGCTCGATCACAAGCAGACGAAGCTGCTCGAGGACCTGCGCCGGCACAGCGACCGGGAGCACGTCGAGGTCGTGACCACGGGTTCGCAGAACACCGGCGGCCTGTTCTCGCGCCTGCGCGACGCGTTCAGCGCCCGCTAGGTCGCTCGGGTGGCCGCGACACTGTTCTACCTCGACCCGCTGCCCGACGAGGGGCGGACGGCCGTGCTCGACGGCAAGGAGGGTCGGCACGCCGCGACGGTGCGCCGTATCGCGGTAGGCGAGCGGCTCGTGTTGTCCGACGGTGCCGGTGAAATCGCCGACGTCGAGGTCACGGCGGTCGCGAAGGACCGGCTCGAAGCGCTCGTGCTCGGTCGTCGCGTCGTCGACCCGCCGCGTCCGAGCGTGACCGTCGTGCAGGCGCTGCCGAAATCCGATCGGTCCGAACTCGCCGTCGAACTGGCCACCGAGGCCGGCGCCGACGAGTTCGTGCCGTGGCAGTCGGCGCGCTGCGTCGCCCGGTGGGATGCCAAGGCGGACAAGGGCGTTGCCAAGTGGCAGGCGGTCGCGACCGCCGCGGCGAAGCAGTCGCGGCGCGCGCACGTGCCGACGGTCGCCGGGTTGCACCGCACACCCGAGGTCGTCGCCCGGGTCCGCTCGGCCGTCGAGCGCGGCGACGTCGTCGCGGTGCTCCACGAATCCGCCACGATCCCCTTCGCCGATCTGCCCGTGCGCGACGCCGATTCGCTGACGCTGATCGTCGGTCCCGAAGGCGGACTCGACGACGCGGAGGTCGAAGCCCTCGTCGACGCGGGCGCGGTGGCCGTCGGTCTCGGCCCCACGGTGCTGCGCACCTCGACCGCCGCAGCCGTCGCACTCGGCGCGATCGGTGTGTTGACCGACCGGTGGCGTACCAGGCCCCTGCACTAGGGACCACTGGCGGGTCCCGATTCTCTGTAGCGAAGGAACTTCCTCTCTTGGCTCGTACGAAGATCGCCTACGGCACCCACTCGCAGCAGTTCGGGCACGTCTTCCTTCCCGACCCCGCGACGGTGGCGGGGCCCGTTCCCGCCGTCATGGTCGTTCACGGCGGTTCGTGGCACGGCCGCTACCAGCTCACCCTCGGTACGGCGCTTTCCGTGGAACTCGCGCGTCGCGGTGTGGTGGCGTGGAACGTCGAGTACCGCCGTCTCGAGGCCGGTGGCGCGTGGGACGAGATGTCCGCCGATGTGGTCGCGGCGTACGAGACGATCTTCACCGAGGTCGTTCCGCACGCGCAGCGCGGCGGTGTCGAGGTCGATCTCGACCGTGTGCGGCTCGTCGGTCACTCGGCGGGAGGCCAGCTGGCGGTGTGGCTCGCGGGTGAGAGCACGTCGGTGCGACCGGAATTCGTGGTTTCGCAGGCGGGTGCGCTCGACCTCGTCACCGCCGGGGAGCACGGTCGTCGCGTGGAGGCGTTCGAGGCGCTCTTCGGTGCGTCCTACGCGGATGCACCCGAGTGTTATCGGTCGGCCTCGCCGACGCACCGGCCGCCGATCGGTGTGCCGGTCGCGGTGCTGCACGGCACCGCCGACGAGCAGGTGCCGGTGAGTGTCGCGCACCGTTACGTCGACGCGGCCGACGCGGCAGGAGATCCGGTGTCGCTGGAGCTGTTCGACGGTGAGGATCACGTCGCCTTCCTGAACCGGACCACCCGTGCCTGGGCGCGATCGCTCGATCTGCTCACCGTCCGGTCAGTGGCCGATCTCGGTCTCGCTGCCGGTGCGGGTGTGCAGTCCGCGGGGGAGTAGCGCGGTGACCGCCGCCGCGCCGATGAGCAGGACGATGCCGGCGACGAGGCTCGCGGACGAGATCGCCTCGGCGAACGCTGCGGACGACGCGTCGAGCAGCGGTTGTGCGTACGACGCCGCGAATGGGTTCGCCGCGAGTTCCTCCGCGACGATCGCCGCGCCGCCCACCGAATCGCCGGCCGCCTCGATCGCCATCGCGGCCTGATCGGCCATCGGGCCCGTCAGGTCCGCCAACGGCAATCCGTCGAGGAAGCCGGAGATCTCGCGGTGATAGGTGGTCGCGAGGATCGAGCCGAGCACGGCGATGCCCAGCGAACCGCCGAATTCCACTGCGGTGTCGTTCAACCCGCCCGCCGCTCCGAGATCCGAGTCGGGGAAGCCGCCCATGATCAGGTCGGTGGACGGGGGTGTGGCCAGGCCGATGCCCAATCCGAGCAGCAACAACGAGATCAGAAAGGGCGTGAAACCGGAGGCGCCGTCCGTGACGGTCGAGGTGAGGATGCCTGCCGCAGCGGCGACCATGCCCGTGCCCACGAGGACCCGCGCACCGAGTCGGGGCGCGAGCCGGCCGCTCAGCGCCGCGCCGAGCGAGACCGTCACCGCGAGGGGAAGCAGACGCAGACCGGTCTCGAGCGGGCCGTAACCGAGCACGAACTGGAACTGCTGCGCGACGAAGTAGATGGCGCCGAAGGCGACGAGGAAGAGCAGTAACACCGACACGCACGCACCGCCGACGGTCCGGTCCGCGACCCGACGCACGTCCAGCAGCGGCCGGGGGTGGCGAAGTTCCCACACCACGAAGAGCACCGCGGCGATCACCGAGCCGATCGAGGTGGCGATCACCCCGGTGCCCCAACCGAAGTGGAACCCCTCGATGATCGCGTAGACGATTCCGCCGAGAGCAGCGACCGACAGGGCGCCGCCGACCCAGTCGGTGCGGGTGAGATCGTCCGCCTTCGAGGCCGGCACGAGGATCAGAGCCGCGATCGCGGCGAATGCCGCGATCGGCACGTTGATGAGGAAGGTCGAACCCCACGAGTTCGATTCGAGGAGCCATCCGGCGAGCAGGGGACCGAGCGCGATGGCGAGTCCGGACGTGGCCGCCCAGGCTGCGATCGCGCGGGCACGCTCGTGCACGGGGAACATCGCGACGAGCAGCGACAGTGTCGCAGGCATGATCACGGCGGCGCCCACCCCCATGACGATGCGCGCGACGATCACGTCGCCGGCGCTGTCGGCGAACGATCCGTAGA
This sequence comes from Rhodococcus sp. C26F, assembly GCF_053345925.1. Classification (NCBI taxonomy): domain Bacteria; kingdom Bacillati; phylum Actinomycetota; class Actinomycetes; order Mycobacteriales; family Nocardiaceae; genus Rhodococcus; species Rhodococcus sp. C26F. The sequence continues at coordinate 35,410 of NZ_JBKFBA010000028.1, forward strand.
CCGCGCCGGCGGCGAAGGCGACCAGGCCCGCCAGCAACGCGCGGCGTCGTCCGTATCGATCGCCGAGCACGCCGAACAGCAGCATCAGCGCGGCATAGGGGACGGTGTAGCCGTCGATGATCCACTGCATGTCGGCGCTGGTGAGCTGCAGGTCGCGCAGCATGCCGGGTGCGGCGACGATGAGCGAGGTGTTGGCCATCACGACGATGAGCAGGCTCAGGCACAGCACCGCCAGTCCGGCCCAGCGCAGCCGGTAGGGTTCCTTCGCTGCGGTCCCTCCTGCGAGGGTCACGGCAGTGGGCATGGGCTCTCCTCGGGTGCGACACGGGCCGGGACCGGAGCCCCGATCTACACGGTGGTGTGCAAGTTACGCAGCTGCACATCCGTGTGCAACTAAAATGAAAGACAGATCACAGTCGGCGGAAAAGGGTGAGAACGTGGAGAACTCGGTCACACGACCGCGAACCCGATTCAGTGCGAACCGCATGCGCATACTCGACGCTGCGGTGATGTGCTTTGCGGCCGACTCCGACGCGAGCATGGACGATGTCGCCAAGGCCGCGGGTGTCGTCCGCCGCACCGTCTATGCGCACTTCCCCAACCGGGAAGCCCTCGTCGAGGGGATCGTCGACGACGCCTCGACCGCACTCGCCGAGGCTCTCGACCACCCCGAGCCGGACGATCCCGCGGTCGCGCTCGCGGTCGTGGCGTTGCGGACCTGGCCTATCGGCGACCGCTACCGCGTGCTGCTCTCCTTCGCGCGCAAGGAGATGGGAGAGCAACGCATCGCCGAACTGGTCTCCCCGGTGCGCTCACGTGTCCTCGGGCACGTCGAACGCGGCCTCGCGCAGGGCCAGCTCTCCGACTACCTCCCGGCGCCCGTGCTCGTGGGGATGATGGAAGGCCTGACGATGGCCACGCTCGAGCAGGCCAATCTCGGGCTGGTGGACGACTCGGGCGACACGATCGTCCTGGGCAATCTCGTGCTCGGTGGGGTCTCACCCGACCGGGCACCCGGGATCCTCGCCGAGGCACGGCGGTGGCTCGCGGAGCCCGCCTCCGGCGGAGGCGGAACCGAACCCCGCTGAAACTCGCTGTTGCGGGAGGGTACGCCCCGTCCGGCGCTAGACTGGCACGAACACGACGACCGTCGTGCAGGAGCCGAACCGAAAGCAGGACGTACCGTCCACGTGAGTGAACCAGACCGACCCCACGAGCCCGCCGAATTCGAACCGACCACGGTCAAATCGAGCCTCGACATCCCCTCGGAGGCCGCAGCGCCCCTGCTCGGAGCCGCGGACGAGAATCTGATCGCCCTCGAAGCCCTCCTGGCGGCGGACATCCATGTGCGGGGCAACACCGTCACGCTGACCGGAGCGCCTGCCGACGTCGCCCTCGCCGAACGTGCGCTCGCCGAGCTCGTCACCATCGTCCGTCGCGGACAATCGCTCGCCCCCGACGCCGTGCGTCGCACCGTGGGCATGCTCACCCAGGGGCTCTCCGAGTCGCCGGCCGACGTGCTCAGCCTCGACATCCTGTCGCGGCGCGGGAAGACGATCCGGCCCAAGACCCTGAACCAGAAGCGGTACGTCGACGCCATCGACGCCCACACCATCGTTTTCGGTATCGGACCGGCCGGTACGGGCAAGACCTACCTCGCCATGGCGAAGGCCGTGCAGGCGCTGCAGACCAAGCAGGTCAACCGCATCATCCTCACGCGTCCCGCCGTCGAGGCAGGGGAGCGGCTCGGCTTCCTACCGGGCACCCTGTACGAGAAGATCGACCCGTATCTGCGTCCACTGCACGACGCACTGCACGACATGATGGATCCCGAGGCGATCCCGAAGCTCATGCAGGCCGGGGTGATCGAGGTCGCGCCGCTGGCGTTCATGCGTGGCCGCACCCTCAATGACGCCTTCATCATCCTCGACGAGGCGCAGAACACCACCGCCGAGCAGATGAAGATGTTCCTCACGCGCCTGGGCTTCAATTCCAAGATCGTCGTGACCGGCGACATCACGCAGATCGACCTGCCCGGCGGTGCCCGTTCGGGTCTCGCCGCCGCCACCGAGATCCTCGACGGCATCGACGACATCCACATCGCGCGACTCGACAGCAGCGACGTCGTGCGGCACCGGCTCGTCTCCGACATCGTCGACGCCTACAGCCGTTTCGAGGCCACCCGCGACGGCGACGGGATCCCCGGCAACCGCGCCCAGCGTCGCGCGCAGCGGGTGCAGCGTCGATGAACACCCTTGTAGATCAACCGAATACCGTCGTGCAGAAGGAACTCCAGTCATGAGCATCGAGATCTCGAACGAATCGGGAATGGACGTCTCGGAGGAGGAACTCCTCGACGTCGCCCGCTTCGTGATCGCCCGGATGGATGTGCATCCGGCGGCGGAGTTGTCGATGGTGCTCGTGGATCTCGACACCATGGCCGATCTGCACGTGCGGTGGATGGACCTGCCCGGTCCCACCGACGTGATGTCGTTCCCCATGGACGAACTCGAACCCGGCGGTCGTCCCGACGCTCCCGAACCGGGACCGTCGATGCTCGGCGACATCGTGCTGTGTCCGCAGTTCGCCGCCGACCAGGCGGCGAAGGCCGGTCACCCGGTGGCCCACGAACTCGCCCTGCTCACCGTGCACGGCATGCTCCACCTCCTCGGCTACGACCACGCCGAACCGGAGGAGGAGAAGGAGATGTTCGGCCTGCAGAACCAGCTCCTCGCCGAGTGGTACGAGGAGATCCGCCGCGCCGAGCACGAGGCGCGGCTCGCCGCCCGCGACCGGAAGTTGCTGGGCAAGGCCGGTTTCGTCGACACCCCCGAATCATGAGCGGCGACAGTACGAGCCATCGTGATCGGACGGCACCGATCGAGGGAGTGACGATCGCGTGAGTACCGTGCCCCTCGTCGTCCTGGCGGTCGTCCTGGTGGTGCTCGGCGGCCTGTTCGCCGCCGTCGATTCCGCGCTCAACACCGTATCCGCGGCGCGCGCCGAGGAACTCGCGAAGGAGGGCCGCCCCAGTGCGCGCCGCCTGCTCGGTCTGCTCGACGATCGGCCCCGCTACGTCAATCTGACGGTGCTGCTGCGCATCCTCTGCGAGATCACCGCCACCGTCGTGCTCGTCGGTGCGTTGCTCGCCGTGCTCGACCGCACATGGGCGCTCGTCGTGGGCGCCGCGGTGATGGTGATCGTCGACTACGTCGTGATCGGTGTCAGCCCGCGCACGCTCGGACGCCAGCACGCGTACCCGATCGCGCTCGCCGCCACCGGACCGCTGCGGGTACTCGGTGTCCTGCTCGGTCCGATCAGCCGAATCCTCATCAGCGTCGGCAATGCGGTCACGCCCGGTCGCGGTTTCCGGAACGGCCCGTTCTCCAACGAGATCGAGCTGCGCGAACTGGTCGATCTCGCTCAGGAGAGCGGGGTCGTGGCCGACGAGGAACGCCGGATGATCCAGTCGGTGTTCGACTTCGGCGACACCACCGCCCGCGAGATCATGGTTCCGCGCCCCGAGATGGTGTGGATCGAGGAGACCAAGACGGCCGGTCAGGCCACCTCGCTCGCCGTCCGCAGCGGGCACTCGCGGATCCCGGTGATCGGTGAGAACGTCGACGACATCCGCGGTGTCGTCTACCTCAAGGATCTCGTCCAGCAGACCTACTACCACCGCGACGGCGGACGCAGCGTCTCCGTCGCCGACGTCATGCGACCGGCGGTCTTCGTGCCGGATTCGAAGCGCCTCGACGATCTGCTCGCCGACATGCAGCGCGACCGCAACCACATGGCGGTCCTCGTCGACGAATACGGCGGCATCGCCGGTCTCGTGACGATCGAGGACGTCATCGAGGAGATCGTCGGCGAGATCGCCGACGAGTACGACACCGGGGAGATCCCCGACGTCGAGGAACTCGGCGACGACACCTACCGCGTCTCCGCGCGACTTCCCGTCGAGGACCTCGGCGAACTGTTCGACATCGACATCGAGGACGACGAGGTCGACACCGTCGGCGGACTCCTCGGCTACGAACTCGGCCGAGTTCCTCTGCCGGGTGCGGAGGTACGGACCCACGGCCTGCTGCTCCGCGGCGAGGGCGGACCGGACGTCCGCGGGCGGGTGCGTGTGAGCACCGTCTTCGTGCAGCGCGCCACCCCCGAAGAAGAACCCACCGATACCGATACGGCCACCACCGAGGAGCATGCATGACCGACACCGACTTCCGTTCCGGCTTCATCTGTTTCGTCGGCCGGCCCAACACCGGGAAGTCGACGCTCACGAATGCGCTCGTCGGCAGCAAGATCGCGATCACCTCCTCGCGCCCGCAGACCACCCGCCACACCATCCGCGGCATCGTCCACCGCGACAACGCCCAGCTCATCCTCGTGGACACCCCGGGACTGCACCGCCCGCGCACCCTGCTCGGCCAGCGGCTCAACGATCTGGTGCAGGACACCTACTCCGAGGTCGACGCGATCGGCATGTGCTTCCCCGCCGACGAGAAGATCGGCCCCGGCGACCGCTGGATCCTCGAGCAGGTGCGCCACATGGCGCCGAAGACCCCGGTCATCGGCATCGTCACGAAGATCGACAAGGTGGGCAAACAGCAGGTCGCCGCGCAGTTGCTCGCCGTGTCGAAGCTCCTCGGCGAGAACTGCGAGGTCGTGCCGGTCTCCGCGGCCTCGGGTGAGCAGGTCGAGGTCCTCGTCGACGTCCTCGTCTCGCACATGGAACCTGGACCGGCCTTCTATCCCGACGGCGAGCTCACCGACGAGCCGGAGGAGACCCTGATGGCCGAGCTCATCCGCGAGGCCGCCCTCGAAGGTCTCGGCGACGAGCTGCCCCACTCGCTCGCCGTCGTGATCGAGGAGATCACCGAACGTGAGGGTCGCACCGAGAAGCAGGGCGAGATGCTCGACGTGCACGCCCTGCTCTACGTCGAGCGGCCGAGCCAGAAGGGCATCGTCATCGGCAAGGGGGGCGCGCGGCTGCGCGAAGTGGGCACCGCCGCACGCACCCAGATCGAGAAGCTCCTCGGCGTGAAGATCTACCTCGACCTGCACGTGAAGGTCGCGAAGGACTGGCAGCGAGATCCCAAACAGCTGGGCCGTCTGGGATTCTGACGCCGAGCCCTACGGGGTGGACGCGGTGATCGGCCGGGCGACCCACATCGACGCGAGGTCGTCCGCGGTCACCACGGTCCCGAAGTTCTGCGCGACGACCGCGACCGAGGCGGCGTGGGCCGCGGAACTGTAGGACGCGGCGCAGTCCTCGACGAGCGAGACCCAGTACTCGTGGAACAGGCCGCTGCGCAGGCTCGATTCGACGCAGATCTCGGTGGCGACGCCGGTGAACAACAGCGATTCGATGCCCCGTGACCGCAGGACGCTGTCGAGGTCGGTGCCGACGAACGCGCTGAAGCGGTGTTTGACGACCACCGGTTCTCCCGGCTCCGGGCGGACGCCGTAGAAGTCGGCTCCCGGAGTACCGGGCCGGCAGGTCAGGCCGGTCCGCGCCGTGCCGGGACCGGTGCCGACGCGGCCCAGCCACTGCGGCGTGTCCGTGGTCTCGTCGTGTTCCGTACGGACCCACACGACGGGCACGTCCCTGCGGCGGGCGCGGTCGATCAGTTCCGCCAGCCGCGGTGTCATGGCGACGGCGGCGGAGACGTCGAAGCCGCAGCCTGCGAGAGCGCCGTCGGGGGAGCAGAAGTCGTTCTGCATGTCGACGACGACCAGGGCGCAGCGTTGCGGGTCGTAGCGGAAACCGGATTCGTCCACGGGGGTCCTCTCCTCGAAGGTGTTCGGTGCGGATGCGGTGGTCACCAGATCACCACCGCGGCGACGGCGGCGACGAGCAGTCCGCTCACCACCGGGATCGCGAGTCGTCGCACGAGATCTCCGACCGGGACGCGGCAGAAGCCCGCGACCACGATCAGCGACGACCAGATGACGAGGGTGCCGCCGCCGGTCCAGGTCGCGGCGTTCTGCGCAAGGGCGGCGAGCGTTGCGGTGTCCATTCCGGCCTGCGGGGCGAGCGCGGCGGCGATACCACCGGTGAGCGGCAGACCGGCCCAGCCGGAGCCGTCCAGACCGATGAGCATGCCGATCAGGATCATGCTGAACGCGGCGAAGAGACCGTTGTCGGGAATGTGGGTCTGGATGCTCTCGACGGCGTCGAACAGGAAGGCCGGCCCGGTGCCGTCCTCGAGTCCCAGGATCGAACCGGAGTAGTCGGGGATACCGAGGTACACGAATCCGGCCACCGGCAGGATGATTCCCATGGCCTTGAACGCGTAGACCAAGCCGTCGACGAAATGGGTGGCGCAGTGTTCGAGGGCGTCGGCCGGGCGCGTCGTCAGGGTCACGGCGGCCATGAGGACGAGCGCGGTGCCGCCGACGAGCGAGGCGCCGGCGCCTTCCGACCACGGCACGAGATCGGTGAAGCGCCCCAGCATCATGTAGACGAGCACCAGGCCGAAGGTCGCGGGAACCCCGATCGCCCAGGCGCGTGCGCGTGCGGGGCGGGTGAGGACCGGGGTGAGAGTTCCGGGCAGGTCGATGTCGGCCACCGTGCTCACCGGTGCGGTGTGGTCGGCCTCGGTGTGGTCGGTCCCGGTGTGGTCGTTCCCGGGGATCGGGAGGTCCCCGTTCGGGTGCGGTGCCGGACGTCCGGAACCGGAGCCGCCGGGGTCCGGATCGTCCGTCGCAGACACGAGATTCGCGGAGTGGCGCACGATCTCCTTGCGGATGGTGAGGAACCACGCGAGTACGGCCGCGGTCAGACCCACGATGAGGGACAGGACCAGTGCGCGGTCGGCGATGTCGTCGGCCGGAACACCTGCGCCGCTCGCCGAGATCGACGGTGCGAGACCGATGACGTAGTCGGAGGCGAGTGCCATGCCCTGTCCGGAGATCGCGAGGGCGAGCGCGGCGCCGAGCGGCGGCAGCCCGGCCTTGATCGCCGCCGGGAGCAGCACGGCACCGATGATCGCGAGAGCAGGTGTGGGCCAGAAGAACAACGACAGCAGATAGGTGACGACGAACAGCACGACGTAGGCGATACGGCCGTTGATCATCCAGCGCCCGGAGGGACGCACCATGAGTTCGTCGGCGCCGATGGTGCGCATCGCCGCGAGCATCGATGTCACGGCGGCGATGACGACGAAGATCTCGAAGAGCGCTCCGCCGGCGGTGAGGGTGGCGCGGAAGACCGCCATGACGGCGGAGGCGACGTTGCCGTCGTAGGCGAGGGCGGTGGCGAAAGTGGCGACGACGGACGGGATCAGGACGTTCTTGCGTAGTGCCATGGCGACGATCAGGCCGACCAGTCCGAGCAGGAAGACGATGTGCGCGACGGTCACGGGAGACTCCTCGACGTGTGAACATGCGGCGGGCGACGACCGTGGACGGATCGAAGGGCGCCGCGACATCGATGGGCGGCACCGCCGTCGTCGGCCGGAACATGTCGATCTTGAAGAGTCGGACAGGACTCGGCAATCGGCCGACAGACCACCCGCGACGGGAAAGAACTGTGCACACTGCACAATTCGTGACGGCGGTGTTTCGTCACGGACGCGGATGTGAACGCGTCGTCACGCCGGGGCCGGTGACCGAAGGGAACTCAGCGACGCGTTGCCGCCGCGCCGTGCAGCAGCAGCAGAACGGCCTCCGACAGATCCGGCTCCGTACCTGTCGACAGGCGGCGCAGTTGCAGCCCGGTGATGGTCGCGACGACCGTCGGTGCGATCGTCTCCGGATCCGGCACTCCCAGCGCGGAAAGGACGGAGACGGTCAACGCGTCGTAGGCACGCCAGCAGCGTTCGGCGACCCGCCGCAGTTCCTCGTCGCGCCCCGCCTGCACATAGAGCTCGAAGGGGGCGATGCGTTCGGCCGTGAAGGTCAGGTCGTGGGCGACGCGTTCGGTGAGTTCGGCGGCCTCCGTCAGCGACAGGGCCCGGGATCGATACTGCTCGGCGAGTTCTCGCAGCCGCTCGGTCTCCTCGTCGACGAAGAACTCGAGCGCGGCGCGCAGCAGGTCGGCCTGGGTGGGGAAGTGGTAGGTGATCGAACCGAGCGACACTTCGGCGCGCGCCGCGATGCGCCGGTTCGTCACCCCGGTGACCCCGTCGGTGCCGACGAGATACAGGGTGGCGTGGACGATCCGCGAGCGGGCGTCGTCGCGCGTGGTCACCACCATCGCTCCGGGGTGTGTTCGTGCCAGCGCAGCACCGATTCGAGTTGGGAGGCGAGGGACACCAGCAGCGGTTCGGAGTTCGCCGGGCCGAGCAGCTGGGCACCCACCGGCAGTCGCTCCTCGGTGAAACCCGCGGGGACGTTGATCGCGGGCCAGCCCAGCACGTTCCACGGCCACGCGTAGGGGCATGCGCCGGTGATGACCTTGTCGGTCGCCCAGCCGCCGATGCCGTCGATCGCCGTCACCGGCAGCGGCGGTGTGGCAGTGGTGGGGGCGAGCACGACGTCGAACCGGTCGAAGATGCGGCCGACCCGACGGTGCAGTCGCGGTTCGACCGCGCGCGCCGCCCGCAACGGATAACCGTGCAGGAACCGGCCGGTGCGGGCGTTGGCGCGGGTGCGCACGTCGGCGAGGGACGGGTCGGGCAGGCGGTACAACCAATCCTCGATACCGGCCATGGATCGCGGGAGGAAGGCGAGACCGAACGTCATTCCGTAGTCGGGATCGGCGAGGGTCACCTCGTGGCCGAGATCGCGCAGTACCGCGGCGAGTGCGGCGATGCGGGTGCGGACGCGGGCGTCGAGGCGGGTGGGTGTCGCGGTGAACGGGATCTTCAGCGACAGAGCGATGTTCAGCCTGCCGGGATCTCGTCCCACGGCGTCGGAGACGGTCAGCGGCGCGCACGCGTGCCGGTCGCCGGGGTGGTTCCCGGACACGACGTCGAGGAGCAGGGCCGCGTCGGCGACCGTGCGGGCGAGTGGGCCGTGCGTGGTGAGTCCGTTGAAGGATTCGGCGTCGGGCCACATGGAGATCCGGCCGCGTTGCGGCTTGATGCCGACGAGATTGGACCACGAGGCGGGGATGCGGACCGATCCGGCGCCGTCGGATCCCAGGGCGGCCGGCACGAGTCCCGCTGCGACGGCCGCGGCGCTGCCACCCGACGAGCCGCCGGGGGTGTGGTCGCGCGACCACGCGCTGCGGGTGTGCCCGAAGGCGTCGCCGCCGGTGAGCGGCCACTGGCCGAGTTCGGGGGAGTGGGTCTTGCCGACGATCACCGCGCCGGCGGCCCGCAGGCGACGCACGACCTCGGCGTCGGTGTCCTTGGGGGCGAAGGTGCCGGCGCAGCCGAACATCGTCGTCTCGCCGACGATGTCGGTGTCGTCCTTGATCGCGATGGGGACGCCCAGCAGGGGGAGGCGTTCGCTGTTCGCGCGGCGCCGATCGGCCTCGCGGGCCTCGTCGAGTGCGGCGGTGCGGCGCACGACGCGGAAGGCGTTCAGGTGCGGTTGCGATTCGTCGATCCGGTCGAGGCTCGCACGGACGAGGTCCGTGGAGGTGGTCTCGCCGCGGTCGAGTGCCTCGACGGTCGCTTTCAGGTCGCGCAGGTCGGTTCGAGCGTCCATTCGTTCCCCCGTTCGTTCGAACGAACAGTAACGCGTTCCAGTTCTGGGTGTCGAGTCCTTCGCGGGTCGTCCGGTGTCACCGCGACATGACAGACTCGGGGAGTGAGGCTTTATCGGGACAACGCGGTGGTGCTGCGTCAGCACAAGCTGGGCGAGGCCGACCGCATCGTCACCCTGTTGACGCGCCGGCACGGTCTCGTGCGGGCCGTCGCGAAGGGCGTGCGCCGGACACGCTCCAAGTTCGGCGCACGGCTCGAACCGTTCGCCCACATCGACGTCCAGCTCCACCCGGGCCGCAGTCTCGACGTCATCACCCAGGTGCAGACCCTCGACGCCTTCGCGGTGGGCATCGTCGACGACTACCCCCGCTACACCACCGCGTGCGCGATCCTCGAGACCGCCGAACGCCTCGCCGGTGAGGAACGCGCGCCCGTGCCGCGCCTGCACGCGCTCACCGTCGGCGCCCTTCGCGCGGTGTGCGACCGCACCCGGCCGCCCGAACTCGTGCTCGACGCCTATCTTCTGCGGGCCATGGCCTACGCGGGATGGGCGCCGGCGATCACCCACTGCGCGCGCTGCGACCGTCCCGGCCCGCACACCGCCTTCCACGTCGCCGCCGGTGGTGCGGTGTGCGTGCACTGCCGTCCGCCGGGAGCGGCCACCCCGGCCCCGGGCGTGTTGGCGCTGCTCGACGCGCTCAACCACGGACGCTGGGACGACACCGAGGCCGCCGACACGGCGGTGCGTCGCCAGGCCAGCGGCCTCGTCGCCGCGCACCTGCAGTGGCATCTCGAACGGCAACTGCGCTCGCTGCCCCTCGTCGAGCGCGGTCGCACCGAACCTGCGACGGGGAGCCGGGTTGATGACGTCGCCCGGGGTGTCCGGCAGGATGGGGACCGTGATTCGACGACGTACCACGCCCCCATCGCCTGAGCGGGTGATCCGGCCGCCCGACCCGCATCCGTCGGGCGCGCGACCTCCCGTGCTGCAACCCGAGCTGACCCCACAGCACGTGGCGCTCGTGATGGACGGCAACGGTCGCTGGGCGCAGGAGCGCGGTCTGCCGCGCACCGCCGGCCACGAACGCGGCGAGGCCGTGCTCATGGACACGGTGTGCGGATGCATCGAGATGGGCGTCAAGTGGCTCTCGGCCTACGCCTTCTCCACCGAGAACTGGAAGCGCAGCCCCGACGAGGTCCGCTTCCTCATGGGCTTCAACCGCGACGTGATCCGCCGCCGCCGCGACGAGATGCACGAGATGGGGGTGCGCGTCCGGTGGGCCGGTCGCCGTCCCCGCCTGTGGCGCAGCGTGATCAAGGAACTCGAGATCGCCGAGGAACTGACGAAGGACAACGACGTCATGACCCTCACGATGTGCGTCAACTACGGCGGTCGCGCCGAGATCGCCGACGCCGCACGGGAGATCGCCCGCCGGGTCGCGGCAGGGGAACTCGATCCCGAACGCATCACCGAGTCGACGATCGCGCGGTATCTCGACGAGCCCGACATGCCCGACGTCGACCTGTTCCTGCGGCCCTCGGGCGAGCAGCGCACCTCGAACTTCCTGCTGTGGCAGTCGGCGTATGCCGAACTCGTCTTCCAGGACACGATGTTCCCCGATTTCGACCGTCGCGATCTGTGGGCGGCGTGCGTCGAATACGCCTCCCGCGACCGGCGGTTCGGTGGTGTGAAGTGACCTCGCTGCGCGAGCGGATCGCGGGCGCGCTGACGCCCTTCGTCGACGTCCGCTTCCCGTCGTCCGCCGCCGACGGCGACGGCTCGTTCGGATTCGACTACGGCGCCGTGCCCTTCGCGCTGCAGGTCGTCACGCTCACCGAAGGACTCGACATGGTCTCCGTCACCGGAGTGCTCGCGTGGGATCTTCCGCTCGACGACGCCGTGCGCGGTCGGGTCGCGGCCGCCGCCGACGCCCTGCAGTTCGGCTCGGTCCACCTCATCGAACGCGAGACCGACGCCGACGTCGTGCTGCGGTACTCGTTCCCCGCGACCGGTCTCGACGACACGGCGCTGACCACCATGCTGTTGCTCGTGCTCGACGGTGCCGCCGACGCGCGTGGCGCCGTGGCCGGTACCCCCGATCCCAAGGAGAATTCGTGACCACCACCGACATCGACGCCGAGACCACCACCGAGGAGGTCGTCGCCGACGGGGCACACGCCGTCGCGATCCCCACCGAGGACGACGACGCGCTGCGCGCCGCTGTGGTGGAGACGCTGTCGGAGATTCTCGAGGAAGCTCCCGAGCCCGACGAGGACGGCGAGATCCCGATCTGGATCGACGACGTGCTCACCTACGCGACGGTCGACGCCGAGGGCGGCTTCGTGCTGCTCACCACCTACCTGGTCGAGGGCATCACGGGCCGCACCCGCGCCGCCGAGGTCCTCGGCGACCTGCAGGTCGAGTTCCCCGAGGTCAAGTTCGTCCTCGACAAGGACCGGGTCACCGTCGAACTGCGGGTCGCAGCGTCGCCGCTCGTCCCGATCCATCTCGTGCGGGCCGTCGCGTCGCTCGTGCCGGTCGTCGAGCAGGCACGCGCACTGGCGCAGCGTCTCGGCGGAGAAGCGTCGGTCTTCGACGGTGAGGCCGAGGACGACGAGGGGAACCTGCTCGCCGACGGCTGCGGCTGTGATGACTGCGATTGCGGCTGACGGCCGCGGGCCGTCGGTTCAGCCCTGAGCGAGGGCGCAATCGCGGCAGTTGCCGAAGATCTCGACGGTGTGGCTGACGTCGACGAAGCCGTTCGACTCGGCCACCTCGTGCGACCAGCGTTCGACCTCCGGGCCGTCCACCTCGACCGTGAAGCCGCAGTGGCGGCACACGAGATGGTGGTGGTGCCCGGAGGAGCACCGCCGGAACAGCGACTCGCCGCTGTCGGTGCGCAGCACGTCGACGCTGCCGACCTCGGCGAGCGACTGCAGGGTGCGGTAGACGGTCGTCAGTCCGATGCCCTCGCCGCGCTTGCGCAGCTCGTCGTGCAGGTCCTGCGCGGACCGGAATTCCTCGGTGTTGTCGAGGAGGTCGACGATGGCGCTGCGTTGACGGGTCGAGCGGACCCCCACGAGAGGTTTGCGGGCGGAGGTCACTGCGATCGTCCTTCCTGGGCGTGAGCGACGGCGTCGACGACGATGCGGGCGAGATGGTCGTCGGCCAGGTGGTAGAGCACTTCGCGTCCCGAGCGTTCGCCGCGCACGACGCCGGCGGTCTTGAGCACGCGGAGATGCTGGCTGATGAGCGGCTGGGTGACGCCGAGGGCGCCGACGAGCTCGTGCACGCAGCGGGCCGACTCGCGCAGTTCGAGCACGATCGAGATGCGGACGGGTGCTGACAGCGCGCGCAGCAGCTCACCCGCTGCGATCAGGGCGCCGGGGGAGACATCGACCGGGGACGGCAGGGCGTCGCTGCCGATCGGGCCGCGGGCGCGCTCGCCCGTGCTGCACTCGCGTGGATCGGCGTCGATGCTCACGGGGCTCCTCGGGGCAGGGGCGGCCGCCGGTCGGCGGGCCTTATTGCAAATCGATTCCATTTTGATATGCACGGTTGTGCATGTCAACCGGCGCGAATTCGAGCTGTGAACGAGGAGCGATAGGCTTACAGATCGACGCATGCTGCGAAAACCCGCATCGAAGATGGAGAAACCGAGTGGCACCCAAATCCAAGATCGATACCGTCGCCAACCTCGCCAAGCGCCGGGGCCTGGTCTATCCCTGCGGTGAGATCTACGGCGGCACCAGGTCCGCGTGGGATTACGGGCCGCTCGGCGTGGAGCTCAAGGACAACATCAAGAAGCAGTGGTGGCGCAACATGGTCACCAGCCGCGAGGACGTCGTCGGCCTCGACTCGTCCGTGATCCTGCCGCGTCAGGTCTGGGTCGCCTCCGGCCACGTCGGTGTCTTCAACGACCCGCTCGTCGAGTGCCTGAGCTGTCACAAGCGCCACCGGCAGGACCACCTGCAGGAGGCATACGCCGAGAAGAACAAGCTCGACGACCCCGATGCCGTGCCGATGACCGAGATCGTCTGCCCGGACTGCGGCACCAAGGGCCAGTGGACCGAGCCCCGCGACTTCAACATGATGCTCAAGACCTTCCTCGGCCCGATCGAGAGCGAGGAAGGCCTGCACTACCTGCGCCCCGAGACGGCGCAGGGCATCTTCGTGAACTTCGCGAACGTGCTCACCACCTCGCGCAAGAAGCCGCCCTTCGGCATCGGCCAGATCGGCAAGAGCTTCCGCAACGAGATCACGCCCGGCAACTTCATCTTCCGCACCCGCGAGTTCGAGCAGATGGAGATGGAGTTCTTCGTCAAGCCCGGCGAAGACGAGCAGTGGCACCAGTACTGGATCGACTACCGGATGAACTGGTACACCGATCTGGGCATCAACAAGGACAACCTGCGCCTCTACGAGCACCCGCTCGAGAAGCTGTCGCACTACTCGAAGCGCACCGTCGACATCGAGTACCGCTTCCACTTCCAGGGCAGCGAGTGGGGTGAGCTCGAGGGCGTCGCGAACCGCACCGACTTCGACCTGTCGACGCACTCGAAGCACTCCGGCACCGACCTGAGCTTCTTCGATCAGGCCACCAATGAGCGCTACACGCCGTACGTCATCGAGCCGGCGGCCGGCCTGACCCGTTCGCTCATGGCCTTCCTCGTCGACGCCTACACCGAGGACGAGGCACCCAACGCCAAGGGTGGTGTCGACAAGCGCACCGTGCTGCGCCTCGATCGCCGTCTCGCGCCGGTCAAGGCCGCCGTGCTGCCGCTCAGCCGCAACGCCGACCTGAGCCCGAAGGCCAAGGACCTCGCCGCGAAGCTGCGCCAGAACTGGAACATCGAGTTCGACGACGCCGGCGCCATCGGCCGCCGCTACCGTCGTCAGGACGAGATCGGCACCCCGTTCTGCATCACGGTCGACTTCGACACCCTCGAGGACCAGGCCGTCACGATCCGTGAGCGCGACACCATGGCGCAGGAGCGTGTGAGCCTCGACCAGGTCGAGGGTTACCTCGCGCAGCGCCTGATCGGCTGCTGACCGATCCGATCGACGCAGATGCCCTCCGGTCCCGACGGACCGGAGGGCATCTGTCGCTTCGTAGCCGGGTGCTCGTAGCGGTCAGCTCGTCGAGCGCCGATCGATGTACTCGAAATATCCGCGGCCGGAGATCTCCTCACCCCGCCAGATCGCCGACCATGCGAAACCGGTGACGAATCCGGTGCCCAGCCCGTAGGTGAAGGTGGTGTCCATGATCCCTTCGAGATCCAGCCAGGGACGACCGCGGGTGTCCTTCACCAGGAACCGGGTCCGGCGCGGCACCGGCATCGGGATGCCGTAGGGAGTCGGTTCGGGTTCGTCGCGCAGTTCGAGTATCTCGAAGTCCACGTCCCGGAAACGGGTTCCGTAACCGCTGCGGGTACGCAGGATCCCCGTCGTCATGAAGGGCCGGCCACCGATCGCGTAGCGGCTCAACAGGATTTGCGTGTCTGCGTCGAGATCGACGATCTGGTAGACGAAATGGTCGAGCGGAGCCTTCGCCGCGGGCGGCAGGGGAGTGGACCGCATCGGATACGGGCTCGGCATCGCCCCGTACTCGAACGAGCACAGACCGTCGGCCGTGACGCTGCGACCCTGGTGGGTGAAGGTGCCCTCGTATTCGGTGAGCAACCCGAAGTGCTTGTAGAGCGGGCTGCGGAAGAACCACGAGACCGTGTCCGTGTTGGTCAGTGTCAGCGCGACGTCGACAGTTCCGAGCCGGCCCACGAGTTCGTAGTGGGGGTAGCGTCCGGTCAGGGCCGGATCGTCCCCGAACTTCACGAGCGATCCGTCCGGGGAGGACACGAAATCGTCGCCCACGGCGTAGTTCCCGAGGTGCGCGGGATGCGACGCCGCCGTGCCGGCGACCACGGCGGCGTTGCGGCGCGGCGGCGCCACGAGCGCGTGGTCGTTGTCGAAGGTGAGCGACCCGGTGGCGCCGATCAGCGACATCATCGAGAAGAACCGGTGCGGCTCCGGCAGATCCGGGATCATGACGCCGTAGTGCACCCAGCCGAACCGGCGCGAGTCGACGTGCGGGCGCAGGATGTCGGGCTCGGAGAACGGTTTTCCATCGGACGACGCGGCGGAATCGAACAGTCGGACGGCCGATCCGAGACCGGCACCCAGTGCGCGTGCTGCGATCGGGCGCATGGCCTAGAAGCGTCCTCCGCTCGATCCACCGAAGCCGCCGCCCCCGAAACCACCACCGCCGAAGCCGCCCCCACCGAAACCGCCGCCGAAGCCACCGCCGCGGCCGCTGTTGAGCACGCTGTTGATGAGGATGCCGCCGAGCACGGCACCGGCGACGTTGCCGCCCGACGAACCACCGCGGGGCGGACGGTGCTGGTTGTTCCAGCGCTGCACGTCGTTCTGGGCGCTGCGCAGTGCCTGCGCGGCCAGCGACGCGGCGGACCGCGCGTACTGGATGGCGGCCGCCGGATCGGACTCGGCTGCCTGCTGCGCGGCCTGCAGGTGCCGCTGCGCCTCCGACAGGCGGGTGCGTGCCTGGGCGCCCACGACGCCGCGGCGGGTCCCGATGAAGTCGGCCGCGGCGGTGACCTGCGCCTGCGCTGCGCTCAGATCCTGTTCGAGGCGGCGCCGCATCTCCTCGGCCTGCTGCTTCGCCTGCCGCGTCCGGGCACGCAACTCGTCGAGACGCGCATCGGCCTCGACGACCCGCGTGAAACTGCCCAGCGGGTCGGTGTGCTGCTCGGCCCGAGCGTGGTCGAGGGCTTCCTGCACGGCCTTCAGGGCGTCGACGAGTTCCGGGCCACCCGCGTCGAGGAGTTGCTTCGCGTCGGCGACACCCTGTTCGGCGTCCTCCACCGCGGCGGGAAGCGTCGCGATCGCGCGCCGGATGTCCTCCGCCGCATGGTCGAGCGCGTCGAGCAGCGTCGCGGCATGCCCCAGTGCGCGTTCGGCCTCGCGGATCGCGCGCACGGCGTCGCCCTGCTCACCGACCGGTCGCGCCACCGCCGTGCGGCCCTGGTCGATCGCGTTCTCGGCGAACGAGATCTCCTCCCGCGCCAGCGAGACGTTGTCGACCACCGGGGTCAGGGCGCCCGCGGGGAACTCCGAGTGCAGCTGCCCCAGAATCCGTTCGGCCTCGGGGATGCGGGCCTGCAGCGCGATCGCGCGCTGCGTGAGGCCGTCCAGACGGGCCGGGGCGTCGAGCAGCAGGTTGCGCATCTTGTCGAACGCCTCGACCTGCGCGTCGAGTTCGCGGTTCGCCTGCCCGCACGAGGAGACGAGTTGCACGAGCATGTCGCGCTGCTGTTCGGGCGTCTCGGGGATGTCGTCGTCGAGGCGCTGACGGATCTCGAAGGCGTTCGCCAACGCGACCTGTGCCTGCCGGTGTGCGCGGTCGAAAGGAGCCACCGCGGAGTCCCCGAACTCGCCCCGGGCGAGCTCGAGCGCTTCGGCGCTGGACCGCACCGCGTTGTCGGTGTCCACCAGCAGGGTCTGTGCGTACTGGTCGAGACCCTCGACCGGCAGACCGCGCAGAGCGGTCGTGTCGGCCGGATCGATCTGCGCGGCCTGCGCGGCACCGGCATCGGCGCGCTTCTTCTTCGACCGCCGGTTGTAGGCGTAGACCCCGGCGCCACCGGCCGCGATGACACCGCCGCCGACGAGCAGCGTCGTCACCGGAGCAGCCGACGGCGTAAGGGCGTTGCTCAGCCCGTCGGCCGCGCCCACGGCGGCGCCCGCCCAATCGCTGTTGCGCAGGGCCGGCACGACGTCGGACGAGCTGATCCGGTCGCGCTCGTTCTCGGAGATCTCCGAGCCCGTCGGTGTCCACAGCGCGAACTCGCGGTCGTCGGTCGCCACCGCCAGCAGCGCGGTGTCGGGACCGAAGTTGCTCGCCTGCGCGGTGGCCTGCGCCCAACTGTTGTAGTCGCGTCCGTCGAAGCTCGACACGTAGGTCACCCACAACTGCAGGCCGTGCTCGTCGTAGAGGGTGTTCGTCGCTTCCTGGATGCGTGCGACGTCGGCGTCGTCGAGCACGCCCGCGGTGTCGGTGATCGGCTGGGGGAGCCGCGAGGGTGGCTCCGCGGAGGCCGCCGCGGGAAGGAGCAGCCACGCGGCCACTGCCAGCAGGGCGGGGACGAATGCGAGCGCGGACCGTGCAGGTCGCCGGAGCGGTGCTGCAGGTCGCCGGAGCGGTGCGGCCGATACGTGTGCCATGGAATCGAATCTAGTGGCTGCGGGGTGAGGACGGGGTCGGCGCGTCGTCCGGTCGACGCGTTCTCGTTCGCTGGCAGAATCAGGGGGTGAGCACCGCATCCCGCCGCACCGGCACCACTGCGACGTACACCGGGGACGACCTCGGGGTCGGCGCGCGCATCGCGCGCTGGCTCCGGCGACTGATCGTCGGGGTGCTGCTCGCCGCCGTCCTCGTCGTCGGCGGTACGGCGCTGCGGGTGTGGCAGGTCGCGCGGATCGACGACCGCACCCCCGCCGACGCCATCGTCGTGCTCGGTGCCGCGCAGTATTCGGGGACACCGTCGTCGGTCTTCGAGGCCCGCCTCGAGCAGGCCCTCAAGCTCTACGAGGCGGGAGTGTCGCCGCGGATCGTCACCGTCGGTGGCAAGCAGGAAGGCGACCTGTTCACCGAGGCCGCGGCGGGCAAGAACTATCTCGTCTCGCGCGGGGTGCCCGCCGAGTCGATCGTCGCCGTCGAAGAGGGCTCGGACACACTGCTCAGCGTCGAGGCCGTCAGCCGCGAGATGTCGGAGCTGGGCCTGTCGTCGGTCGTGCTCGTCAGCGACCCGTGGCATTCGTTGCGTACCCGGACCATGGCGCGCGACGCCGGTCTCGACGCCTGGACCGCTCCCACCCGCCAGGGTCCGGCGGTGTTCACCCGCGAGTCGCAGCTGCACGGCATCGCCCGCGAGACCGGCGCGTTGATCTGGTACCAGATCACCCACTTCTCCGCCGATTTCCCGTACACGGCGCAGCAGTGAGGCGGAACGTAGGGTCTTCGGTGACGGAAGGCAGTGTGATGCAGGGCTACAGCGAACACGATCTCGAACGGCGCGTCGCCGAGCCGCGGAAGACCTCGGCGCTCGCCGGGTCCGAGGGAGCGGCGTCCGAGCGGACCGCCTTCGCACGCGACCGTGCGCGCGTGCAGCACTGCGCCGCCCTGCGCCGCCTGGCCGACAAGACACAGGTCGTCGGCCCCCGCGACGGCGACACCCCGCGCACCCGTCTGACGCACTCGATGGAGGTCGCACAGATCGGCCGCAGCATCGCCGAAGGGCTCGGCGCCGACCCCGATCTCGTCGACCTGGCCGGCCTCGCCCACGACATCGGGCACCCGCCCTACGGGCACAACGGTGAGCGGGCACTCGACGCGGTCGCGGAGTCCTGCGGCGGATTCGAAGGCAACGCGCAGAACCTGCGCATCCTCACCTGCCTCGAACCGAAGATCCTCTATCCGGACGGCTCGAGCGCCGGTCTCAACCTCACCCGCGCCTCCCTCGACGCGACGCTCAAGTACCCGTGGACGCGTCCGCGCCCGGGCGCGAAGTTCGGCTCGTACGACGACGACGCCGAGGTCCTCCACTGGATCCGCGAAGGGGCACCCGAGCGCCGCAAGTGCCTCGAGGCGCAGATCATGGACTGGTCCGACGACGTCGCGTACTCGGTGCACGACCTCGAGGACGGTGTGATCGACGGTCGCATCGACCTGCGGATGCTCGACGATCCCGACGATGTCGCCGGACTCATCGAGGTGGGTATGCGCGAGTTCTCGGGTCTCGACCCGGCCGAGCTGACCGAGGCGGCCAAGCGGTTGTCCTCCATGCCGGTGGTCCGCGCCGTCGGCACCTTCGACGGCACCCTCGCCTGCTCGGTCGCGCTCAAGAAGCTGACCAGCGAGCTGGTGGGCCGCTTCGCCAACGCAGCGATCCTCGGGACCCGGGAGGCGACGGAAGGCCGACGCGTCACCCGGTACGACGCCGACCTCGTGGTCCCGCCGATCGTGGTCTCGGAGGTCGCGTTGCTCAAGACGATGGCGCTGCAGTTCGTCATGTCCGACCGCGCCCACCGCACCCGCCAGGAATCGCAACGCGAACGCATCCACCGCGTCGCCGAGTGGCTGCTGCGCACTGCGCCGGTCGGTCTCGACCCGTTCTTCGTCGCGGCATGGAAGGCTGCGCCCGACGATGCTGCCAAGGTGCGGGTCGTGGTCGATCAGATCGCCTCGTGCACCGAATCGCGCCTCGAACGGATCGACCGGGACAGCCTCGCCGCGCAGGCGAGCTGGGGCTGATACCGACGTTTGCGCCCTTCGCGGACACAAGCACGAGTTCGGCGCCGTGCATCTGTCCGCGGGGCGCGCTGACGCACTCGCCGGTGTGGGTTGCGCCGGACCGTCGTGCGGGGCAGTCCACGCGGCGGCTTAGACTCGTCTCGTGGCCGGCCGTATTTCAGACAGAGACATCGCGGCCATTCGCGACCGCGTGCGCATCGAGGACATCGTCGGCGAGTACGTCGCACTCAAGCGCGGGGGCGCCGACTCGCTCAAGGGCCTGTGCCCTTTCCACGACGAGAAGTCCCCGTCCTTCCACGTGCGGCCCAATCACGGGCACTACCACTGCTTCGGCTGCGGTGAGGGCGGCGACGTCTACTCGTTCCTGCAGAAGATCGAACACGTCAGCTTCGTCGAAGCCGTCGAGCAGCTCGCCGAGCGTGTCGGCTACACGCTGAACTACGAGGGCGGCGGTCCGTCCGTCCAACGCGACCGGGGCACGCGTGCCCGGCTGGTCGCGGCGAACGCGGCGGCCCAGCAGTTCTACGCCGAGCAACTGCGCACGCCCGACGCCCAGGCCGCCCGCGACTACCTGACCGAGCGCAATTTCGACCAGGCGGCCGCCGAGACGTTCGGCTGCGGCTATGCACCCGCCGGCTGGGACGCGCTCACCAAGCACCTCCTCGGCCGGGGATTCGACTTCTCCGAACTCGAGGCCGCCGGGCTGTCCCGGCAGGGACGCCGCGGCCCGATCGACCGCTTCCACCGTCGTCTGCTGTGGCCCATCCGCAACCTCGCGGGCGACGTCATCGGCTTCGGTGCCCGGCGCCTGTACGACGACGATCAGATCACCGCCAAATACATGAACACACCGGAAACGGTGCTGTACAAGAAGTCTCAGGTGCTGTTCGGGCTCGACCTCGCCAAGCGCGAGATCGCCAAGTCGCACCAGGCCGTGATCGTCGAGGGATACACCGATGTCATGGCCATGCACCTGGCCGGCGTGAAGACCGCAGTGGCTGCGTGTGGCACCGCCTTCGGTGACGAACATCTCGCGCTGCTGCGTCGCCTGCTCATGGACGACAGCTTCTTCCGCGGGGAGGTCATCTACACCTTCGACGGCGACGACGCCGGTCGCGCGGCGGCGATGAAGGCGTTCGAGGGCGATCAGAAGACCGCCGCGAAGACCTACGTCGCGATCGCCCCCAAGGGCATGGACCCGTGCGAGCTGCGGCAGCAATCGGGCGACGGTGCGGTGCGCGACCTCGTGGCCCGCCGCACCCCGATGTTCGAGTTCGTCGTGAAATCGATTCTCGCCGAACACGACCTCGACACCGTCGAAGGTCGCGTCGAGGCCCTGCGCCGATGTGTCCCCGTCGTGGGCCGAATCAAGGACCGCACGATCCGCGACAACTACGCGGTGCAACTCGCGCACTGGACGGGATGGGACGACATCCCCACCGTGCGTCGGCGTGTGCAGGAGGAGGCACGGCGAGGAGTCCGTGCACCGGAAGCCAAGGCGCGGCCCGCGACGGCCACGGCGGAGCCCGTGTCGGCCCTGCGCCGCCCTCGGCCGAACGATCCGACGCTGTGGCCGCAGCGCGACGCGCTGAAGGCCGCGCTGCAGTATCCGGGTATCGCCGGGACCGTCTTCGACTCCCTGCCGCCGGAGACCTTCACCGACCCTGCTTACGCGGCCGTGCGGCAGGCCGTCGCCGACGCCGGCGGAACCGCAGCGGGCCTCGGGGGAGCCGAATGGGTCGACGCCGTCGGCAGGGCAGCGACCGATCCCGTCGCGCACTCGCTCGTGATGGAACTCGCCGTCGAACCCGTCCCCGCCGAAGAGGACCGGCTGCCGCGCTACATCGGTGGCGTGCTGGCCCGGCTGCAGGAGGTCTGGGTCGGCGAGCAGGTGGCCGAACTGAAGTCCAAACTGCAGCGGATTTCCCCGGCCACCGAGTCCGAGGAGTTCCACGCCCTGCTCGGCGACCTCATGGCGCTCGAACAGTACCGGCGGAGCCTGCTCGACCAGGCCATCGGTGACGGCCTGGCCGGCTGACCGTCTACTTCTTCAACTGGTCCCGCGGGATCATGATCGTGGTCGTCTCGTCGATGGGCTTCATCGGCTCGAGCTTGGGCTGAGGACTGAGCGAGTCGGCGAGCTTCTGCCGGCCCACCTCGATCGCCTTCTTCGTGACGGGGCTCGCGGCCACCGCCTTGGCCGTCTTGCTGATCTGTTCGTACCTCGCGCGACCCGCTCGGGTGCCGAGTACGTATCCCGCAGCGACCCCGACCAGCAAACCCATCAATGTGTTGTCCTTCCACCTGTGACTGCGTCGTCCCCATCCTGCCCGATGACCCCGCAGCATGCCCACAAGCAGGCGATTTGGTGCTGCGGTGGGTAGGACGCTATGGTTTTTCACGCACCGGGGGAAACCGCGGAGCACCGCAGGACAATCCCCTGTAGCTCAATTGGCAGAGCATTCGACTGTTAATCGAACGGTTGCTGGTTCGAGTCCAGCCGGGGGAGCGCCTACAGAATCCTCCCACCCNGGGAGGATTCTGTGCTTCCGGGGGTGCCCATGCGGCAGAACATCCACCGATGTGATCTCTGTTACTTCGTACCCGGCAGAGTGTTGCCCGCTGTGTCCGGGTAGCATTCGATCGCGCCGTGCGACGAGTGCGGCACTGTGCGACGCGTGTCGTCGCGACGGGGCGGTAGCTCAGTCGGTTAGAGCCGCGGACTCATAATCCGCTGGTCGCGGGTTCGAGCCCCGCCCGCCCCACGTCAGAGGGTGTTTCGGTCCGCAAGTGCGGACCGATCCACCGCTTATTCATCGTTTAAGGCCACGATTCGGTCCAACATCTGGGCTACTTCCGTGTGAGTCTTGCCTCGGGACATGTACCGATCCATCGTCATGGAGACGTGCCGGTGACCGAGCTGGTCGGCGCCGACCCGGGGTGACAGTCCCTCCTCGTCGATCAGGGTGGCCACCGACTTCCGGAAGCTGTGCGTCGTCGTGTCCTCGACACCGAGTTCGGCGCGGACCTTGCGCCACTGCTTGCCGAAGTTGTTCGGATCGCGCAGGGTGCCGGCAGTCGACGGGAAGAGCACCCCGAGGGTGCCCTGCTGGGGTTGATCGGCGCGCCGCTTGAGCATTTCCAGCGCGAACAGGGGCAGGGGGATGGTGCGGAGTCCGGCTGCGCTCTTCGCTGCCTCCACGCGTAGAAGCCCCGCTCCCTTGGCACGGACGACCTTGCCCGTCACGGTCACCGTCCCGGCGTCCTCGTCGATGTCCTCCCATCGCAGGGCCAACAGCTCGGAGCGTCGGAGGCCGGTGGCGATGAGCAGTGTGATCGGATCGACCAGATCGTTCGCCTTGCAGTACTCGGACTCGTGGAGCGCTACGAGAAGACGCCGCAGTTCCTCGGCGGTGAGAGCACGCGCTCCTGCGGGCGGGTTCTTGGACTTGATCGGCGCGACATCCCGGACTGGGTTGGTGTCCAGCGCGCCGGCGAGGACTGCGAGGCTCAATGCACCACGGAGGATCGTCTTGGCCTGACGCGCCATCGTGGGGCCGTGAGCTTTGCTCATCGCGCGAATCGCGATGTCGACTCGTCGTGCCGTAGCTTCACCGACCCGGATGCCCCCGAGCTTGGCCTCGAGCTTCCGGGCCGCGAACTTGTAGGTGTCGATGGTGGCGGCTGCCCGGCCCTCCTCCTCGAGCCGGGCGAGGTATGTCCGCACGAGCGCCACCACCGTCGTTGCAGTTGTCACCTCGTCCTCACTCGGGGTGCGTCGGGAGTCGAGGTGCTCGAGCAGTTCGTCTTCGGCGAGCTTTCCGTACTGGTCGCGCCGACCAGAGGGAGTACGACGTTCGATGATGCGTACGACGCCGTCGTCGTCTCGGAATCTGCACCGGGCGAGCCAGACGCCACCGCCCAGGTCCTTGCGCGTGATCTTGCCGTGCTGCCCGATGCGAAGCGGCGGTCTACCCGGTGGCATCGCCTTCAACCTTCCGATGCTCTTCGACGAGGATCCCGCGGCGTTTGGCAGTTGCCACCCAGCGGGATGCGGTCTGCTTCGTGAGTCCGTACTCGCGGGTGAGTACCGCGATGGGCTTGCGACCGGTGGCCATGCAGAACGCGTAGATCTGGGAGATGGCTTCGAGCGCGTCCTCGGTCGGTCCGTCTTTCGCGAAATCGGCCGGAGGCCAAGTGAAATCGATTGAGCTCGACGACTTCCCGTTTGCTCCGGACTCGATGGCCTGCACGATGAGGAGCTCTTCCGCGGCGCGCTCGACCCAGCTGCCGACCGGAATCCGTCGCAGATGATCCGAGGTGATAGGCGGTCCGTCCTTGGTCCGGACGGCGCGGAGCTCGGTGCATGCGAGTCGGCCGTCGACGACGTCTATCTCCATCTCGACGTGATGCTCGAGAGGTTCGATGTCGTCCTTCGTCGACGTAGCAGCGATCCGGGCTGGCACCTGGGCGAAGAGGCGACCGCCGTACAGGGACCATCCGGACCGTCCGGGTTCAGGGTTGTTCACGGTGAAGCTCGGCATGGAACACAGTGTGACATATCGCGGGACGTCTCGACAGGGAGTCTTGATCTTCGATTTTCATCGTGCTAATTCTGTGTGGGACAGTTCGCAAGAAGTCTCACTAGGGAGTTGGAATGCACACAAGTGACGACAGATGGCTTACGCGGCAGGAAGTTGCCGACCGCCTGAAAGTGCCCGTGAAGACGCTCGCCCAATGGGCGAGCCAGGGGAGAGGGCCAAGGTTCGCACGGATCGGTCGGCACGCGCGCTACAAGCTCAGCGATTGCGTGGCATGGGAGAACGACCAGTTCGCGGGCGGATCGCGATGAACGCTTTTGTGGCGAGGGACGCCGCCGACGGGGAGTGGCTGCTCCGAATCCCGTCGACGGCGCGTAGAACCACCAATCACCAGAAGGGCAGTTCGTCGTGACCGTACCTGAAGCGTCCACGCCGCACTAACCCTGAGGAAGCGGATTCATAGTCGAAACTTCGTTTCCTGCAATGCCATTGCCGAGTGGGCTCGGGGAGCCGGCGAATCCTGTGGGAACCGGGTCCCCGGCCCTGCCAGAAAGACGTGGACATGCCGAACATTCACACTGCTTCCGGACGCTACGGGACCGCCCTCGACCGATTACGAGATCGCTGGCGTGAACATGGCCTGGCGTGGCGAGACGGTGCCGACGCCACAGCTTCAGCGCAGGCTCCCGGACATACGAGTGCCGACCGGTCGGTGACCTTCCGTCAGATCGCCGGCCAGGTGCTCATGAATTCACACGCAGATGACAAAGCGGCTGTTCTCGATGCGATGGGACTTACGCTGTCCGATCTCTTCGACAACCCGGCTGGAACCACCTATGTGTATCGCGACGGCCGGACGGTCTTCCGTAGCTACGACGACCGGGGGCGCAAGAGGTTCAGTCAAGGAGGAAACACGAAGGGTCGGGACCTCTTCCGGACAGAGAATCTCGACGACCACCGGACAGGCGCGCCGGTGTACATCGTGGAGGGCGAGAAGGACGTGCTGGCACTGGAATCACTCGGTGCCGTTGCGGTGTCTCCGGCGATGGGTGCGGGCAAGGCCAAATTGTTCGACTGGTCGCCGCTCACCGGGCACACGGTGGTGATCGTCGCCGACGACGACGAACCCGGCCGCAGACATGCTCTGCAGGTGTACGAAATCCTTGAGCCGATTGCAACGGGAGTGGCGATCGTCCAGGCAGCGACTGGCAAGGACGCAGCGGATCATGTCGCCGCCGGGTACGGCCTGGACGAATTCGTGCCGGTCGACGTCGGTGGCAAGGGTGGTCGCCGGCTGAGGGTCACCCGCGGTTCGGACGTGAAGCTGCAACGCGTGCGTTGGGTGATGGAGGACTGGATCCCCGCAGGTTCTCTCACGCTTCTTGCCGGCCGGGAGGGGCTGGGCAAGTCCACGATCGCCGCTGCACTGTGCGCGCAGATCACTCGCGGAACCCTAGAAGGGGAATTATACGGTATGCCGCGGAACGTTCTGTACGTCCACTCTGAGGACTCGCGAGAGTTCACCGTCGCGCCGCGCCTCAAGGCAGCGGGTGCTGACATGGACCGGGTCCTGTTTGTGGATGTGGAGACCGCCCACACCGATGCCGGCACGCTCGTTCTCCCGCTCGACAATCTGGCACTTGAACGAATCATTGCGAAGGAGCAAGTCGCATTCGTGGTCCTCGATGCAGCCACCTCGTCGATGGCTTCGGAATTGTCCGGCCGGGATGACCGTGCGGTCCGGCAATACTTGGAACCTCTAGCCCAGCTCGCCGCTCGGCAGGGCTGCGTCGTATTCGGTCTCTGCCACTTCGGCAAGCGGGACGGTGCGGATACCGGGAAGCTGATTCTCGGATCGATCGCGTGGTCTCAGGTCGCGAGGTCGGTCCTCTCGATCGCGCAGGACAGCGACTCGGGTCGTCTCGTCGTCACCAACACCAAAGCCAACCTGGCACCACGAGTGCGATCGATGGAAGGAGAGGTCGTCTCAACGACGGTCGCGACTGAGGATGGCGACACAGAAGTAGGGGTCCTGCGATGGCTGGGGGAGACCAGTCGAGATGCCCGCGAACTGCTCACCGGTCCGGACGAGGAGGCCGACGAGCGTGACGAGATCACGATGGTGATCCGCAGCTACCTGATCGAGTGCGGTGGTTCGGCGCCGGCTGCTGAAGTTCTTAAGGTGACGCGAGCCGCTGGGTTGGTCGACAACGCGGTGAAGAAGGCGCGGAAGCGGGCTGGCGTCCGTACTGAGCGGCGGGGATACGGGAAGGGCGGGTCGTGGGTCTGGAGTATTGATTCTTCCTTAGATGCCAATGGTTCCATGGTCTGATGAAGGAATCTAAGGTACCTATGGATAGGTCGGTGCAGGGAGCGTGATACGGCCTTGTCGCCGATCTCGCGGGTCTAGTTCGAATGACAATAGGTGCATGCACGGAGATGGGTATCCTAGAATCGCATCTAGTTTAAATGAGGGAACCGATTCTTCTTCTATGAACGATACGATTCATTCTGAGTAGAGCGAAATGATATTTCCGGCAAGGCCAATCAAAACTCCAAGTACGATAAAAACTGGACCTCGGATCCTCTCCCACCGTGTGTCGGCCTGCTCAATAGTAAAGAGGCCTTCGCGATCTGGGTCTTCGCGAATATAGGTGTTTACTGTGGCATAAAGTCCGTAGAGTTCCGATATTCCTGCGGCGATGTAAATTGTCAGGAGTATGGTGGTAGCTTGCATCCGATCAGATTCCTGCACAAAGTTGGACTACCCGCAAGCTGCAATTTCTCTGTGAAAGTAAGTCGCGAAATATCGCAAATTCTACCCGGCGGCGGACAAATCTTGTGAGCGGCGTAGATCCTTTCCGGTATAGGCAAGCGCCTTACGGAAATATGAAGCCGAGTCGAGTGGTGCTACTTGAGCGCCCTGTTTTGTTTCGGCGCGCGGATGTGTGTCCTCTTCGACTAGAATTTGGCAGCCAGCAGAATTCTTGAAAAAATTTCATTGGACAGATGCAACTGTGTTGGGTGATTGTTGGACATAACAGCGGTAACGGTGAGTTGTCAGCTGTATGCGCCCCAATTTCTGGCTACATGCCAAGGGGATGCATTTATGTCCCAGGTAATGAATTCGCTTGGATCAAAAGTGTCGTTCGTCAGTTCGATAGATATGACTTGGTTGGCGGGTAGCGATAGTGTATGGCTTTTCTTGTCGCTGTCGAAATTCCAGAAATGGTATCTTGGTTGACGATCCTTGGTGATGCGGCTTGGTCCGAAGTCCATGGGAGCACAAATTCGTGTAAGAGGCGAGCGATCCTCTTTGGAGAAGAAGGTGAGTCGCACCTTCTTTGCTTCATGGATAGCCTTTATGAAAGTGTCATGCACCACCGCGACCTACCTCTCGTTGACGGTTGATATCAGTACCACAAGATCAACTGCGCTGCATTGCATGTCTCCATCAATGTTGCGTTCGGACGCGATGGCTGAGAGCGGTCGACCGCCACCTATGTGCGATGCTGCTCTTGTCGAGCCTGGATTCCCTGACGCGTATGCCGGAGTGATGATGTTCGAACTAGGAGTTACGAGGGGCTTCTTGCGCGGTGAGCGAGTGATGCCCGAGCTGCCAGCACCTCTCCGTGCCCCCTGGGTGGCATTGAGCTTCGGGGACGGGGTCTACTAGCTCTCGCTAGCCATGTGGCATGGGCGATTCTTGCAATCTGAGCAGACTTCCCGCACCACACTCGTTACTCTGCCTGCATGCCGAACGATGTCTTGAATGTCCAGCGGGCCTCGATGGCCTCCTTGTACATCGAAATGTACTGGGACGGGAATTTTTTGGCGAGTGGAACGGGATTCGTGTATGAACGCGAAGGTTTGTACTACTTGGTTACTGCGAGGCATTGTCTGTCCGGGCGGCACCCCGATACAAACCACCATATTGGTTCTTGGGGAGTAGAACCTGATGAGGTCTATGTGTATCACCGAACCGGCACGGACCTGGGGGTCGCGCTGGCTTGCCCCTATCCGCTTGTCGATGAACATTTGAAACCGCTGTACTATGAACACCCGACTTACGGGAGAGCGGTCGATGTCGTTGCGCTTCCTATTCCGAAGAATGACTTTTTCGGAGGTATTCTCTTCCTGCCGCTTGTTCACCCGGGTCATTTTTCGTTGACGGTTGCGGAGGATCTTAGTATAGTTGGATATCCTTTCGGTTTTGATGAAAATACCAGACTTCCGGTATGGGCTCGCGGGACAATAGCGTCGGAGCCGGAAGTTCCCTATAGCGGTAAGCCTGTATTCCTGATTGATAGTAGGACGCGGCAGGGTCAGTCAGGCTCCCCGGTTATCCGTCTTTACCAGCGTGGCGAGATGGTTCCAAGGAGTAGCGACAATCCCGACGAGACTCTTGTCATGGCGTCGTATCTTGAGCCGATTACTCGACTGGTGGGTGTGTATAGCGGTCGTGTGGATGAAAAATCGGACTTGGGATTCGTATGGCCGCTAAAGGTTGTCGATGAAATATGTGATGGAAAAGTGCGTAATCCCTATGTGACATAGTCTTAAGCGTGCTCGTATTGAGACTGCGTGCAAGCTTATTCATCGAGCAGGGTTTTAAATGGTATGGATCCCTGGGTGAACGGAGGTTACTCAGGGAATGATATGCGGGGGCTAGGTTCTGCAGTCAACGTTTTTTCGACGTTAATGAGTGCGAATCGGTAAGAACTATTGATCTGCGATGGGGCACTTCGATTGCGTGGTTGCGGTGCAGTACAACGTAATTCCCTCCCAACGTAAACAAACAGGACAGATCTGCTCATAATCCGCTGGTCGCGGGTTCGAGCCCCGCCCGCCCCACTTCCTCCGCTCGTGGCCGCGAGATGTTCCTGCTTGTCGGAACGGTAGCGTTCGACTCTATGAGCACCCTTCGAGAAGTCGGCGAGCGCGAGACGTGGCGTTGCTGGTTGTGCGACGAGCCCGTGGACCCCGACATGTCGGTCAACGACCCGCGCGGTCCCAGCATCGACAGCATCAACACCGCCAAGAAGGGTGGCAAGGGAAAGGGCGGAGTCGAGCGGCTCGCGCACCGCGCCTGCAACACCAAGAAGGGTGCCGTCAAACCCGTCGTGCCGTGGTCCGACCGGCTGTTCGTCGTCGACCCGGCGCCCATCATCGGAGTCGTCGAGCAGCTCACGCGCAAGGGTGGTCGCGTCGCCGTTGCCAGGTGTCCCGAGAAGTCGGACGCGGAGGACGCCTCCGAATGGCTCCTCGACCGCTTGTCGCGCCTCGAGCCGGGAGTGCGGTTCGACACCAGGATCGAGTCGGCCGGCGGCGGCTACCTGCTCGTGCTGACGGCCTAACCGGGAGCCAGCACCAGTCCGGAGTGATCCGGTGACTCGGCGGAGACCTCGACCTCGGTGAGCACCGTTCCGTCGTCCCTCAGGAGCGTGTAGCGACCCGGCATGAGACCGGTGAACAGGAACCAACCGTCGTTCGTGGTGACGATTCTGCGGTCGATGTACTGCTCGCACACGTCCAGGCCGATCAGTCGAATCGTGGTGGACGGATGGAAGACGCCTCCGATCCGTCCGTTCGCCACCGCTCCGACCGCATCCGGTGGATCCGGGTCGCCGGGCTCGCCCGGACGCCGGACGGGCGCGCCGTCCGGCGGCGCACATGCCGGGACCGAGGAGTGTGACGCCCGGGCATGCGCCACCGTCGGGTCGGTCCCGTCCACAGAGACGGGCTGATGTGTCGTCGCCGCGACGAGCACCCCTGCTCCCACTGCGGTGATCAACATCCATCGGGCTCTTCGGATCGTTCCCCTGTGCAGCAACGGATCCACCTCCTCTCCGTAAGAGAACTTAGGAAAGTTGTTCTCGCCGAGGGCTCTTCGGAACCGACGCTTCGGTGGATCGTGACGATACCCGGCGCGGACACGCAGGGCTATCGTCCGTGGAGGTGACACGAAGTGGCGGAATGTAACGGTCGGGCTGTCGAACCGCCGAAATCGGTTGTTGGCACAACGATTCGGTCTAGTTTCGGATGAGGTCGGTAGTCGGAGGGGTGCATTCCGCCTCCCCGATGACGGATCCGGTTGCACTGTTGTGTTCGAACAACGCGGTTCCGAACGGTCGGTACCGGAAATAATCTCCCCGGGGCCGGGCGTTGTGCGGTTTCGTCGGCGTACTCACCGGCACCGAGTTGCTCGAAGCGGACCGTGGAACGAGGGAGCACATGACGGTCGACGAGAAACCGACGACGCTCCGCCGGGCGTCCGATCTCCTGGCAGGGGTCCGCGACGGCACGGACGACGACACGCTCGCTGCAGGCGTCGTACTCGCGGCGACCGTGATCGCTCTGGTCTGGGCCAACCTCGGCGACTCGTACGAGGCGTTCTGGCACACGCCGCTCAGCATCAGCATCGGCGACTACGGCATCGACCTCGACCTCAAACACTGGGTCAACGACGCCGTCATGACACTGTTCTTCTTCGTCGTCGGCCTCGAGGTCAAACGCGAGCTCACCATGGGGGAGCTCACCGACCGGACGCGCGCCGCGGTCCCGCTCGTGGCCGCGATCGCGGGTCTGGCGCTGCCCGCAGCACTGTTCCTGCTGCTCAATCCCAGCGGGGAGGCCGCAGGAGCGTGGGGTGTGGTCGTGTCCACCGACACCGCCTTCGTGCTCGGTGCGCTCGCGCTGGTCGGACCCCGCTGCCCGGCCCGCCTGCGCGTGTTCATCCTCACGCTGGCCGTGGCCGACGACGTCGGCGCCCTCGCCATCATCGCCTTCGTCTACACCGACGATCTGCAGCCGGTCTACCTGATACCTGCCTCAATCGGACTGTTGCTGATCCTGCAGTTCCGCCGGCTCGAGGTGTGGCGGGGCGTCGTCTACTTCGTCGTCGCGGCAGGGACGTGGGTGGCGTTCTACGAATCCGGTGTGCACCCGACCCTCGCCGGTGTACTGATCGCGTTGATCCTTCCCGTCTATCCGCCGCGCCGCAGCGAGGTGGAGCGCGCCGGCGAACTCACGCGGGCGTTCCGGCAGTCGCCCAACTCCGACTACGCGCGCGCCGCGCAACTCGGGGTGCTCCGCGCGGTGTCCGTCAACGAGCGGCTGTTACGGCTCTACCAGCCGTACACGGCGTTCCTCGTCGTGCCGATCTTCGCCCTCGCCAACGCGGGTGTGGTGATCTCCGCCGAGACCGTCGGCATTGCGATCCGGTCGCCGATCACGTGGGGCGTCGTCCTCGGTCTGGTCGTCGGCAAACTCGTGGGCATCACCGCGGCCACCGCCGTCTTCTCGAGTCTGCGGCCGGGCAGCCTGCCGCCGGGACTCACCCTCTCGCGAGTCAGCGGCGGTGCAGCGCTCGCCGGCATCGGATTCACGATCTCCTTGTTCATCGTCGATCTGGCGATCGAATCTCCCGAGGCGGCCAATGACGCCCGGATAGGCGTACTTCTCGCGGCGGTTCTCGCCACCGCACTGGGCTGGGCGTTGTTCCGGCTGTCCGACCGCCTGCATCCGCCGCAAGGACCCGCCGGGCTCGTGCTGCTGCGTCCGGTGGACCCGGACCGCGATCACGTGCGGGGACCGATCGACGCTCCGCTCACACTCGTCGAGTACGGAGACTTCGAGTGCCCGTTCTGCAGCAAGGCCACCGGCAGCATCCGCGACGTGCGCGAGCACTTCGGCGACGACCTGCGGTACGTCTTCCGGCACCTTCCCGTCGACGAACACCACCCGCACGCCCGGTTCGCCGCCGAAGCGGCCGAGGCTGCGGCGGCGCAGGGACGGTTCTGGGACATGCACGACCACCTGTTCGCCCACAGCGACGCTCTGTCCCGTGACGAGATCTACGAACACGCCCAGCAACTGGGGCTCGACATGGACCTGTTCGACGAGGACCTGCGCCTCGGGCGTCACCGGCACCGCGTCGAGGACGACGATCTCGACGCCGAGACCAGCGACGTCTTCGGAACACCGACTTTCTATCTCGGCGTTACCGGCTCGGACCTCACCCGGCACACCGGCCCGTTCGACGCGGTGACGCTGATCCGCAGGCTCGAAGAGGTGCGCGAGGGGTGATGCGATTCGGGTGGATCCGACCCCGGAAAGCGGGGGTGGATCCACTGAAGTCGTGGCGGACGGGCGGATCTACGAGGAACCGAACGGCTTGTCCCGGTTGCCGCCCGAACCGGTGGCGAAGGTCTCGACGATGTTGTGGACGAGGCAATCCGGCCGCAGCGGGGCGTACCGGCATCCTTCGTGGTACCACCAGTGCTCCCACTCGGCCAGTTCTTCGGGCGTCAGTTCCTCGGGAGCCTCCTCGGTGTCCGCGACGGGGGAGATGCCGGGCAGGAGGACGGTATCGGCGCTCGCCGTGGCCGGCACTGCGAGGGCGATTGCGGCACAACCGAGCACGCCCGCGGCGAATCGCTTCATGAAGACCTCGAATCTGTCGTACGGAACCTTCGGGGAAATCATTCCCCGGAGGGCCGCACCCCGCCATTCGAGACGAGCGGTTCGAGCCCGTCGAGGACGCGCTGCAGCCCGAACTCCCATGCGTGGTGCGGGCTGTAGGCGGCGTTCATCTCCGCTCCGGCCGCCGCCCCCACCCGCTGTGCGAGGGGATGGTCGTCGCCGAGATAGTGCGCGAGTCGCTCGTTCCATCGCGCCCAGGCCTCGCCCATGTCGGCGGCGTGCGGATCGGGGCGTCGGGCTCGGGCCGCACCCCGCACGAAGTCCGCGACGAACGTGAGCGCGGCGTCGCGATCGATGTCGCCGAGGGATGTTCCGTCGAAGGCGTGGAGTTCGTGGTCGTACTTCGCGATCGTGCCGGGGCCGAGCGCGGTGCGCTGATCGTCGACGTCCAGCAGCCACCAGTGTGCGACGTAGTGCTCGAGTTCGGCTTCGGCGACCTGCCGTACCCGATCCCGCCACGACGGGGACTCGTAGGGCGGCCGGGGTTGCCGGGCGTGGACCCGGTCGACCATGAGGACGAGGAGGTCGTCGCGCGACCCGACGTGGGTGTAGAGGGCCATGGCGGAGACACCCAGATCGGTCGCGAGGCGGCGGATCGTCACCGCGTCGAGGCCCTCCGCGTCGGCGAGGGTGACGGCCGCGTCCACCGCGGATGTGGTGGTGACCTTGGCTTTCGGCCCGCGGGAACCACTGGTCGGCGCATCGGGATGCTCGCGCCACAGCAGGTCGATCAGGTCGCGCGCCATAAATGCCTCCCGAAAACTCGTTCTCGGGAGTACTCTATACGTCGTACAAGGTTTCTGTCCCGGGGGAGGTCCTATGAAAATCAACTCCACAGCGCTGTCGCTCAACGTCGCCGACACTGCCGCATCGGCCGGTTCCGCGATCCGGCACTTCGGTTTCACCGAGGAGATGTCGGCGGACGGATTCGTCTCGTTGACTCACCCGGACGCAGGCTTCAACATCGTGTTCCTGCGTACCGGGCTGTCGACCTTCAAGCCGGAATCCGTCGCCGGCCCGGCCGGTCAGGGCATGCTCATCGCCTTCGTCGTCGACGACGTCGACACCGAGTTCGCGCGCATCGCGGAAGCCGGTGCGACGGTGGTGACCAAGCCGGAGACCGAGCCGTGGGGCGAGCGGTACTGCCAGTTCGCCGATCCCAACGGGATCATCTGGCAACTCGTCCACTGGGTCTCGGAACCGGCCTGACCACGCGAAGTCTCAGTCGAGGCAGAATTCGTTGCCCTCGGGGTCGGCCATCACGATGTGGCCGGCCCCGAACGGCGGCGCCGGGTCGTGACGCTCCAGGCGCGTGGCGCCGCGCGCGACGAGCCGTTCGGCCTCGGCTTGCAGGGCGGCCATGCGCTCGGCGCCGTCGAGTCCGGGCGCGGCACGCACGTCCAGATGCATCCGGTTCTTGGCCTGCTTGCCCTCGGGCACCTTCTGGAAGAACAGCCGGGGCCCTGCCTCGTCCGGGTCGACGATGCCCGACGCGTCGTTGCGTCGTTCGAGTGGCACCCCCATCGCGTCGAGCGCGTCGTCCCACGACACGAAATTGCCGGGCGGCTTCTGGAGTTCGTAGCCGAGGGCGTCCGCCCAGAAGTCCGCGAGGGCCGCGGGATCGGCGCAGTCGAACGTGATCTGGATGTCGCGGGCCATGTCAGCTCGCCTCCTGTCGGGCGCGGGTACGGGTGTGCAGGTAGAGGTCCCTCAGAAGACAGACCTCGGACAGATGATGGATGAGTTCGCGGTGGATGTGCAGGACCAACATGCCCATCGGGTACTCGGCGTACGGTCCTTCGGCTTCACCGCACGGCCGGGCGAGTCCGTCTTCCCCGAGGGACTCGACGCCCGCGATCCACGTGGCGAGTTCGGCATCGAGCTGGGCGAGGGCCTCGTCCGCGGTCGCTGCGTACTCGAACGACATGTAGTCGGTGGCTGTGCGTCCGAAATGGCTCGCGTTGCGCATCGCCAGCACGCCGACGATCACATGCCCGAGCCGCCACGCAATCGTCGTGAAGGGTGGCGGATCCGGTTCGGGGAACGCGAAATCGATGGTCATCGCCCCGGCGCCTCCCAGTAGGGGAGCGGTGCCCGTCCCGCGCGACCGAACACTCCAGCAGTCGGGTGCGGGCTCGAAGAAGTATTCGTCGTCGGTGAGGCCGTCGAGGCGGCGGCGAACCGGATAGTCGAGTTGCTGTCGCAGTAGGTGGTTCCAGTCGAGTTCTGTCATGGCTCCAGGTTGACGCATATTCCGGACAGGTTCGGTCCGTGATCCGTGCGACTATCGTCGTGTGACCGTCGAGTCGACCACCGAACGGGTTCTGAGGGTGCTTGCGCTGTTGCAGAGTCGCCCCTCGTGGACCGCTGACGAACTGGCTGCGGAACTCGGCGTGACCGATCGCTCGGTGCGCCGCGACGTCGATCGGCTGCGCGCCCTCGGCTATCCCGTCCGCGCGACCCCCGGTGTCGGCGGTGGTTATCAACTCGGTGCCGGCACGAGACTGCCGCCGCTGCTCCTGCACGACGACGAAGCGATCGCCACGGCGGTGTCGCTGCGACTGGCGTCGGGCAGCACCATCGCCGGTGCCGCCGAGGCGGCCCTGCGTGCACTGGCCAAGCTCGACCAGGTGATGCCGCCGCGTCTGCGCGAGGAGGTGCGGGCGATCTACGGCGCCACCGAAACCGTCGTCGGCGCGGGCACCGAGATCGACGCCGACACGCTGCTGGCGTTGGCCCGCGCGTGCCGCGACGCGACCCGTGTGCGGTTCCGGTACACAACCCGGCAGGAGGCGGACGACGAGCGCACCGTCGAACCGGTGCGGATGGTCGCTGCCGGACAGCGCTGGTACCTCATGGCATGGGACGTCGATCGCGACGACTGGCGCACCTTCCGGCTCGACCGGATGCGCGACGTGTCCCTCACGACCTGGCGGTTCCGGCCGCGGCAACATCCCGATCCGGTGTCGTACGTCCAGCGGTCCGTGACGGAGTCGCCCTACCGGTACATCGCGCGGATCCGCCTGCGGGCGGACGCCGACCAGGTGCGCGACATGGTGCCACCGCAGGTCGGGCGGGTCGAGGACGACGAGGACGGGTGGTGCGTACTCGTCGTCGGCGCGGACGACCCGGACTGGGTCGTGATGCACGTCGCGCGAATGGGTTTCGAGGCGGTCGTCCTCGAGCCACCCGAGCTGCGGGCGGCCGCGGACCGGCTCGCGATGCGCCTCGCCGCGATCGCCTCCCGCTCCGATCGGTGACGGGTCCTCGCGCACGCGACCTGCGGCATGGTTGTGTGGCGTGGTGACGGCGAAGTGGCTTCGGCTCGGATCGGACGTTCTCGGGTGGACGGCAACCGCGACAGGCGCGGTCGGTCTCGCGCTCCACTTCGGTACGTGGTCGGCTCAGCCCTTGGTGCTCGCAGCGTCCGGCGCGTCGTATCTGATGGCCGGTGCGGTGATCGGGTTGATCGTCTTCGCCGTCCGTCGACGCCCTCTCGGGGCCCTCGTTGCGGTTGCGGTTGCTGCGGCAGCGTTCTGGACCCAGGCGCCTCTCCACGTCGCGACGGCCGCGGCCGGTAACGGTCCCGACCTCACGGTGATGCACGCGAACATCCTGTTCGACGGGGGTGCCGATCCGGACGTCGTCGTGTCCCGGGTCCGGGACCGCGAGGTCGACCTGCTCACGGTGAACGAACTCACCTCTGCGGGGGTCGACGGACTCACCCGCGTCGGTCTCGACGAGCTGTTGCCCCATCGGTATCTCGTCCCCGGAGAGTTGGCTTCGGGAACGGGGATCTGGAGCCGATTTCCGCTGTCGGACACCGTCGAACACGACGGATTCGTCTTCCGCCAGCTCTCGGCGGTCGCGGACGTACCGGGAGCGGGACCGGTCGCGGTCCACGCGTTCCATCCGGTCCCACCGGTGTTCGACGCGCAGGACTGGGCTGCCGAACTGTCACGGTTGCAGGACATCCTCGATCGATCTCCGGCCGGCGTCCCCGCAGTCGTGGGCGGCGATTTCAACGCGACCTACGACCATGCGCAGTTCCGCGCGTTGCTCTCGGGGCGTTTCGCCGATGCCGCGGAGCAGGCGGGAGCGGGGACGGTGCGTACCTATCCCACCGACAAACCCGGCCCACTGCTGGTCGCGATCGATCACATCCTCGTCGGGAACGGGACGGCCGTCGCGTTCGAGTCCGACGACCTTCCCGGGGCGGATCACCGTTCGGTGGTCGCCCGGATCCGGTTGGACCCCGGCGAGTGACGCCTCGCAATCAGGCCTCAGCGCCCATCGACTCGGCGAGGATCGGCCACGCCTTGCGCAGGTCGTCCTCCCAGTAACCCCACGAATGCGTTCCGTCGGCATCGAGTTCGGCCGTGACCGGGATGTCGAGCGCTTGGAGCCGGTCCACCAGCTGGTGCGTGCAGGCATTCGTGGCGGCCTCGATCGCTCCGCCTGCGACGATCTGCGTGGCGAACGATTCACCCGCCGCGCGTTCCTGACCGGGGACGTCGTACGGGCCGGGCAGACCGTTGCGGCTCGACAGGTACAAGGCCTTGCCGCGCAAGCCTTCCGCGTTGAGGTAGACGTCGTGCTCGGCCCAGCGCGGACCGTCGGCCGGACCCCACATGTTCTCGACGTCGCCCTTGCCGCGGCGCTCGACGACGAGCCTCACGTACAGCTGGCCGACCGGATCGCTGGTGCGCACGCATCCGCTGAGGGATGCGACGCCGGAGTACAGCTCGCCGCTCTGGATCGCGAGGTCCAGCGCGGAGCCGGCGCTCATGGACATCCCGATGATCGACTGCTTGCCGTCGGTGTCGAGCAGTTCGTCGACGACGGGCGGCAATTCCTCGAGGAGGAAGGTCTGCCACTGGTTGCGACCGAGGACCGGGTCGTCGAGATCCCAGTCGGTGAAGTAGCTGAAGTTGCCGGTGGCGGGGATGATGACGTTGACGTTCTTGTCCGAGAAGAACTCGGCGATGTCGCTGCTCTCCATCCACCCGGTGCCGTCGATCACGCCGACACCCGCGCCGCCGAGGGCGTAGACGACCGGCCGGGGCTCGCTCGGATCGGCCGGACGCAGGACGTCCAGGGGGATCACGGTATGCATGGCCGGGGAGTAGACGCGGACCGTCCAGTGCTGGTCGGTCACCTCGTCGACGCCCTCGACGTAGGCGGTGGCGGGCTCGGCGTCGGGTTGCTCGGGATCGGCGTGCGCGGTGGCGGTGCCGAACGCGAGCGCCGAGAGGCCTGCGAGACCGACCGCAAGGCTACGGAAGCCACGACGGGACACGACGGATCGACGCACGGATGAACTCCTCGACTCGAATTGATGCTGATGAGTCGTTCCCCCACACTCGACCCGCTGAGCTGGACAGTACCTTCCTCCGGTTGCGAAAAGTGCCCCGGGGTGCTGTGATTCCGGACTCGCGATGGCGCCGAGACGAGTTCGGCCACNCCACCGCACTCGGGATCTCTTGCGGTGGCCGAACTTTCAGACGATTACGTGGTACTCAGAGTGACAGGATCGACGCTGCGGCGGTGCCGGGTGCGCCGTAGACCTGGGCGAGGCCCACCTTCGGTTCGCCCGGAACCTGCCGCTCGCCGGCCTGACCGCGCAGCTGCAGCACCAGTTCGTGGACCTGGCGGATACCGGAGGCGCCGATGGGTTCACCGTTGGCGATGAGACCACCGTCGGTGTTCACCGGGAGGGATCCGCCGATCTCGGTGGCTCCCTCGGCGATCAGCTTCTCCTGGTCGCCGTCGGCGCACAGGCCGGTCTCGGCCATGTGGATCACTTCCGCGCCGGCGTCGGTGTCCTGGAGCTGGGCGACATCGACGTCCTCGGGGCCGATGCCGGCGGCCTCGTAGGCGGCCTTGGCTGCGTAGACGGTGGGGGAGACGTCCTCCTCGACCGACGCCCATGTCGCATGGACCTCGTACGCGCCGTAGGTGCGCGTGCGAATCGCGGTGGAGCGCAGGTAGACCGGCTTGTTCGTGGTGTACTTCGACACCAGATCGCCGCGGCACATGATCACCGCTGCGGCACCCTCGTCCGGCGCGCAGAACATCTTCGCCGTGAGCGGGTAGTTGAGCATAGGCGACGACAGGATTTCGTCGATGCTGAACTCCGTGCGGCGGAAGGCCTTCGGGTTGAGGCCGCCGTTGCGGTAGTTCTTCGCCGCGACCCGTGCGAGCGTCTCGTGCGAGATGTTGTGGTCGATGGCGTAGCGGTTCGCCTTCATGCCGAAGAACTTGGTGGTGACGAACTGTCCGTTCTCGGCGTACCAGGCGGGCAGACCGAGCATGGCGGGATCGGCGGTGAAGGCGCCGCGGGGGTGCTTGTCGGTGCCGACCGCGATGCCGATGTCGTACTTGCCGGAACGGATTCCGTCGGCGGTCTGCTCGATCGCGCTGGCGGACGTCGCGCACGCGTTGAACACGTTGGTGAAGGGAATGCCGGTCAGGCCGACGAGGCGGGTGACGGCGTCGGTGTTGTCGACCTCGTAGCTGCCGCCGATGCCGAACTGGATGTCCTTCCAGGCGACACCCGAGTCCTCGAGCGCGAGCTGGATTGCGTCTGCGGCCATTTCGATGGCCGACTTGGCGCCGAATCTACCGAACGGGTGAAGGCCCACCCCGATGATGGCAACGTCGTTCATGATGTCGGGAACTCCTCGATGGGATGTGTGCGGATCAGATGGGCGCGAAGGCCCACGTGACGATGTCGGTGCCCTCTTCGTCGGTGTAAAAGGGGACGAAGGAGAGCTCGAGTTCCATGCCCGGGCGCAGCTTCTCGGGGTCGGTCTCCGTGAGGCGGGCCTCGACGCGGACCACGTCACCGAGCTGGACGAGGCCGAACGCGAAGGGCGTGAAGGTCGCCGCCGTCTCGTTGCCCGCGTAGGGCTGCTTCGGCACGAAGCCCTGCGTGGTCCATGCCACGAGAGTGCCGCGACGCGGCAGCAGCAGTTCCGAGATGTTCGCCCCGCTGCACCGGGGGCAGCGCGGCTGGGTGGGCCACGTGGTCGCGGAGCAGTCGTCGCAGCGGCTGCCGATGAGCTGCGGGTTCTCTGCCGGCCACGTGGATACGTCGGGCGCGAGCGCCTTCGTCGTCATGGTTCGTCCTCCGTTGTCCGATGCCGATGCGGCGGCCCTCGCCGCGGTCGAACATGAGGATCACGTTAGACGGAAATGCCATTCTCTACAATGAGAGGATGGATATCGCGCGAGGCGATTCTCGCGGGAGGTCGAACGAGCGGCTCAGAAACGGCGCCTCCGGCGGGGCGGAGGCTTGCGTCGACCCGGCCTCGAGTGGCGCCGGTGCTCCTCAGGGGTCTGGGCACCCGTGCGGTATTCGTCGAGCACCTTCCGCATCGCAGCGATCGCGCGCTCCCGGGTGCGCGGGTCGTCGATCTCGAGCAGCTGGTCGCGCAGACCGGTGGCGAACTCGGCGTACTCGTTCTGCCAGTCGCGGCCGACGTGCACCGGCGCCGGGGGTGCGACGGTCGCGCCGTACTCGGCCGGGCTACCTGCCACGAGCCGGTACCGCGCACCGATCTCCGGAACGACCACGTTCAGGTCCGCATCGAGTCCGTGCAGCGACGCCGCGAAGGCAGCGAGCGCATCGGGCTCGCCGTGGTCGAGGAAGACCGTGCCGGAGATCGGCGCGCGGTGCCCGACCCAACGCACCAGCTCGCCGCGGTCGGCATGTGCGGAGTAGCTGTCGATCCGCCGGATCTGCGCCCGGACGTCGATGTCCTCACCCGAGATCCGGACCTTCGACGCACCCTCGAGGATCACCCTGCCGAGCGTGCCCTGCGCCTGGTAGCCGACGAAGAGCACCGTCGAGTCGAGGCGGGCGAGGTTGTTCCGCAGGTGGTGCCGAACCCGTCCCGCCTCGCACATCCCGGAGGCCGCGATGATGATCGCGCGTCGGTAGGTGTCGATCCGTATCGACTCCTCGGCCTCGGCGGTGTACCGGATGCCCGGGTGGCGGAAGACGTTCCGGTCGTCGAGGTCCTCGAGTTCTCCGGCATGTGCGGCGAAGACGTCGGTGGCGCGGATCGCGAGCGGGGAGTCGACGAAGACCGG
This sequence comes from Rhodococcus sp. C26F, assembly GCF_053345925.1. Taxonomy (NCBI): domain Bacteria; kingdom Bacillati; phylum Actinomycetota; class Actinomycetes; order Mycobacteriales; family Nocardiaceae; genus Rhodococcus; species Rhodococcus sp. C26F. Next base: position 76,465 of record NZ_JBKFBA010000028.1, read on the forward strand.
CACCCCCGGAATCCGCTCGTCGTCGAGCAGGTATCCGATGTCGAGCAACAACTCCTGGGTGCGTTCGAGAGCGAACGACGGAAGAATCAGGTTGCCACCGCGCTCCAGTGCCTCGTTCACCTCCCGGGCGAGGAGGTCGCGGCGCTCGGCGATCGTGAGCCGAGGGCGTGAGCGGTCACCGTAGGTGGATTCGCAGACGACGTAGTCGAGTCCGGTCGGACCTTCCGGATCGGCATGGAATGCCTTCTGTTCGGGGCCGAGATCGCCCGAGAACACCGTGCGCACACCGCCGGCCTCGATCTCCGCCGATGCCGATCCCAGGATGTGTCCGGCATTCCACAGGCGGACCCGGAAACCGGGTGCCGGCTCGAACCACTCCTCGAGTGGAACCGGCCGAGCGCGCGAGGCGGCGAGTCGGGCGTCCTCCTCGGTGTAGATCGGGTGGAACTTCGCCCGGTGCGTGCGGTCGCGCCGCCGATTGCGGCGCTGGGCCTCGAACTCCTGGATCCGCGCCGAGTCGGCGAGCATGAACGAGAGCAGCTCGGCCGTCGGGGCGGTGCAGAATATGCGTCCCTCGAAGCTACGCGCGACGAGCTTGGGGAGCAGCCCGCAGTGGTCGATGTGGGCGTGGGTGAGGATCACCGCGTCGATCGACTCCGGGGCGAACGCGAACTCCGCGACGTTGAGCTTCTCGAGGCTGCGCGAACCCTGGAACATCCCGCAGTCGACCAGGATGCGGGCGTCGCCGAGTTCGATCATCGCGCACGAGCCGGTGACGGTTCTCGCCGCGCCGTGGAAGGTGAGTTCCGGATTGTCGGGCACGGCATCTCCTCGGACGGTCGGGCGGTGGGGACCCGCGGTGCTCGGGTCCCACGGTATCCGCGGTCGCATGTCGACCGGACCGGGACGAGGGCTAGAACCTGTTCCAATTCTGTGCGATTGTGTCTATCGTCACGTGCACAACCGGCAATGCGATGGAGGGCGAGCCAGATGAAGACCAAGGGTGCAGTGCTGTGGGGCATCGACGAACCGTGGTCGGTCGAGGAGATCGAACTCGGTGATCCCGTCGCGGGCGAAGTGCAGATCCGCATGGAAGCCGCCGGCATGTGCCATTCCGACCACCACATCGTCACGGGCGCAACCCCGATGCCGTCCTTCCCCGCCATGGGCGGTCACGAGGGCTCGGGCGTGATCACCAAGGTCGGTGAGGGAGTGGTGGGCCTCGAGGTGGGCGACCACGTCGTGCTGTCCTTCATCCCCGCGTGCGGACGGTGTCCGTCCTGTGCCTCGGGGCACTCGAACCTGTGCGACCTCGGCGCCGGACTGCTCAGCGGCCAGGCGATCTCCGACGGCACCTACCGCATCCAGGCGCGCGGCCAGAACGTGATCGCGATGTGCCTGCTCGGCACCTTCTCGCCGTACATGACGGTCAACCAGAGCCAGGTCGTCAAGATCGACAAGGACGTGCCGTTCGAGCTCGCCGCGCTGGTCGGCTGCGGCGTGCCCACCGGCTGGGGTTCGGCGACGAACATCGCCGAGGTCAAGGCCGGCGACTCGGTCGCCATCATCGGCGTCGGCGGCGTCGGCATGAGCGCCCTGCAGGGCGCCGTGGCCTCCGGTGCGCGCCACGTCTTCGCGATCGACCCGGAACCGTTCAAGCGCGAGCAGGCGCTCAAGTTCGGTGCCACGCACACCTACGCCTCCATCGAGGAGGCCATCGTGCCGATCATGGAGATCACGTGGGGCCGCATGTGCCACTCGACGATCATCACCGTCGGCGAGATGAAGGGTGAGCTGGTCGATCCCGCCCTGACGCTCACGGCCAAGGGCGGACGGTGCGTCGTCACAGCGATGGGCTACATGTCCGACATGGACGTCAAGCTGAACTCGTTCCTGTTCTCGATGCTGCAGAAGGACCTCAAGGGCAACATCTTCGGTGGGTGCAACGCCCGCGTCGACATCCCGAATCTGCTCGACCTGTACAAGTCCGGTCAGCTGAACCTGGCCGACATGGTCACGCGTACCTACACCCTCGAACAGATCAACGACGGATACCGGGACATGCTCGAGGGCAGGAACATCCGCGGCGTCATCCGCTACACCGAAGCCGACTGGTGACCGGTACCGACCGGTGACCCCGCGCCGCCGGGCCGTCTCGTAGGCTGATCGCGTGCACAGCCTCGATCTGCTCAGCGACTGGCCCGTCGACCG
>NZ_JBKFBA010000029.1:0-75550 GCF_053345925.1 Rhodococcus sp. C26F
GTGGTGGTGTCGGTGACGCACCGGCTCGGTCTGTTGGGGTTCCTGGACCTGCGTGAACTGGGTGAGGCGGGGTCTGCGAACGCGGGTCTGCTCGATCTCGTCGCCGCGCTGGAGTGGGTGCAGCGCAACATCGCGGCCTTCGGTGGTGATCCGGCGCGGGTCACGATCTGCGGTCAGTCCGGTGGTGGTGGCAAGGTGGCGGCGCTGAATGCGATGCCTGCGGCTCGGGACCTGTTCGCGCGGTCGATCATGATGAGCGGTCCGTTCGGGCGGTCGCATCCTCCGGAGGAGACGGCGAAGCTCCGTGAGCGGGTGATGAAGGCAGTCGGGCTGGAGTCGGTCGACGAGCTGCGGGCGGCGTCGGTGGAGACGCTCCTGGACGCGCAGTCGGCGGCGCAGCGAGAGGTGGCCTCGATGACGGGGAGCGGCGCCCGCAGTCTGGAGCTGGATTCCGCGCTGGGTTTCGGTCCGTCACTGGATCCGGTGGATCTGCCGGTGAACTCGTTCAGGGAGGAGGCGACAGAGGGGGTTCGGGGAAAGCAGCTGCTGCTCGGCTGGACGTCCCACGACGCGTCGACTCTGCTGGTAGCAGACCCGACCTTCGTTGCCGACATGTCTGCGGCGGAGGCCGCATCCCGGGTCGACGCGTTCGCGGAGGTCGACGGCGTCACGTACGCGGAACTGTCGGCGCAGTATCCCCATGAGCCGCCCCATCTGCTCTTCGGCAGAAGGATGACCACGCTCGTGTACGAGAATCCCACCCGGAGGATCGCCGATCTCGCGGCGGCGAAGGCAGACGGCGTCTGGGCGTACGAGTTCGCGCAGCCCACCGAGGTCCTGGACGGATTGCTGGGCGCGACCCACTCGATGGACATCTCCTTCGCGTTCGGTACGGTCGACCGCATTCCGCTGACCGGACGCTCCCTCGAGCGACACGCCGTATCGCGGGACATGATGCGCGCGTGGGCGTCGTTCGCGCACCACGGCGACCCCGGATGGGCACCCTGGGACACCACGGGTGGGATTCACCGTTTCGGAACTCCGATCGGTCCGGACTCACGGCTTCCGGAGGATGTGGACATGGGCGCTCCACTGACGATAGCTGTCCGGCAGAAGTCAGCATGACCTCCCGGCGAATCGGTGCGAACCGCGGCGGTCCGTTCCGGTATCGGCGACTTAACGCGGTGAGGCTCCGCCGTTCACTCGGCATGTGCCACTACCTCAAGCGTGCCCATGCACTCGACGTCCGCGGTCGGGCGGTCGTCACCTTCGCAATCATGGTGGCTCGGATTCTGGTGAGCTCACGGTCTCCTTCGGCGTCAGCGGATACGAGTTTCTCGACAGGTCAGGTCTGCGCTCGAGTCAGCCTGTGACAGACGAAGAACCGATTTCCGTTTCACCTCAACAGGATTGGTGCATCACTCGGATGCCGGAAGTCAAGGCGGATTCAACCGGTCGTCGCAACACCCCTGACCAGGAGGTGTGCATGGGGCGACCGGCCGGATGGTTGAAAGAGCTGACGGGTCGATCGGCGATGATCTCACCGGGTGCGCCGGCAACTCGGCGCAGCATCGAACGCGAGTTCTGGAGAAAGATCGCGGAGGGACTGTCCTCGGAGGACGCGGCCGAATCGGTGGGTGTGTCGTCGGCGGTGGGGAGCCGTTGGTTCCGCCAAGGTGGCGGGATGTCGACGATCGAACTGACCGAACCCGGTGGGCGGTACCTGTCGTTTTCCGAGCGGGAGGAGATCGCGGTCCTGCGGGCGCAGGACGTCGGTGTGCGGGAAATCGCGCGCAGGCTCGGTCGCGCCCCGTCCACGATCTCACGTGAACTGCGGCGCAATGTCGCTACCCGCAGCGGCATGCTCGAGTACCGGGCGTCGGTCGCTCAGTGGAAGGCCGAGCTGATGGCCCGACGGCCCAAGACCGCGAAGATGGTGGCGAACCCGCTTCTGCGCGACTATGTTCAGGACCGGCTGAGCGGTGTCATCCGAGGTCCGGACGGTGCGATCGTGACCGGTCCGGTGGTGCCGGAATGGAAGGGCCGACGCAAGCCGCATCGGCAGGACCGGCGGTGGTCGACCGCGTGGAGCCCGGAACAGATCTCACATCGACTTCTCATCGATTTTCCGGAGGATGAGTCCATGCGTATCAGCCATGAGGCGATCTACCAGTCGTTGTACATCGAGGGCAGGGGTGCGCTGAAGCGGGAGCTGGTGACATGCCTGCGCACCGGTCGGGCACTGCGGGTGCCCTGAGCCCGATCACGGAACAAGGCACAGGGGCATGTCACCGCGGACGTGGTGATCAGCGAGCGTCCCGCCGAAGCCGAGGATCGTGCTGTTCCAGGGCATTGGGAATCTCAATGATGTTGTCAAGCCGCCTGAGCGGCCGGTGGAGGCGTCGCTGTCCACGTCCGGTTCTCCCGCAACAGCGCCCACAACACATCGATACGGCGTCGAGCCAGCGCGATGACCGCCTGGGTGTGGGTGGCGCCACGGGCACGCTTTTTGAGGTAGTAGTCGCGGTTCGGGCCGGCACGCATCATGCTGGTCTGCGCCGAAAGATAGAACACGTGACGTAGTGGCCGGCTGTACCGCAACGGGCGGTGCAGATTGCCGGTGCGCCGACCGGAGTCGTTCGGCACCGGCACGAGCCCAGCCGCCGCGGCAAGATGACCGGCGGTCGGAAATGCTCGCAGATCCCCGGCACCGACCAGTAGTGCGGCGCCGAGGAACGGCCCGAATCCCGGCATCGACTCGATGATCTCGGCGTGCGGATGCTGCGTGAACTCGTGGTGGATCTTCTCGTCCAGCGCCTTGACTCGATCGTCGAGAGCAAGGATCGCCGCGGCGAGTTCGGAGACGATCGTTGCGGTGAGCTCTTGTCCGGGCAGCACGATCGACTGTGCTTCGGCTGCGGTGAGCGCCCGGTCTGCCACATCGTCGGCACCGCGCACCTTCCGGTGCCGCAACCACTGCGTCAGCCGGGCACGGCCGAGGCGCCGGATCCGCTCGGGACTGGCGTATCGGGTGAGCAGCACCAGCGCTCCCTTATGAGCGGAGTAGTCGAATGCCCGCTCCAGGCTCGGAAACACACTGGTCAACAGGTCACGTAGCCGGTTGATCATCCGGACGCGATCGGCGATCAGATCCGCCCGATGCCCGGTCAACACGGCGAGGTTACGCACCAGATCGGTGTCGGTATCGATCACCGTCAGATCCCGGCGCAGCCGAGCGGTCTCGGCAATCACGTAGGCGTCCTTGGCGTCGGTTTTTCCTTCGCCGGTGTACCCGGCGCTCATCGCTGCCACCACCCGACCCGATGCATAGCGGACCGTGTGACCGGCCCGAGCCAGCACGCCGAGGAGCAGCGCCGACGGGGCGCCGATGATGTCGACCGCCCAGATCAGCTGCTGCGCCAGCGAACCTGCTCGCTCCACGAACGCGACGAGGTCGGTTTCGTCGTTGGCGAGCTTGACCGATGACAAGGTGCGCCCGTCGCCGTCGATGATGCACGCCCAGTGATGGCTCTTGCCGACATCGATGCCGATCCATGCCTTGTCCCGAACTACCGTCATGGGTGTCTCCGTCCGTCGACCCGGTGCTGACAGTCGCCCCGTGGAACACCCCGCCGACGCATCCGTAACCAGCGACCGAGCGCAGATCTCAATCAGCGGTCGAGGCGTCCCGGAGGACCGGGCGGAAATTCCCAATCAGCGACCACAGCGCAAGGCGATCTCAGCCACACCCGGCCCTCCCGGGCCACCAACAGTCTTACGGAGGGCGATCTCATGATCGGTACCGGCCGGTCCGCGATCGGAACCCTCGTCGAGCGCAGCAGCCGATCGACGATCCTCGTCCACCTACCCCGTCTGGAGGGCTGGGGCGAGAAGCCACCCGTGAAGAGCGGCCCGTCCCTCGGTGGCTACGGCGCCGTCGCGATGAACGCTGCGCTGAAGGCATCGATGACGACGCTGCCGGAGCAACTCCACAAAACCCTGACCTGGGACCGCGGGAAGGAACTGTCCGGCCATGCCCAGTTCGCTGTCGAGACCGGCACGAGAGTGTTCTTCGCCGACCCGCACTCGCCCTGGCAGCGACCGACGAACGAGAACACGAATGGCATGTTGCGCCAGTACTTCCCGAAGGGGACCGACCTGTCCCGCTGGACCGCCGAGGACCTCAAGGCAGTAGCGCTGGCTGTCAACAACCGACCACGAAAAGTGCTGGATTGGAAGACCCCGGCTGAAGTATTTACCGAGCAGCTACAGTTGCTCGAACAACGCGGTGTTGCATCGACCGGTTGAATCCGCCCAATACACTTCACTGGCGTTCACCGAGACTCTGGTCGAGTCGGGGATCGCCGGTTCCATCGGCAGTGTCGGCGACGCCCTCGACAATGCCCTCATGGAATCGACGATCGGGCTCTACAAAACCGAGCTGATCGATCCGGCCCGATCCTGGTCCGGCCGAGCCGAGGTCGAGCGGGAGACCGCCGAGTGGGTCCGCTGGTTCAACGCGGACCGGTTGCATTCGTCGATCGACTATCTCCCGCCGATCGAGTACGAGACGCGCTACCGTGAACAGCGCCCCATCGTCGCCTCGATCCTCGAGGTGGCCTGAACGAAGTCTCTACCGCATTCAGGATGCTTCTATATCTGTCAAGCGTTGCCGAGATTCGGGTGAGCTGCGGAGAGGGTTCGGAAGAGTTGCCTGGTGACGTAGCGTTTGAGGCATCGCATGATCTCCATCGTCGTGCGACCCTCGGCTCGTCGGCGGGCAACGTAGGCTCTGGTGTCGGAATCTTTTCTCATCCGGACGATCACGATGGTGGTTAGTGCGCGGTTCAGTCGACGGTCTCCGCCCCGGTTGAGTCTGTGGCGCACCGTGTTCCCCGATGATGCAGGAATTGGGCAGGTGCCGGCGAGGGCGGCGAATGCAGCCTCGCTACGGACACGTCCCGCGTGTGACCAGGCGATGAGAACGGATGCCGCGACCACCGCACCAACTCCCTTGAGTGCAGACAGCTCCGGCGCGGTGGTCTTCACAGCGGCGTCGAGACTCTTGCGGTTGCCCTGCAACTCGCTGTCGAGCGCCTTGATTCTGCCCGCCAGACGGACCGCTTCGGCTCGGCACGTTTGCAGCGTGCTGCTCTCACCTCGCGTGCGCCAGGATGCGATTGTCGTTATTTGAGTGCTGGTCAATGACGTTCGTGCATCCACACCGAGCTCAACAGTGCGTACCAATGCGGTCAGGGCGTTGATCGCTCGGGTGCGTTCGCACGTCATCTGTTCCCTGGCCACGACGAGAACCCGCATCGCCACACGCGGGCCTTCGGTCCGCGGTCTGCGGAGTCGATCGATCTCGACGGCCAGCACCGATCGCGCAATGCGGACGGAATCGAGAGCATCGGTCTTACCCACTCCCCGTCGATCTGCGGCAGCCATCGCTGCAGGTTCGACCACCGGCAACCCCGCAGCGAGCACACGGTCAGCCAAGCCGGCCCCGTACGAGCCGATACCTTCGACTACGACCAATGACGGTCGGGACGCGGCGCGGCGTGTGATCCACGCACGCGCGCGGTCCAGCCCCGCAGGGTTCGCGGGAAAGCTCACTTGCGCATCGACGGCGCCGGTTGCCGTCGTGATGATCGACAAGGTGTGGCTTGCGGCGTGGGTGTCGACTCCGATGACTAACTCGTACTGATCTGCAACGATGGTCATTGCGGCGGGTTGTCCTTTCCCATAGGCGGCGTCGCGTGTCGGCGTCGGCCCGGAAAGAGCACTTCGAGGCAGGCCTGTAACGGGCCACGACCCGAGGCAACGGGTCGGGCAGGCTTCTGATCAAGCCACCGAAGCAAGACCGGGTCGGCGTCGCCGCCACGACCAGTGGACAGATCCCGGGAAGTGCATCCCATCAGGAGCAACACGATTCATGAGTCACACCGATCCCGGCGACGACACCGATCCTGTCAGCTAGCCGCGGGCTGGCCAACACAAACACTTACAGACGATTCACACCCCACGATCGCGGAGCGTGGACGGACGCCGCGCAGTCGCCCGTAGGCCACAGCCCGGGGACACCGGCAGCGGATCCTGCAGTCCATCGTGGTGGTTGGGCAGGATCAGGCCATGGCACCGACCCGATCTGAGCACCGTCGAACCTCCCGAGGCCTGCCTGGCGCTGCCGTCTACCGTGTCGGCTACCCACCGACCTTGTGGAGTGAACACTGTGGGAGTTCGCCGCCGACGGGCGCTTCACCGGCCGCTGGGATGATCCGGCGGGGGTGTGGCGAACCCTGTACGTCGGCGCGACCCGCCTGGCCTGTTACCTCGAGGTCCTCGCCTACACGCGCACGAGCGAGAAGCTCAGCGCCGCGCTCGACGAGATCGTCGACGATGACGGAGGCGATTCCCCACCATCGCGCCGGGCCGTGTCCCGAGGTCGCGGATGTCGACCAGGGGGCACCGGCAGCGATGCCATCGATGGGTGGTTCGTCGTGCCCGGGGACGCCGCGTCGGAGGCGACCTTGCGGACCACGTTCCGGCCCCACGAGGTCCGGCACGGTCTCCTCGACCTAAACACGGCGGTGATCCGCGATGGCCACCCGCGCCTCACCCAGCGATCTCTCAGTGGGTCAACACCCTCTCCGACCCGGACGGTGAGCCGGTGGCCGGCATCTGGGTGTAGGACTCGATTACTGACGCCAATTCGCTAGGAGTTGCGCCGTGCATGATGACTCCGTCGACCCCGAGGTCGAACTGGTGACGAACCTTCTGTGCGCACTGTCGGGCACTGCCGGCAGCGGCGCAGTCCAACCATTCGGCGGGCAGAACGGCGCGTAGGCGTTCGAGCTGTTCGGGAGTGGCGACGGCATCGGCCCAACCGTCGAGTTCGTTGACTACCTTCGAAGCTCGGAATTTCTCAAGCGAAGCGGGATCCCATTGATTCGTCGAGACCAGAAGGTCGCCGTACACCTGAAGGTAGGTTGCCAGACGTCCTACCGTTTTCTTGACGAATGCCTGTTCTCCGACGTCCTCGACGACGGTGGCGTAACAGGACCAGATCTTGACACTGTCAGGATCTCGTCCCGCGCGTTCTGCTGCTTCCTTGATTGTCTTCACGCACCGTTCGACGGTTTCGTCGGCGAAGAAAGTGTGAAGAACAACCACATCGAAGGCTCGGCCTGCCAAGGCGAGAGTGGCGGGACCGAACGCGGTGGTACCGAGACGGATCTCCTCATTGAAGTCCGGTCCGAGAGCGAGCTTGGGAAAGCGACCCAGTGGACCTTCGTAGTCCACGATTGTCTCGCCCCTCCACAACCGACGCATCAGGTGTGCGAATTCCTCCATCTGTGCCGTCGTCGTTTGGTTGAGTCCCATGGAGGCAATCTGAGGGCGCAGGCCTCGGCCGATTCCCAGGGTGAAGCGTCCGTTCGTCAGGCGATGCATCGTCGTAGCGAAGGCCGCGGTCACCAGAGGATGGCGAGTGTTGATGTTCGTCGCAGCGGTGGTGATATCGATTGTGCGAGTTGCGGCTCCGGCTGCACCTGATAGGGCGCACGCTTCCTTGACGTTGAATCGTTCCGAGATGAAGGCATTGCCGAGTCCCAGCTCCTCGGCCAACCGGAGTTCCTCTAGCATGTCCGCTGGTGATTCGATATGTCCGGCAAGGGTGTAGAAACCGAGAGCTTCCACTCCCTTGGTAACTCTGTCGTTCTGCTCAGGCATCGGATTCCTCCTCGGTGACACCGATAGCTGCCAGGCCTTTGCGGTCGCGTGCATGTTCGACAGCGTTGATGACCATGGAAACGAACAGTTCGTCTCCACGTTCGGATCTCTCAACCAGCATCGCCGCTGCTACGCCGATGATGAGATTTGCAAATGTGGCGGCCGCGTAATCACTGGTGAGTTGCTCGAGCGAATAGTCCTTCACGCCGAGCTCGACCAATCTCGTGTGGTAGCCGCGCAGTAGTTCGTCCTCGTGTGTGCGGCGCGTGGTGATGTCGAGCGCACCACCGATGAAGTAGGCAACGTCGATGGCGGCGGGGCCGAGGATCACCGTTTGCCAATCGACCACTGCCAGCGTTCCCTCTTCGCCCTGTACGTCGAACAAGATGTTGTCGGGTCGAAAATCGCCGTGCTGAATGGTGTAGGGCGCCTGGCGCAGTCGGGCATAGTATCGGTCGATGTTTGCCACGAACTTGCCGGCGAACTCGAGGTCGTCAGCGGCGATGCGGGCTTCGTAGCGTTTCACGAATCCGTCGAACCAGACGGGCATCATCTCCTCGAACCGCTTCCAGTAGGTCTCCGAGATGTCCAGCCAGCCGAGACCCCGGAGCTCGTCTCCGCCCCAGTAGGGGGCGTGGAAGCCGGCTGCCTGCTCCAGCGCGCGTGCGGTCTCTTGGACTGTGCACCCGACGAGCTGATTTCCGGCGCGGGCAGGAGTGAGGTCCTCGAGGAGGAGGATGAACTCGGTGTCGTTGGAGTCGATCTCCGAGTAGTAGCAATGTGGGATGCGTGCATGCAGATGGTGAGCGATTTGCTCGTAGAAACGAACCTCTCGCAGGTAGTTCAGTTCACTACGGCCGGCGCTTCGGCTCTGCTCCGAATCCGATGTGAACTTCGCGACGAGAGATGTGGGTGTTTGCGCGGTGGTGGGTTGGGTGTACGTCAAGGACACGCGGTAACTGTCGGCAACTTGACCAGTGCCGATCCGCGTGAGATCGATGCCTTCTAGGCGGTTCGTCGACTCGGAATCGAGTCCGAGTGCTTTGTGGATCCATGAGGAAGTGAGGTCGCTGGCGTGCATGGAGTCTCCTGGGTGCAGGTGCTTGAGAGAACCCGAACTGTGAACTTGTAGTCACAAAGCGTGTGTGGTCGATCACATTAGACGCAGGCGGGGTGCGCGTCAACTGCCCCTGCGTCGACCGCTATAGGCGGCAGTTGGCTAGCGGAAGGGGGACGTGTCCTGAGGCTGCGCAACTCCCAAAATATCTCGAAAACCGAGCCTTTGGCTTCTGTGCAAAGGCAGGATCGCGCTACAGCCGGGAGATGACGCCATGCTTGAGCTCATATGGACTAATCGATGCCTTTATGCGAACATCCAGTCACTAAATATCGTGTGACCTCCCGCCCTGTCGTGAGATTGTGCTGCTGCAGATACGTAGCGCAGCTTGTTGCCGTGAGTCGGGTGCGCTGCACCTTCTTCCGCGAGGCGAGGCGGTTTTTTGCCGCGGGACCGAACGTGATTTTTGGGGGCTCAGTTTGCGAAACATTCGTCGAGGAGGCAAGTGACAGTGACTGGTTCTCGAGTACAGACATCGGTGCTCGTGGGAGTCGAGCAACTGTTCGGTGTTTTTCGTGATGCGGGTCTTGTGCGCCGACCGGACGAGTTAGGGGACATCCTTGTCGAGCCGATCGGAACAGGGCAGATGGCCGACACTGTGCGCTGTCGGTTTCAGGATGCCATGGCCTCCGGCCTACCGTCCTCGTGTGTCGTCAAGCTGCCGATTCGTGAAGGGCAGACAGCCGAAACGGCCAGACATGCAGCGGTGTATGAGCGTGAACTGCGATTCTACGAGAAGCTCCGTCCGGAGTTGCCTGGGCTGAGGTGCCCGAAGTTCTACGGCACCTTCGATATCGGGACCAGCCTGCACTCGTTCTGGAGGATGTCCAGAGTGCTTCACAAGGTGACCAGATCATCGGTGGCACGAGGAACCAAGCCGTCCTTGCGGTCACCCAACTGGCCAAACTTCAGGGGCGCTGGTGGAACGACGACGAGTTCGGAGCGCAGCAGTGGCTGCAGCGACGTGCCGGCGCCCCCATCCCCGATCGGCAACGCCGGTACCTCGCCAGCTGGGAGAAGGTCAAGGACTGGGTGCTCGACGACCTCGTTCCCGGCGCCGCTGAGATCATCGAAGAGTTCGGCGAGCACTGCGATTCGTGGTCCCAGGCATACGATGGACCGTTGACCCTTGCGCATCATGACTTCCGGCTTGACAACATGCTTTTCGGAAGAGGAGAGATCTGGGTGCTCGACTGGCAGACCCTGGGATGGGGACCGCCGGCGTGGGATCTGGCGTACTTCATGGGGTCTTCGATGCCGATCGAGAAGCGCCGGCAGTTCGAAGCGACTCTTGTCGAACTGCACGCGAGACAACTACGTGAGAGATGGATCGGCTCGTGGTCCGATGCGACCGCATGGGACCACTACCGACAGATGGCGTACAGCACATTCCTACTGACCGTGCCCGCCGCTGGTGAACTCCGCTCGGAAACGCGTGCGCGAAAAATGTTCATCGCGATGTGGAATCGCGCAGCAGCAATGGTACAAGACCTCGACTCACGCGAATTCTTAGCTGCCACTTGAATTGAGGAGACGCTGTGCTCAGCACGTATGACGACTATCCGATCCATCAAACTTCGTCGCCGGTTCTACACCCAGCGAACGGAGACGCCGCCTTCTACGAGCGCTACTACGCCACAGCGTTCGCGCCCGATGCGTCGGCGCATCTGGGGTTCGGCCTGAGCATCTACCCTAATACGGGAATCATAGATGCGGCGCTGAGCGTTTCACGGGACGGCGTCCAGGACTCGGTATTCGCCTCGACGAAGACGATCGACGAGCAACGAACCCCGCAGGTCGGACCCCTGCGCCTCGAGGTGATCGAGCCTCTGCGCCGGTTCCAGGTGGTGCTGGAGGAGACGGATGGTCTTGCGGCCGATCTGATCTTCACGGCGGAGAGCGCTCCGTTGGCGGAGCAACGGTTGATCCGGACGAGAGGGGCATCGACGGCGTCGGACCGCTCACGATTCGTGCAGTTCGGCTCGTGGCACGGATGGCTGACACTGCACGGGATCCGGTCCGAGATCTCGAGCTGGCACGGCGTGCGAGACCGTTCCTGGGGCATCCGCCGGCAAGCGACAGCTGAAGACATGATGAACAGCGCAGTCAAACCGATCTACGCCGTGTGGAGCGTCTTGCACTTTCCTGACTCGTTCCTTCAGACCACGGTTCATGAAGCGCCTGATGGCGTAAGCCATGTGCGTCTGGCTATGAGTGCCCCGCGTGTGCACCCCCAGGAAGTCGAGCCGAACAGCGAGGTGTGCCGTACCGATGACGTACGGGTCGATATCGACTATGTCCCAGGGACCCGTCGCCCGTCGAACGCTTCCATCAAAGTCGGACCCCGCGGGCCGATGGACTTCACTGTCGAGGTCGAACCGCGGTCCGTGTTCCAGATGAAGGGTCTGGGTTACTACCATCCGCAACGCGGGCAGGGTCGAGATCATGGACGCGAATCCGTGCTCCGCGAGCAATGGAGAATCGCAGACCTCGATCCGATAGCGCGGGAAAACGTCCATGCACAACAACTCTGCGTGGTAAGACGCTCGGACGGCATCGAAGGCATCGGCATCTTCGAACACATTGCGATGGGACCACACCTCCCGTCGTCGCTTCCCGATGGCCTGGCGCCTCCCACGAAGAGCTGACAACCGGACAATCGTGTCGATGACCCGAACCANGACGGTCCGCGAAAGGCTGTCTCGCGTCTCAGAACTCGACTCGCAAAGTGGGGCTGGTTGGCCTCGCCTGGCATCCGAGGATGTAACCGTCGGCGACGTCGTCGGGGTCGAGCGCTTCAGTGTTGCCCGGGTTCACGGTGCCCTCGACGAGGGTGCAGGCACAGGAACCGCATTCTCCTTCGCGGCAGGAATAGGGGGCATCGATGCCGGCATTGACCATGACGTCGATCAAGGTGGCATCGGCGGGCCAGTCCAAGGTGTGAGTATCTCCGTCGAGCGTGACGTCGACCGTGGAGGCGTTTGGGTCCGTGGTCGCCAGTTGTGCGATGGGAGCGAAGGGGTCGCCGTCGAGGGAGCGGAATTCCTCGATGTGGATACTGTGTCGGTCGTATCCGCAGGTGACGAGGGTGTTCTTGACCAACGACATGAACGGGGCCGGACCGCAGATGAATACCTCACCGTCGACCGTGTCAGCGGTGAAGGACGCGATGCTGTCCTTGGTGGGCAGGCCGTGCTCGTCCTCGAGTCGGTGCTCGATAGTGAGGCGGTGCGGGTAACGCTGTGCCAGTTCGGTCAATTCGGTGTCGAAGATGATCGAATCCCGGTCGCGGTTGGCGTAGTACAACGCAATTGTGCCGGTCGAGGTGGCCAGCGCGGACTTGAGGATCGACATCACCGGAGTGATTCCACTGCCGGCTGCGAACAGCCGAAGGGGGCCGTCGAGCCGATCGGGTACGAACGTTCCGGAGGGCGGAAGCAGGTGGAGGGTGTCCCCGGCGGTGATGTGATCGCAGAGCCAGTTCGACCCGTAACCGTCGGCGGTGCGTTTGACAGTGATCTTGATGTACTGGTCTGTCGCGGGGGTGCTGGCGATCGAGTAACACCGCGCGACGGAACCGGTTCGCTCACTGGGAATACGGACGGTGACGAACTGCCCCGGCTTGTAGGTGAATCGTTCGGTCAGCTCGGCCGGGACGTCCAGGACGAACGAACAGGCGTCGGGTGTTTCCTGAATTACCTGTCGCACACCGACGGTGTGTCCGAGGAGTTCGGGCGCGAGAGAGGTCATGGTGGTTCCTTCGGCTGGCACTACCGCGGGAGGTAGTGCTGTCGAGTTACGACTCGAGCGCGGCGGCGGAGCGCGAGTCGAGTTGGGTGTCCTTGATGGCGGGCGGTAGAGATCGATACCAGAATTCGCCGAGGGCACGGCCGAGCTCGTCGATACGTTCCCGTCGGGGGGTTGAGGCGGGTAGGCCGACGTGCACGTACGCCATCTGCTCGGTCATGCACCCTAGGGCTTCGGCCAGGAGATCGAAGTCGGTGTCGCCGATCTCTCCGCGGTCGTAGAGTCGCTGGAGCCAGCGTCGTGTGCGAGCGACGAAGTCTCCGCGCAATTGCAGCCACAGCTGCTGGAAGCCCTCGTTGGCGCTGGCTGCGGCGGCTTCGCGCAACAAACGCAGGATGTGCCGGTGGCGGGAGTAGGCGTGCAGGTACGTGATGTTGACGTCGATCAGGGCCTCGAGTTCGCCGCTGCTGTTGGTTCGCCGACCGGTAGCTTCGGCGAGCTCCTGCAGACCAGTGTGCAACGCTGCCAGGAACACGTCGTCGAGGTCGTTGAAATGTCGGTAGAAGTTGCCTTGTGCGGTCTTGGCGCGATGCGTGATATCGGAAATGCGGGTACGGGTGTAGCCGTATTCGCTGAAGCATTCGATTGCCGCTTGCACGATGCGTTCGCGAGTGGCCTCACCGCGCTTGTTCGGCCTTTTGCCGCTGCTGGTACCGCGGTCGGTCAACCCCGCGTGGGTGTAGGCCTCGGTGAGTGTGCGTGGTTCGCTGCGGCCTGGCGGAGTGGTAGCGGCCATCGTTGCTTCCTCGTCTTCCCGATTGTGAACAGGTCATCGCGTCTGTGATGGACCCGCGCGCAGATCCTAGGCGCGCTCCTGATCCGTGTTGGTCAAAGGGGCGAGTGGGTGTTCGGCCGGCACCGGGCCGGGCAGGTAGCTCAGCAGTTCGTCGAGGTGCTCGTCCCGGGCGCCGGAGTGGTCGGTGTTCAGCGCATCACCGTCGTAGACGGTTCCGGAGGCGCCGTCGACGGTAACCACGCGTCCGGCCAGCGCCGTCATCGTGCCTGCTCCGGCGCCGACCACACAAGGAAGACCGATCTCGCGGCACACCAGCGCTGCATGGGAGGTGCTGCCGCCGAGTTCGGTGACCACGGCGACGGACTCGAACATTGCGGGCACGTCGTCGGGAGCTGTCGACGGCCGGACCAGGACGACCGGTGTGCCGGCCTCGGCGAGGGTGCGTGCTTCGTCGACATCGGTGACGGCGTGCCCGACCGCGGCACCCGGGCCTGCTCCGATACCGGATGCGAGTACCAGGTGGTGCTCGTGCACACCGTGATTGTCGGCCAGCGCGGCTGCCTGCTCCGGCGAGATACGGGCGAGGGCCTCCTTGGGCTCGATGACGCCTTCTCGCACCAGATCGACCGCGATACGCACAGCTGCGCGAGGAGACCGCTTGCCGGCGCGGCACTGCAGGACATACAGGCGGCCACTTTCGACCGTGAATTCGATGTCCACCAGGTCGCGGTGTTCATGCTCGAGGATCGTGGCAACCTGTTCGAGTTGCGGATAGATCTCCGGCAGGATTTCGGAGACTGTGGGAAGCGGGGACGGGGTCTTTTCGCCGGAGACGACGTCTTCGCCTTGTGCTCGGCTCAGCCACTCGCCGTAGAGCGTGTTCTCGCCGGTGGCGGGGTTGCGGCTGAACATCACGCCGGTGCCGGAGTGCTCGTCACGGTTGCCGAAGACCATGGCCTGCACCGTTACTGCGGTCCCGGCCCCACTGCCGAGGTTGTGGCGGGCGCGGTAGGCCTTGACTCGGTCGTTGGTCCACGAGTCGAATACCGCGCCGATCGCAGCCCGCAGCTGTTCGAATGGATCGGCCGGTGGTTCGGCGGTGGGATCGCCGGCGACGATGGAGGCGTAACTGTGCCGGAACCGCTGCCAGGTGTCGTCGGCCCACTGCCGGTCGCCGGTTTCGTCGGCGAGGACCCGGCAGAGCTGGGGGGTCAGGCCGAGGTTGAGGACGGTGTCCATCATGCCGGGCATGGATTGGGCAGCACCCGAGCGCACGGAGACCAGCAGAGGCGACGGTCCTGCCCCGAAGGTACGTCCGGTGTCGGCTTCGAGCCGGTGCAACTGCTCGAGGACGTCCTGCCAGATCGGTTCGGGCAGGGCCCGGCCGTTGTCGTGGTAGATCGCGCACACGTGGGTCGGCAATGCGAAGGCGGGAGGAACGGGCAGTCCCATCGCCTGCATCTTGTTGACGCTGTATGCCTTGCCGCCGAGCAGGTCTCGGCTGCCGGGGAAGGTGCCGTCGAGGAAGATCACATCGGACACGGCAGTCACCGGTGAGGTCGGCGCGGAGGAAGTCATGGTGTGAGTCCTTCGAATACGGGGGAATTGGCGGCGGCGCGCGTGGCGTACAGGCCGCCTTCGACGGGGATGTCGATGCCGTTGAGCCAGGACGCGGCGGGGGAGAGCGCGAACGCGACGACTGCCGCGATCTCGTGGGGGTATCCGTGTCGGCCCACGGCGGCCTGGGATCGTTGCATCGCTTCGGTGCCCATGCTGACCTCGAAGTCGGCGAGGATGGGTGTTTCGACGGGGCCGGGGCTGACGGACACTGCGCGGATTCCGCGCCCGGTCAGTTTCGCGGCGAGGAGTTGGGTCCAGTCGACGAGTGCCCGTTTGGAGGTGTCATAGGCGGCGGGGCCGTCGAGCGGATGTGCGCGCAGCCAGTGTTCCAACGCTTCGATGTCCCGTACTCGCAGAAGTTCGTCGATCGCTTCGGGGGATTGGGTATTGCGATTGGCTGCAACCGAAGCGACGTTGACGATGGCGGAACCGCCGGCCATCCGCGGGAGCAGCGTCTCGGTCAATCGGCGGGCGCCGAGCAGATTGACGGCAAGTACCGTCTGCGCCGGAACGGTGCCGGGTACCCCCGCGACGTTCGCCAGTGCTGCGATCACCGTGGGCAGTTCTGCTGCTGCGGCATCGATCGACGCCGGGTCGGAAAGATCGCACTCGACGGTGTGGACACCGTCGAGCGGGCAGCTACGGCGATCCAGCCCGATGACCGGTGTGCCGGCCCGGTGCAGTTGTTCGGCCACGGCGAGACCGATCCCGGAGCCGGCTCCGGTGACGACGACGGGGGCGTTCATGCCATCACCGCCGTGACATCGGTGAACTCTTCGATTCCCAGGGCACCGAGTTCGCGGCCGTAGCCGGAATTCTTGACTCCGCCGAACGGCACCGCGGGGCGTGTGCGGGTGCGTACGCCGTTGATCTTGACCTGGCCGACGTCGAGGTGGCTCGCGACGGCGCGGGCCCGGTCGGTATCACCGGACCAGACTTCCGCGGACAGTCCGTACGCGCTGTCGTTGGCGATCCGTACGGCGTCGTCGATGTCGGTGTAGGTCTGCAGTGCGATCACGGGACCGAAGATCTCTTCTCGGACGGCCCGGGCGTTCTCATCCAGGCCGGTGATGACGGTCGGCTCGACGAAGAAACCGGTGGCCGATCCGTCGTAGGGCTTGCCCGTCCCGGTGAGTAGTTCTCCGCCTGCGTCGACGGCGCCGGCGACATAGTCGAGGACTTGGTCTCGTTGGCGGGCGGAGGCCAGTGGTCCTTGCTTGGTCGCCGGATTGGTGGGATCGCCGAGGGTGTGCTCGGCGACCGCAGTGCGGATGAGGTCGGTGACCTCGGCGACCAGAGACTGCGGCACCAGAAGACGTGTGGGGGCATTGCAGGCCTGACCGGAGTTGACCAGACCGGAAGCGATGGAGCCGGGAATTGCCGTGGGCAGGTCTGCATCCGGCAGGATCACGGCGGGGGACTTGCCGCCGAGTTCCAGGGTGCAGCGGGTCAATGCTTGCCCGGCGAGCGCGGCAACGGCGCGGCCGGCGGTGACGCTGCCGGTGAACGACATGTGTGCCAGGGTGTCGTGTCCGGCCAGCGCCGAACCGGTGGTCGGCCCGACGCCGGTGACGAGGTTGAACGCGCCGGTGGGCAGTCCTGCCTCGAGGAACAGTCCCGCCAGCATCTCGGCGTCGTAGGGGGTCATCTCCGATGCCTTGAGCACCACGGTCGAACCGGCGGCCAGGGTGGCGGACACTTTGGCGACGATCTGGTGGACGGGCATGTTCCACGGGGTGATGGCGCCGACGACGCCGCTGCCGCGGCGCAGCAGGGTGGCACCGTCGATGTCGGTATTCCAGTCGAGGGTGCGTGCTGCTCGGGCGGTGGCGCGTAGCACCGCGGCCGGCAGTTCGGCCTGTGTGACACGCGCCAGGGAGATCGGCATGCCCATCTCCCGGGTCACCACCGCGGCGATCGTTTCCGCGTCGCGTTCGAGCAGGTCTGCGGTCCGCTCGAGGACGGCGGCGCGTTCGTCGACGTCGGTGCGGCACCACAACCGGTGGGCCGCTTGGGCGGAGCGCACCGCGGAGTCCACGAGTTCGGCTCCGGCATCGGCGACCTGTCCGATGGCCGTCTCGGTGAAGGGGTCGATCACCTCGACCACTGGTCCTGGGGGAGTGGACCATTGACCGTCGATCAGGCAACGGGCAGGGGCGAAGGTATCAGCCATGGGTCTGCTCCAGGGTTACCGGCAGGGTCTTGATGCCCCGGAAGAAGTTGCTCTGCAGTCGTTTCGGTTCGCCGATCACCGAGATGTCGATGCCGCGCTCGACGAGTTTGGTGAAGAACAGCTTGGCTTCGAGGCGGGCGAGGTTGGCGCCGAGGCAGGCATGTTCACCCCAGCCGAATCCCACGTGCTCGTTGGGGAATCGGTCCGGTCGGAAGACGTGGGGGTCGTCGAAGGCGCGTTCGTCGCGGTTGGCCGAGCAGAACCACATGACGACCTTGTCGCCGGCTTTGATGGTCTTGCCGTGCATCTCGACGTCTCGGGTGGCGGTGCGGCGCATCGACAGCACCGGGGAGACCCAGCGCACCATCTCCTCGACGGCGGTGCGGATCTTGCCGGGATTTTCGCGGAGCATCTGCCACCACTGGGGGTTCTCGTGCAACGCGAGCACACCACCGGAGAGCAGATTGCGGGTGGTTTCGTTTCCGGCGACCATCAGGATGAGGTAGTAGGCGTCGAGGTAGCCGCGGGAGAGGGGAACGCCGTCGATTTCGGCGGCGGTCAGGATGCTGACCAGGTCATCGGCGGGGCAGGCTCGGCGCTGTTGCTCGAGGCCTCGGAAGTAGGTGAAGACTTCGTCGCGGGCGCGCACCGCCGTTTCGGGTCCCTCGGAATAGTCGGGGTCCTCCGAGGCCATCTGGTTGGTCCAGCGCAGCAGGTGTGGGCAGTCCTCGAGGGGGGCGCCGAGCAGGCGGCCGATCATCACCAGCGGGAGCTGGGAGGAGATTTCGGCGACGAAGTCGAGCGGACCTGCGCCGACGGTCTTGTCGAGTAATTCGTCGATGACGGCTTCGATGTCCGGGGTCAGGTTCTTGACCTTCGCGGGACGGACGGAGGGGGTGACAATTTTGCGCAACGGCCCGTGTTCCGGGGGATCGACGTGGTGAATGCTGCGGGCTCCCTCGCCTTCGGCCCGGCGGCTGGCGATTTGAGTGCCTTCGGTGACGGTGAAGGTGGCGTAGTCGGAGGCGACGGCCTTGACATCGGCATAGCGGGTGACCGACCAGAAACCGGGACCGTCCGGTTCGGCGTTCCAGTGCAACGGATCGTGGTCGCGGAGGTCTTTGAAGATCTCGTCGGCGTATCCGGTTGCGAAAGGTTGCAGGTTCATCAGGTCGATGTCGCTGCTGGTGGTCATGTGGATACCTCCCGTGGCCGAGGTCACGTGGTTTGTGACGACAACTTCACTAAACCACAAGTCGAGCAGTTTGAGAACACCCCTTGTAAGACTATGAATCCACTTGTAGCCTGAGATCAATATGTGACGAATCGTTCGCAAAAGAGGCCCCGTGTATCCACCCACCATCGCAGCCGAGCACCCAGACTCGCTCGCCTTCGTCATGGCCGGCTCGGGTGCGTCGCTGACGTACCGCCAGCTCGACGAGCAATCCAATCAGCTCGCCCACCTGTTACGCACGCGCGGCGTGCGTACCGGGGACAGTGTCGTACTCATGATGGAGAACCGCATCGAATGGCCCGTGGTCGTGGCCGCCGGAATGCGCTCCGGACTGTTCGTGACCCCGGTCAACTGGCACCTGACTGCAGGAGAGCTGTCGGCGATCCTCGAGGAGGCGGCACCGGCCGTAGTGGTCACCAGCGCGATGCTCGCGGACACCGTGGCCACCGCCTTGCCCGCCGGGCACGACACAGTGGTGTTGTGTACAGACCCCGGCACCGACTTTGAACATGTAGCCGCAGCGCTCGCGGAACACCCGCGCACTCCGATCGCCGACGAGCGCTTCGGTGCCCGCGTGCTCTACAGCGGCGGCACCACCGGTAGGCCCAAAGCGTTTCGGCAGAAGCTCCTCGATGTCCATCCCTCGCAGGCACCGGTGCGGCACGCGGGGCTTGCCGCCGAGTTGGGTATCGGCGGCACGACGGTACTGCTCTCACCCGCGCCGAACTATCACGCTGCCCCCTTCACCTTCCAGCTGATGACCATGGCAGCCGGCGGAACGGTCGTGTGCATGGAGCGGTTCGATCCTGCTGCTGCCCTGGAGGCCATCAGGGTGCATGGAGTCACCCACTCGCAATGGGTCCCAACCATGCTGCTGCGCATGTTGCGCCTACCCGAGCGGGACTCGATCGAACTCTCACCCACCCACACGACGGCGGTCACTTCCGGCGCTCCCTGCCCGGTGGACGTCAAAGACCGGATCAACCAGTGGTGGGGACCCATCTTGCACGAGTACTACGGCGCCTCCGAGGGCTACGGGCACACCTACATCTCCGCTCGGGAGTCTGCCGAGCGCCCCGGCTCTGTCGGCCGTCCCCTGGGCGGGACCCAGGTTCATATCACCGACGACGACGGAAATCCGCTCGGACCCGATGAAATCGGGCGGGTCTGGTTCGAACCGCCGACGTCGAATGCCTACGTCAACGACCGGGACGCTACCGCGCCCAGCACCTGGAAGAGTATGGGCGATCGGGGATACCTCGACGAGGACGGATATCTCTACCTCGTCGGCCGCGAGAGCTTCATGATCATCTCCGGCGGGGTCAACATTTACCCGGAAGAGGTCGAAGCGGCGCTCTTGCGTCACCCCGCAGTCGCCGACGCCGCAGTATTCGGCGTTCCGGATCCGGAATTCGGCGAACAGGTCAAGGCCGTGGTGGAGCTGCACGAGAACGTGCCTGCAGACGACGACACCGTCGCCGCCCTGATCGATCACTGCAAGAGCGTGCTGGCAGCCTACAAGGCACCGAAATCGATCGACTTCGTCGACGATCTTCCCCGCCTCCCGACAGGAAAACTCAACAAGAAAGCACTTCGCTCGCTGTATCTGGTCGGTTCCTAATCACGGACTCGTATCGTGCCGACCGGCCACCACCTTCGATCACCAGGAGCTTCGAGATGGTCCACACCCAACATCAGCCGTCGACGTTCGACATCGTTCACTCGCTGCGCGTGAAAGGGCTGGCCAACGACGCTGTTCTAAGCGCTCTGTCCGGGGTGCCCGTCGGCGATCTGCCGGAGTTGCTGACTTCCTTGGTCGAACAGGGTCTCGTCGTGCGCAGGGAAGGTCGCATGGCCGGTTCGATGCTCACGCCCGCCGGTAAGGAAGAACACCGCCGGCTCCTCGCTGAGAACGACGAGACCCGTTCGGCGGCGGATGCCCTCGACGAGTTCTATGCTGTCTTCCTGCCGGTCAATTCCGAGTTCAAGCAGGTGTGCCAGCGCTGGCAGATGCGCAGTGACGACCAGCCCAACGATCACACCGACGCGGCATACGACGCGCAGATCATCGAACAGCTCGCCACCACCGACGCGGCGCTGCGTCCGCCGCTGCAGCAACTGGCGGAATCTCTGCCTCGGTTCGGTCGATACCTACCGCGATTGTCCGCTGCGCTCGAGCGGATCCGTGGCGGGGACAACGCCGCGTTCGCCCGCCCGCTCTATGACAGCTACCACGACATCTGGATGGAACTGCACGAAGATCTCATCCTGAGTTCGGGCCGCGTCCGTGGGGCGGCGGACGAAGGCTGAGCTGCTACGAGAAGGTGCGGGGTCGGTCCGGCAAGGGACTGACCCCGCACCTTCTCGTTCACCGGAAGAGGGATACCTCGAAGACGCCGCGTGCNGCGGTCGGCAGGGGCGATGGACGGTGCTGGCTGCGGGCGCCGCGCCGGAGCGGCCGTCCGGCAGACCCTTCGCCTGCGCGGCCGAGCACACCGATCAGATCTCGAGTGCCGATGCGATGGGCAAACCGGCTTCGAGATAGGCGGCGACATCCGGAATCGGCTCGAGCGCATCGATTGTCCCGAGTGCACTGACCGCGACGTAACTGTCCCGGACCAGCGCAGAATCGGTATCGGTCCCCAGGCGTTCGGTATTGGCGTAGCGCAGCAGCCGGATCACATCCGGGCCCTTGTCGAAGGACAATCCGAGAAGACCTCGTGATGCCAGGGGGGCCATACGCACGCCCTTCACCTCGCTGAGGTCGACATCCGGCACGTTGATGTTGAGCACGGTCCGCGGCGCGCTGCGATCGATCATCCATCGCACAGCTTCTACCGCGATCGTGGCGGCGGTGTCGAAGCGGTGGTCGGGGGGAAATCCGCAGCTGACCGCAAGGCCGCGCACGTTGAACCCCGCTGCGCTCAGCGCTGAGGCCACCGTGCTCGAATACATGATCATCTTGCCCGTGTTGTGACCGGGGTTGATTCCGCTGACGACCAGTTCCGGTGGTGGTCCGAAGATGCCGGCGCAGGCACAGAACACGGCGAAGGCCGGAGGTGCCTCGAGGCTGATCGCCGGGACGTTCGGAAGTGCATCGAAGTTGCGCTGGGTGTATGCAATCTCAGCACCGTGTTCGAGTGTCCCGAGCGATGAGCCGCTTCCGCTGTACTCGACGTCCGGTGCCGCGATCATCAGTTCGTGTCCGTCTGCGGCGAGGGCCTGAGCCAGCGCATGCAACCCCGGCGCGTCGATCCCGTCATCGTTGGTCACCAAAATGCGCATCCGAGCGCTCTCCTTCCCGCCGACCTCCGCGCTCGGACGTCAGCAATCGGCACTGCCAAGATTGTGACTGACCGTTCACACTTTTGTCCATACCCGCTCGTCCGTCGGGTTTCGGGAATGATGCGGGATGGCCCGCAAGCGCTGGAGGTCATGAAGGAAAGAATCGGGGTGAGTGCGGGTCATGCCGCTTCCGGTTGCAGGCGCCTGCATTGCGCAGCGCGGTATCGGTGTGCGTACTCGCAACATCGAACGTCTTGACATCGTGATTCGACTCACATAAGAATGTGAATACTGAGTCGCTAAAAGTTGAGGTCGGCATACGTGCCGGCGCTGGTCGAACCCTCCCAACACTCCTGTCCTGGAAGAAGGAATCGCATGGCTGAGTGGCCCATCAACGACACCGTCTCGAAGGTGTTCCCGCTGTACTCGCGAGCGAACGTGGGCGAGATCTTTCCCGACCCCATCAGCCCGCTCAACGCTTCGGCAGGCTTCCAGCACAGCCTCGAGCCCGGATGGCGGGATGCCTTCGTCGCGTGCCGGGTGTGGAATCACGATCTCTACGACACCACCGTCGACAAGAACATCCTCCCGGCCTTCGGCAGCTACCTCTACATCAACATGTCGCTCATGCGCCTGTTCGGTGTCCGCGTACCCGGCATGTCTCCCGAAGCGGTCGACCTGCAGTACTTCGGCGACATGCCCGGAATCCCCAGCTACGACAGCGAAAAACGCGATTTCGACCAGGATTCCGCGTTCGAAGAAACAGCCGGCGCATGGCTGCTCGAAGAGGTGATCGGGGCAACCGGCCTGCCCGCATACGACGCAGACCGCGACGAGGTCCTGAAGCTCCGCGCCGAACGCCCAAACATGACAACCCTGACCGATCAGGAGCTACGCGAGCGCATCTGCTCCTTCGACCCCCTACTGCGCCGACTGTTCAAGCACCACATCGAAGCCAGCCTCAAATCGGGTGTAGGCCTCGGGGCCATCGCCCAGGTCGCCGCGGAGGTCGGCAAGCCCGAACTCGCACTCACCCTGGTCAGTGGTATCGGCGACGTCGATTCGACAGTCCCCTCCAAGCGCATGTGGACCCTCAGTCGTGCCGCCCAGGCACCCGAAGTCGCTGCACTGTTCGACCAGGGCATCAACGGGCTCTACAACCGGTTGGCGGACAGTGACGATCCGGTCGCAGCTTCCTTCCTGGCCGACCTCGACGATTTCCTCGCCGATTGGGACTTCCGTGGCCCGGCCGAGTGGGAGATCCGGGCCCAGACCTGGGGCGTCAAACCGGAACTGGCGCTGGGCACCATAGACCGGATGCGTCAGGTCGACGATGCCGAAGCCCCCGACGGCAAGAACGCGATCCGAGCCCAGGAACGCGAGAGCGCGGCAGCTGCGATCCGCAAGAACCTCTCCGCCGACCCCGAGGCCTCGGCGCAGTTCGAGGCGACCCTCAACGCTGCTGCCCTCTGGCAGCGCGGACGTGAGCGCGCACGCACCACAGCGGCCATGGTGATCCACGAGATCCGACTGCCCGCACGCGAGTTGGGTCGACGTGGCGTCGAATCGAGAGCGCTCGACAGCATCGAACAGATCTTCATGCTCTTCGCTGACGAACTCGACGACTATCTCGCCGATCCCGCCAAATACACCGACATCGTGCGCGAACGCGAGCGCAGCTATCTGGAACTGTTCGACTTCAAACCTCCCTTCGTCGTGGCCGGTGATGTGCCGGCACTCGGCACCTGGGAGCGACGTTCGGCAGCAACGAACACCACAGTGACGGTGGGGGAGACCATCACCGGCGTCTCCGGGTGCACCGGAACCGTTCGTGGTCGCGCCCGCGTGCTGACCACACCCGACGATCCGTCCGCACTCGAGCCCGGTGAGATTCTCGTCGCTCCGATCACCGATCCGTCCTGGACGCCGCTGTTCGTCGCCGCCTCGGCAGTGGTCGTCGATGTGGGAGCTCCGTTTTCGCACGCAGCGATCGTCAGCCGCGAAATCGGCATCCCGTGCGTCGTTTCGGCGACCGATGCGACCAAACGTATCCCCGACAGTGCCCTGATCGAGGTCGACGGCGCTACCGGTGTGGTGACAATTCTCGGTCTCGACTGACCACGCTTCGGGTGGGTCGACGGGTTGATCCCTCGACCCACCCGAAACGCCGTTCGATCATTGTCACCCTCATTGCTTCGCCGTGGCTGTTTCGGCCACGGCGACTTGACATGTCCGGAAACTGTTGGGGTCCCCAAATCGGTCGATAATCACCGTGGCGCTAAGGTCCTTGATCGCGGCACGACTGGGCGTCTCGGGTGAGACGGAGCGACTGGTGGCCAAGCGATTCGCTGAAACCGGACAAGACGTGAAAGCCACGATCGGACGTAAGCGGCGCGACCTCCCACCGGTGCCGTCGCAGATCACCGGCGAGATCGAGGCCAGAGTGATTGCGTTGGCGTGCACACAGCCCCCAGAAGGTCATGCCCGATGGTCGCTGCGACTGCTGGAGAAGCACGTCGCCCTGGTCGAGGACATCCCGGACCTGGACCACTCGACCATCGGCCGGATCTTAGAGCGTGTCTTGTATGGATCGGATCCTGTGTACGGCATGATGCATGGCGTGGTCGATGCGTTGTCTACTCGGTTGGTGCCGGATGCGTTGTGGGAGATCGTCGAACCGCTGCTGCCCGGCTTCCGGACCCGACCCCAGGGTGGCGGCCGGGCGGCGCTCGACGATCGGGCGGTGTTCACCGCCGTGGTCTACGTGCTCACCAGCGGCTGCGCCTGGCGGCACCTGCCGCCGTCATTCGGAGTCAGTGTTCCGACCGCGCATAGACGGTTCACCACCTGGGCCAAGGCCGGGGTATTCGACGAGCTGCACCGCCGGGTCCTCGATCGGCTCGGCGCCGGTGGGGACCTGGACTGGTCCGCCGCGATCCTCGACGCCGCGCACGTGCGGGCGAAAAGGGGGGCTCTTTGACCGGTCCCAGCCCGGTCGATCGAGGCAAGAACGGCTCGAAGATCCACATCCTCTCCGACGCCGATGGTATCCCACTGGTCACCGCGGTGACCTCGTCAAATACCCACGACAGCGTCATGCTCCAACCCATGGTCGCTGCGATTCCCGCGGTGCGTTCGCGTCGCGGTCCGCGCCGCTGCCGACCCGGCCGGGTCCGGGCGGACAAGGGTTACGACTACCCCGTACACCGCCGGTGGCTGCGGGCACGGGGCATCGTTCCGCGGATCGCCCGTCGCGGCGTCGACAGCAGCGAGCGCCTCGGCCGTTATCGGTGGAAGATCGAACGCACCCTGGCCTGGCTTAGCGGCTACCGCCGGCTGACGATCCGCTACGAACGTCACGGCGAGCACTTCGCCGGATCTCTCCAACTCGCCGCCGCGCTGACGTGCTGGAAAAAGCTCACCAAATGAGACATCATCTAAATCTGATCCTGCGTCGCTGACCGCGTACCAAGCGGACGCGGGAATGGGTTGAACGGCTCGCGGTAGGCGGTTGCAATGATCCGTCATGAACGCCCTGGCGACCACTTCACTGACGTCTTCGATGTCGATGGCACGGCAGCATGGGCGCTCGCGGGAGGACCGTCCCGAGTCGATGTTGAGGACGGTCGGAATCGGAGCGCTCCACGGTATCCACCCGAGCGCTACGGGCTCAAGGCTGTCTTGGCCCACCGCTACTGCTTTACTGCGCGTGGGAGCGATGGGTTCAAGACGTATCTCGTGCGCCGATCGTGTCTCGGTCGGATCACAGATGGCTCGGCATAGGTTGACGTAAGGACCGTGATATCGGCAAACGCCCGCTTCAACGAGTCGTGTGCGTGCTGTCGTGCGCGCCGGGCGCTCGAGGTGTCGAGACGAGGGTGGTAACCGAGAGCCGACGCACGTGTGGTGCGGGCACGTATGGCAGTCGGTTCCGCGTCGCGAGGCGGTTGCCGTCTGCCGCTGAGGGGTATCTGCATGCCGAGGTAGCGCTTCCTTGTTGTGCATGAATGGGTAGGCGCGTTTACCGAGCACAACGTGCAGCAGCGATCCTCTTCGCCACAAGGTCCGTCGCGAGCTGTTCGCGCATTGCTCGCCGATGTTCGCCGGTTGCCGGTCGAGCCTGGGGGATCGAGGTGGCGACGAGGGCACGGTGGCGGGTCTTGATGATCCGGTGTGCTGCATCTGTCGAGGTTTCGCCCTTGTGCGTTCGGTCGTGGATCTTTAGTTCGGTGGGCGAGGGACCGGTCCAGTCGAGGCGGGAGAGTCGATAGGCCACCAGCCGTCGCGGTGAGGTGATTGCGTGTGCGGTGGGCCATGTCCATCCGCGAGTGGTGCCGTCGTGATTGAGGGCGTGAGCGATGTCGACGCCTGTCCAGCGGTCGGTGTCGATGCCGGCGTCGAGTAGGAGGTCGCAGACCGATCCGATGTGCCCTCGGCGTCTGCCGGTTGCGTCGTCGATGCCGACGATCGTGCGTAGCGCGGGGACGCGGTCGATCAGTTGGGCGGCTGCTCGCTGGAGGGCCAGCGGCCGAGGCGTGGTCGGTGTCGAGTTCTGTTCGCCTGCGCGTGTGCGCGCTTGGTGATCTTTCCTGACGGAAAGACACATCGATAAAGAACCACTAGGGGATTGGGGTGCGGAACTCGGCGAGCGGTGGTGGGGTGGTGAAACAGGACGGGTGGCGGAGGCTCTGTCTTGGGTGGAGCGGGTTGATCGGCGCCGCCGCCGCTTCGACAGTTTCTCCGGGGCGGGCATGGCCTCGACAGCCCATGCAGGTGCGGACAACGCCCACACGCTGGCAGCACCGATCTGCAGTCGAACAGGGGGTTGGCCGTGGGTACGGGTGTAGAGGCGGACAGCGGCTTCACGTTCGGCGGCGTTGAGTTTCTTGCCGCGGGCCAGTTCGACGCCGAGGTCGAGGGCCTTGAGGACGCGGCGTCCGCGTTTGAGTTGGTCGATCGACAGGCTGTCTTTGGTGGCGAGGGTGGCCAGGGATGCGTAGACGTGGCGTCCGGTGGTGGATTCGGCGTACTGGGCGTGTGCGGCGCAGACCCGCAGGAATGTCTGTGCGGCGATGCCGTGGCGTGTGAGGGCGGTCCGCCCGCGTTCGGTGTGGGTGACAATCCACTCGCACAAGCTCAGCCAGTATCGGCGGCTGTGCCAGGTCGGGACGCGGGCGCACGCGCCTGCGGGGACAGGTAGCGAGAGTGCGGTACGGGTATGTGCGGGTTGGGTGTCGAGCAGCTCGCACACAGCTGCCTCGGCCGGGTTGTCCTGCGGTTGGGAGGCTTCGAGTGCGGCGACGTTCGCGACGGCGTCGGCAACGATTGCGTCCCATTCGGCGTCGGTAAAGGGCTGGGGAAGTGGAAGGGCGACGTCATCGGTGTCGGTGGAGGCACCGAGGGTGGAAGTGTAGGTGGTTGGGCGAGTTTCAGGGTGTGCGCTACCCTGAGACGTACCTGGCACGGTAAGTCCCTTCGGGGAAGCAGTAACTCAGAGTCTTTGAAGCTGCAAACTTCGGAGACTCACCCAAGAGCGTGATCGTCCTGCCAGACGTTCTCGCTCGAGTGGTGAAGGATCTTGCGAGTCCTTCTGTGGAAGTCCTGGTGAAACCCACCCTTTCGGGGGTGGGTTTCTCTTTTGGGTTGAGTCACTGCGCTGTTGATTTGTCGGATCGGCGGATTCGGGTTACGTAGTCATGGAGAGTCCCCTCGGCGTTCAGGTGCGTGTGACGACTCCGGGCCGGAGCGTGCGTAGTTCTCGATGGATGAGGTACGCGTGAACGGGACGCGGGGTGTGGAACCGGTAGGCGGTTCTACGAACCGTGCGGCAGGATGATCGACTGTGCGAATGCGGCGACCTGCCTGATCTGCTCGACCGAGGCTGTTTCCGGATCGGAGGCTACGAGACCGACCGTGTCGGCGAGCGCGACGAACCCGCCGGAGATCGGGAGAGACGTGGGGGACAGAACCACTGGTCCATACCTGTGCACGAGCTCGTCAAGGTCCAGGACGGCAGGCGTGGTGGTCCCGTGGACGAGTCGAGCTTTAAGCCCGCTATCGACGGCAAGAACTGCCCATTCGCGGCCGTCTCGATCCACCGCAACCAGGGAGTTCACGCGACATTCCGATCACTCGTCGCGGGCGGGGCTACACGGTGTTGCCAAGCGGTGTACGCGTCGCGGGCGAAGGACACCGCGATCGGGGGCTCGTGTTCGTGCCCGATGGCATCGAGTGCGCCGAGGATGGCTTCGAGACCGCTGAAGGTGCGGCCGGCGAGATGGTCGAGGGCGTCGGTGCAGGTGTCGGCGACGGCACTCCACGCGATCTCGAGACCAGGGGAGTGGGAGGTAGTTCGGGCTGTGCGCGTGATCTCCGCGATGGCCTGCCATTGCTCGACTGTCGCGGTGTCAGTGGCAGTGTCCCGACAGGCGGCGGCGATATGCTCGGCCGCAAGGCGGGCGAACCCGTCAATGGCAGCGACCAGACCCCACGTGCGGTGGCTGTACAGGTCGGCGAACCACTGCCAACGGTCCGCAGCGGGATGATCATCACCGGCCGGGACCTCGATAACGCCCTGGGCGATAGCTTCGAACAGGTTCAGGTGCGGGCTCGGGTTCATGCCACCGCTCCCTTGAACAGCGCAAGTTGTCCGTCGGCGGGGGACGCTGGAACATCCTGCGCGGGAGGGGACGCGGGCGCAGTCCTCTTGGTCGCTGCACGCCGGGTAGGTCGGGCCTTCGGTTTGGGCTTTCGACGTTTGGTCTTGGCTCCGCACCGATCGGCATAGGCATCGAACATCTCGGGAGCGATCTCGTCGCCTTTACCGGAGAACAGTCGCCCGGCAAGGATCTGATCGCAGATCTTCTCCCCGCTGGCCAGCCTGCGGTCCAGTTCCGTGGTGCATGAGGCGAGGAGCGGGCACTGTGCGCAGACGGCGACGGCCTGGCGCCACGGGGCGGATTTGTTCCCGCTGACCGTCCACACCTGTCCTTTCCCGGAGCATAAACCTTGACCTGCGCGGACCTCGCTCATCGGGGCTTTGAAGCGGGATTCGAGCTCGATGGCGATACGCCGCGAAGTGGGGCATACGCGCGCGGCGGGGGTGTAGACGAATCCGCATCGCCGGCACCGGCCGGTGCCGCAGTGTTCCCGCTCGAGCGCCCGGAGCTGGTTCGTCGAGTAGTCGCCGAACGAGCGCGTGTTGGCGCGTGCGGTGAGCGTGCGCAACGCCTCGACGACGGGCAGGCACAGCGGCCGGTCCGTGGAGTAGGTGAACCCGCACGACGAGCATGCGGTGCCCTCCGGATTCGGAAGGTGCTCAGCGAGGACGTAGTGGGGATCCTTGCTGCCACGAATTGTGTCGTGAGTCTCTCCGTCAGGACGGGCGGGACTCTCTGCTACTAGGCGTATCTGCCCAGCACCAACTAACCTGTTCATCGCAGGCTCCGTATCTGCATCGAGGCCACGGCCGGCTAACCCGTGCGCCTCTGGCTTGTTCGACTGCGGCTAACAGTCGGCTTGCTACTTGGACGGTCCCTCAGCTGGGCTAACAGCTGGGGGACCGTTCGCATCTCAAGGTCTCAACTCGTTCCCTTCACTTGACCCACTTCTAAACCAAGACTTCTATACGATCCGGTACGTGCATACTGTAGTGAGAGGGCTGCACAGTGTCTACCGATGACGAACTTCGCGTTAGGACCAAGGCCCGATCGGTGAGTAGACGGGTAATGCGCGGGTTCCGGCCCGAAAGACTTGAACAGGCGCGACTGGCGGCGGGTATCTCGCAAGCTGAAGTCGCCCGCCTCGCGGACATCAAAGCCGAGACGGTTCGCCGGTGGGAGAAAGGCGCGGCGTCTCCCCAGGTCGATTTGCTTGCGCGCGTCGCCGGCGTCCTCGGCATCGCCATTGCTGATCTCGTCGATATCCCGGAGGGCGAGCGATTCCCCGGCGACTGGCGCGTTGTTCGAGGCATGACGCAGCCGATGCTCGGCGCTGCTGCCGGAGTATCCACGCAACTCGTGGGAAGTGTTGAGCGCGGCGAGGTCTCCTTGTCCGACAACCTCGCGAAAAAGTTGTCGACCGCGCTCGGCATCTCGGAGGGCGAACTGCGGGCGAGCTACGAACGAGCGCGTCGCCGCCCAGCGGGCACGCCCGCCTAAGCGACAAGCACGGCTCCAGTTCGCCGACATCGTTTGTATCCCCCGATTCTGTCGTGTGCGCTGAGCCTAAAGTTTGCAACTTTCAATAGCAAGTTGCATTAGATCGCTACAGGCTGACACCATGAAGACATTGCAAGCTAGGTGACTTCTGTAGGTCGGGGCGACATGAAAGGTGAACGTTCGATGAGCAGCACCTTCGCGGAGCGACTCCGGTTCCTCTTCGATAACGTCCATCCGCGTAGCCGTGGTCCCTACACCCAAACCGAAGTGGTCGACTTGCTCCGATTCAGTGGGAGCCGAATGACCACCGGCTACATGTCCCAGCTTCTCAGTGGGAAGCGGACCTCCCCTGGCCTCGAAGTCGTCCGCGACATCTGCCGAGTCTTTCGCGTGCCGATGGACTACTTCGGTGACGAAGAAACCTACGAAGAAGTCAAACAACAGATCATCTGGATCCAGCAGCTCCGCGACTCGGAAGGGCAACAGGTCGCCGCTCGCACCTACGACCCATTCCGGCGTCTCACCGAGCAGGACAACAAGTCGGATTAAACGATGATGGCGTAACTCAGACCTGCCGTGATCGCGCCTAGTAATGCACCGACAATTACCTGCCCCCTCGTGTGATCACCGAGATGCACGCGGGACCACCCGACAAGCACGGTAAAACCCCATCCCAGCAACCACCAAGGCGAAATGGCGATGGCCAGAACGACACTCACCCCGGCAGCGACTCCAGTATGAAAACTGACCTTCCAGCGGAAGATACTGGTGATAATCGCTGCGACGGCCAAGGCGATCAGACCGGCGGCCATGAACCCGACCAATTGCTGCGGAGCATCGGTGACCACCAGAGTGATCAGTCCGCCAATCGTAACCAGCAGCAACACGGCAATCAGCAAGTGACGCTCATTGATCTTGGTGACATGGTGGTCACCGATCCGAGATCCACGCATGCCGATGAGAATGACACCCATCGGGACAACGCCCGCGCATACAGCGACGAACGCACCCCATCCCGGTGCACCGATCACCGTCCCGAGAATCAAGGAAGTAACGATGTTGATTACCCAGGGTGCACCGATCTCGGTCAGCCCACGTGCAACGCGATCAACAGTGCTGCTGCGCATACGTATATCCGTGCCCGTCATGAAACCATCTTCCGTTGGTTGGCTGTAGCTCGGTCGTAGGCTCGTCCCAGCGAGCACACCCAATCGGTGGTGATGACCCCCGGAGGGCATAAGATGGACTCGTGCCCGAGTTCGGTCGGGACTTCCCCTGTGACCAACCATCGTGCGATTAGATCCGCAGCACGGCCAGGGTCGAGCTGATCTCGATACGGCACACCACTGAAATCTGCTTCCAGGCTGAGAGCATCCATCACCTCGACTGCCCGGTCGTCCACCTTCTCCATATCAGAGCTGTGCGGCCGGGATTCGCGTTGCGCGCCGGGCCAACGAGACAACAGCTCTCCATGCAGGTTCGCGAACTGCGGAAGCGCACGCCGAGCTTGGCGATGGTTCATAACCAGGCCCGTCAGCACGCCTGCTGCGAGCAGGAACACGCCGGCGGCTGCGAGAAGCCTCGTGATCGCCAACGGAGTGATCGTCGGCTCTACCACTCCGAACCGTGCAGCGGCCAAGTAGCCGATCCGCAGACCAGCGTAGGTCGTGAGGATCGCTGCACCCGGCACAATCAGAAGGAGAGTGCGTCCTGTTACCGTGCGACGGTCGGCCTGGACGATGGCGACCACTGTGACCATCGCGCACAACAGAAACGGATATGCCATGCCGATTGTCAACCCATCGGCGTAGCCCGGAAGAAACGCGTAGTCTCTGTCGAACTCGCGATCGGTCACTCCGTCGGGCCACGGCTGGCGATAGAAGATGGCAAAAGCCAACGTGGCTAACATGATTGACGTGGTGACGTGAAAAACCAGGAGTCTCCTGTGCCGCTCATGCTGCGCAGTCACATCTGTGAACACGATGGCAGTCCCGACACAGATCCCACACACCAGCAGCATCTTCACCGCGGTGGGCGTGCCGTCGCTGAGTGCAAATCGGACTGCGTCTTCAACCACCTGCACATTGATGGCCATATGCAACGACATGCAGACAAGGATGACTACAGAACCCGCGAGAACGAGTGAACGGCGGGCACGCCACCGGTGGAATCGAGTGACGGCTGCGATGAATAGAGCTACAGCAGCAAGCGCGTTGATCATCCCAGGGCCTCGTCGATACGAGACCGGACGATCGGGCTGTGGTTCACCGTTCGGCTGTTGTAAATCCGCCGCAGGAGAAGGCTTGCGAACGCTTCTGCGTCTATCTCTTCTTGCTCCTGCTTGTGCGTGCAGTTGCGCTCCAGCATGAGCGTGGCGAGGTCGTGTGAGGACTCGGGAAGAAAAGCGGTGGCGAGTTCGAGTGCGGGCCTTCCAATATGACCTAACACGATGTGGCCAAGCTCATGTCCTATGGTTCGTTCTTTGGCGTGAACCCAGCTCGCATAGAGGATCTGATCGTTGTCAGGATTCCGCTTCCACTGGCCGAAGACTCCTACGGGTAGTTCTGCGCTTTCCTTAATGGTCAGAGGGCGGCCGCGATCCCGAGAAAGCGCGTTTGCCAAACCTTCCAGTGATCGTGCTTCTTCGCTGGATGCGATACGAAACAGCCGGTCGACGGCGCGTATCACTCCCGTCCTGTCCGGTGCCACGCTTGAACTCCCCTCGCTTCAACTCTTCTGCCCACCCTAAAGGCAAAGATAACGATCTTGTAACAGCCCCGGGCCGTCGGTGTGTTCACCCGCCAGTTAGGCTGCATCGAGTGTCTATCGGAGCCCGCCCTACCCCTTGTATCGTCGCCAGCCTCGCGGTCCTCATCGGAGCCTTCCTGCTGACCGTCAGTGTGCTGATCCCTACGTATGCAGTTGACCGGTTGGTGAAGATTCCTCTCACCGTTGAAGCTGACACAGTCTCCACGGGCACCGCCACGCTCCTCGACTCGACCGAACTGATGCAGGGCCGTCTCGTCCTCGAAGATGACGTGCCAATCACCGTCAACCAGCGAGTCACAGTAGAGGACCCCTCGGACAAAGACGTCGTTACGCTGCAATCTGCCATTCGAATGACGCGCGACGATCGGAGCGGAACTGCCGCGATCGTCAACGCCAGCGTGGATCGCTCCACCCTCGACAGGACGACTGCACTCCCGGTGGATGAGCCCGTGGGGTCACTCCAGACCGAGACGGGCAAAGTACCTGAACCTGTGGTTCATGACGGTCTTCAGTTCAAGTTCCCATTCGACACACAGAAGCAGTCGTATCCCTACTTCGACACCACCTTCAAGCAGAGCCGGGACGTACATTTCGTCGAGGAGACCGAGCTGGATGGTCTGCTGGTCTACCGGTTCCGCCAAGAAGTCGAACCGACGCAGGTGGGAGGCGGCATCTCCCTGCCGGCCTCTGTGTGGGGCAGGGAAGGGAACGGATCGCTGAAACTGCCACGGTTCTACAGCATCACCCGGGATCTGTGGGTCGAGCCGGTCTCGGGGGCCGTGGTCCAGGTCGAGCAGCACCACAGGCAGTTCTTCGCGGCCAAGGCCGACGATCCGGAAGCCGTCACACTCATCGACGTCACTCCGAGACTCGATGAGCAGACCCAGGCCGAGCAAATAGCCTTCGCTCGAACGTCGAAAAGCCTCGTTTTGTGGGGAACGGTGTACGCGCCGATCGGTGCTGCGGTTGCAGGTGTGGCTCTGCTGGCGAGTGGGATCTACCTCGGAGTGAGGACTTCGCGTAGAGATGAATCCGTGAGGCCCACCGATATGCGTGCGACGGTCAACGTCGCGAGCGTCTGACGCAGGTCCATCTGTTGCTGCTCGCGGACACCGACGACATCCGCCGTCGCCCACCACGGGGGTATGACAGTCCCTCCCAGTTCAGCCGTGACTACCGCCCCTAGGGCTTCACCTCGCGCGCCACTACCGCGCACCGCCCGTCAGCCGACCAGCCAACCGAGTGACACATGCACCAGGTTGTTGCGACCGGCTGCTCTCGCAGGAACGACAATCGAAGTGACCTGGCATCGCGAACAACACGCTACTGAGCGTTGCGCAGCTCCGCGTATGCAGCCTCGGCGGTGGGCTGGGCCTTTGCGTACTCCGACGCGGCAGTCTCGCCGTTCGTGTAAATGCGTTTGTCCTCGACGTACTGGCGCGTATCGGCCTGCTGCACCGCCAATGCGTACGCCACCGGATCCCCCGGATCGACGTCCACGCCAGCAGCGTTGTCCATGAACCTGTATGTCGCCGCGCGCACTGCGTCCGTGGAATCGGCCCCGATGTTGTAAGCGAACCGCCATCCGTAGATGTCCGCGATCGCGGTGGCTGGCGCAGGCAGAGATAACCCGGAAGTCCAGCCTGTTTCGGCCTGTCCTGCCAGAAGAGCTGCGACCGCCTGCTCCGGCGTGCCCCCGCGTTCCTCCACGGCCTCGACTATGGCGGTCGCGTTCTGCTTGTTGATTTTGTACACCAGGTCGGTGGTGTCCCCGCCGAATACCGACACGGCCGCCGGTGGTGCGATCGTGTTCAGGGCAACGGTCGGCGCAGAGGAGGTCGGCTCGTCGCTCCCGCACGAGACCAAACCCGCTGCAAGCGCTGCGGTGATCAGGGCGACGACAAGGTTCTTGGGCTTCATAGGTCCTCCGGTTCAGTAGCGGATTTCGTCGATGAGCCAGCGGCCGTCTTCGCGAACGATCGTGACCCACACAGTGGTATCGGGCTGGACGGTCTCGGTGCCGCTGTCGGACACCGCTGTCTGTTTGATGGTGGCTACGCGGCGAATGACGGTCTCGGTGTCTTCGGGGCAGCCGGAGCATGCGATGCTGACATCGGCGATGACCTTCGTCTGCTGCTCGGCCCAGTGAGCCCACTGCACGCTTGGCCCGCGGTCGGTGCGAGCGTTGACGGTCATGCGCTGGGCAAAGGAGTCGGTCAGCCAGTCGCGTGCGCGGCCGTAGGCGTCGTTCTGTGTGCTGTCGGTGGCCGGGTACCAGGTGAACACCACGGCTAGACCCTGCCTCGCTGCGTCTTCGGCGGCCTGAGTTGCGGGCGACGGGGGCGGGGCCGCAGCTGCGGGAGTAGAAGCCACTGTCGTGGTAGGTGGAGCTGATGTCGAGGAGATAGATGGCTCCGAGTCGGCGGGTACCGATTGTGCGACTTCTTTCTGAGGCGACAGACACGAATGCGCACCCCAACCGACGGCCAGGACAGTCAGCACCCCCACGACAAGCTTTCTTGCTTTCATAAGGATCCCTTCGATTCACCTGAAAATGCTTGATGGCCAGCACGAACGACACTTCCCCTCACATCACCCGCCGGGCTTTCATCCCTGCTTGGAGGGGTGCTTCCTCAACCACGCCTCCGGTCGTCGGGGCATGGACCATCTGGCCGTCGCCGACGTAGATCCCCACGTGGCCGGGCCCGTTCGGTCCCCAGTTGCCGAAGACGAGATCACCGGGCTGTGCCTGTGCGATCGGGATCTCGACTCCGACGTCCCACTGTTGCTCAGATGTGCGAGGAAGCGTGACCGTGCCGGCGCTGGCCGCGTGAACCGCGAACGACGTCAGACCGGAGCAATCGAACCCTCCGCCAGAGGGACCTCCGATGCCACCACCGCCCCAGACGTACGGGGTGCCCAGGTATTCGCGCGCGGCCGCGACGGCCTGGCTGTTGTCGCCTGAGGCCTTCGGCGTGAACCGGCCGCGCGAGTGCGGGTTGGTGAAGGCTGCGCGGGCTGCGGTGATCTTGGCGATGTAGTTCTGTGTTTCGGCGTAGGGCGGGATACCGCGATGCAGCAATACCGCCCCGAGGCCGGCGTTGTAGGCCGCGAGCGTCAGCTCGATGGGATCACCCGGAATCTCGGAAATATCGTGGCGGAGCGCGCACATGAAGTGCGCCTGCGACATCACCGCATCGCCGATCGAGTTCGGGTCCGCTGTTCCGTCGCCGTCGTGATCTTTGCCCCAGGTGGCCCAAGTGCCGGGCATGAACTGCGCCGGTCCGATCGCGCCGGACGGTGAAACGGGGGCGTTCGGGCCGTAGCGGAAGTTGTTCTCCTGCTGGAGCTGCGCGGCCAGTAGCGGTGAGTCGATCTCGGGGCACACCCCGCCCGCGCGGCGCAGCCACGGCTCGAACTCGGCCGGTACGGTCTTGAAGGCCAGACCGCCGCCGCTGGCCATGCCGAATCCCGAGCAGTCGGCAGTGGAGCGGGCCGCGGCGACGAGCCGGACGTTGCTGTCCTGATCGTCGTGACTGTCGCTGTCGTGATGGTCCTCGACGGATAACGGTGCTCCGCCGTTCTGCCGGGCGATCTCGGGTAGCACGGTCACCGGGTCGATCGGGGTACCGCCCTGCAACCTTCCGCCCTGCCAGTACTCGAAGTGCAGGTGCGCTCCGGTGCTGCTTCCGGCGTTACCGATGTCGGCGATGTGCTCGCCCGCGGTGACCTGTTGGCCAGCAGTGACGCGAATGCCATCGGCGAACATGTGTCCGTAGACGGTGCTCACAGGCGAGCCGCCGACGTTCGAGTCGATGATCACCCAGTTCTCGAATCCGACGCCCGGTCCTTCACCAGTGGATCCTGCGGCGACCACGATGCCGTCGAGCGCGGCAAGGATCGGCGTTCCGACCGGTCCGGCCAGATCGTCGCCTTGGTGGTGAGTCCCCCAGCGGGGGCCGAACCCTGATGTGTGGGTAGTGGTTCCGGGGCGGACCGGTAGCTGCATCGGACCGGAGACACGCATGTGCAGATCCGATGTCCCCTCCGAGTTGCTGTCGCGGGTGGGGACGGTACGGCACGGATCGTGGGGAATCACCGGAGTTCCTGTCGTACAGGCAGATAGGCCGATCGTGACGGCGATTGCGCCGCTGAGCAGCAGCGCCTTGCCGGCGCCGTTGATGGTCACAGCTGCCCCGGGATCGGGGTGTCGAGGTCGGGAATCGGAATCGGGCCCGGCACCGGCACCGGTGCAGAGTCGGCGTTGCGACTCGGCAGGGGTTCCTGCTCCGGCTCATTGGGGACGGACTTCGGTTGAGGTGTAGACGCCGGGGGCGAGGTCGGCGTCGGCCGGGGTGCCGTCGACTCCGCCGAAGTCTGAGGGGCCGCGGGTGTGGTGGGTGACGGCGCAGTGTTCTCGACGTTGGACAGGTCGAGGGTCGGCAGGGGAGTGTCGATCACCCAGCGTGGCGTCCCATCGGACAGCTCCTCGACCACGACGGAAACCGTCATCTCTCCGGCCTGGGTCGGAACGAGGATCCGTGCACCCTGCGTCCCTGCTGAGCCGGCGACAAGAGTGCTCACCGTGGGTCCGGTGATGACCACCGGAGTGCGCGGCCGGGCCGCCACGGTGCCCTGTTCGGGCTCGGAGACGGTGTAGCGGCCGAGCGCGGAGGTCCACTGCGTATCC
Source organism: Rhodococcus sp. C26F (assembly GCF_053345925.1). Lineage (NCBI taxonomy): Bacteria > Bacillati > Actinomycetota > Actinomycetes > Mycobacteriales > Nocardiaceae > Rhodococcus > Rhodococcus sp. C26F. Next base: position 37,322 of record NZ_JBKFBA010000029.1, read on the forward strand.
GAGAGTGTGGTGTCGACGAAGGTGTGGGCGTAGGCCATCGCGGTGGCCGGTGCACTGGCTGCGGTCTGGGCCGCCGTGGCGGCGGCCATCTGGGACTCGCTCACCTCGTCGAGCTCGAAACTGATCGCGTTCGCCGTTTCCGCAGGTGGAGTCTTGGGCGCTGCAGTGGCCGTGTCCTCCGCGGTCTGCGACTGCGGATCTTCCCCGAACAGCATGCCGACGAGCGACAACACCGCGACGACACCGACCACCGATACCGCCAGGTTCGTGCGTGAATAGAGCACCCAGCGGCGGACAGGGGCCAAGACGGGGTTGGGTCCGGACCGAGACATCAGAGGTACCTGTCCCGCGGAGTAGGACCGTCTGGGGCGGGCGCATTCCAGACTCGTGGTCGGGACGGCGTGGTCCCGGTCGAACGCTCACCGCGGAGGGTGGCATGCCGTGACTCACGAGTGCCGGTGCTGGTGGTGGCGGGTGCGGACTCGCGATGGCGAGGCGGACTGTGAACCTTCATCGGTGCTATGGCCGAGCGATCCCCGCCATCCCAACGCTGACCGACACTGGCGGTCAACAGCTCCGTGCGGGCCTGCCGCTCCCGACGTCGGTCCTCGACCTCGTCTTTGTCCAACCGTTTCCATACGGCCGCGCCCGATGCGACGGCCCGCTCGGTGTCCTTGTCACCCAACGATTTCTTACCCCGGTCCAGATCGCGGCCGGCACTGGCCGCGATATCGGCGATGCGTGCGTCCCGGTCGGCTCCACGGTCCGCTCCGCGGCGCAGGTGCTCAGTTCTGTTCGTGCGTGCTTCTGCTCGTGCCTGGGCCAGTGCTTGCTGTCGACGATTGTTGAGTCCGCGGCCTTCAGGCCGGAAACCGGTGGACGTCGTCGCGACCTCGTCGTCGTGCCCGCGGTTCTTTCGTGTCACGCGTTCGCCGGCCTTGGCTGCGATCGCCCCGCCCGGGCCGCCGAGGGCGGCCCCTGCCGCGCCGAATGCCTTCGTTTTGAGGGAGCGCTTTGCCTCCCGAGCCTTGCGGTTGACCATGCTCGAGCTGTTCTGTGTGAACGTCTGGCCTACCCGTTTGAACGGGCGCATGATGGCCCAGCACACGACGGTGAGCAGCACCATGAACCACAACCGCCAGGACCCGTCCACCTGTCCGTCGGCGTCGACGTAGAGCTGCACGAGCGCCATCAGATACAGCGCGACGATGACCGAACCGGCTACGCCCCACAGGTAGGCGGTGGCGAGCATGCGCAGGATGCGGGCGAGCCAGCCACCGGCGATCATCGCGAAGGGCACCCACAGCGGCGCGAACAGGATGGCGAATCGGATCGCGAGCAGTGCGGTGATCTTCAGGATCGAGGCGCCGATCCACAGGATCGACGGCATCGCGAGTTTGATCATGCCGATGAAACCGGTGGAGGTGCGTCCGGAGTCTTTGCCCTGGAACTGGTAGTAGGACAACTGATGGTCGGATTCCAGCGATGCGACGATCTCGCGGAACGTGTCGGCCTTCTGCTCGGCGAGTTCAGCTTGCGCGTCCGGGTTGTTCTTGACGCGCTCTTGTTCTTCGTACGAAAAGGCCAGTGAATCACGCAGCTTCGGACCGAGTTTGGCTGTGTCCGCGGGGTCGTAGTTGGTGCCGAACCACCCCGTGCGCCAATCCGGGAGAAAAATCTGGTCGATCAGTACGTTGCGTGGGTCGGTCGGTCCACCGAGGAGTGTGCCGCCGCCCGGTCCGTCCCCGAACTGGACCGAGAATATTTGGTCCTGGGTGTCGGTGATCAGTGAGCCGAACGTGTCGTCGGCGACCTGGACTGCCTTCTGTGGTGCGCCGACCATCAGTGCTCCGAGCATGAGCCCGGCTGCTGCGATTGCCGAGGTTCGGGTGACGCCCGCGGTGTCGGCCTTCAAGGATTTCCACAGCACGATCACCGCGACGACGGTCAGCGCGATCCCCAGCCATTGCCCGTAGACCCCGCGCATGCCGTCGCTGATCGAGTAGACGATCCGGTCGAACTGCTCAAGTGCTGAGTCGACCCCGGCGTCGAGTGCGTCGCGTCCGGTCTTGGTTTGGTCGTCGAGCCAAAACGCTGCGGCCGCCAGTGACTTTCCGATCGTGAGGAAGGTGTTGCCGAGGGTGGTGTCGTTGACCGCGCCGGGAGCGCGTACCAGGTCTTCGCCGCAGCCGAGATCGTAGGTGTGCCATTTCAGTCCGGCCCAGCCGTAGCTTTCATAACCCGTGCCACCCCCGCCCTCGAGCGGCGGCCGGTTGGCGCTGGACGAGTCGAAGGTCGTCTCGACGGTCTCGTTCGGGAACTCCGGGGACGGTACGTCTTTGCAGTCGAAGCCGCTGGCTGCAGCCATCCCGGTGCCGATCCCGATCAGTGTGATCGCGGCGAGCATCAGCACGACCAGAACACGGGCTACCAGGCGCGCAGGCCGCCCGGCGCAAGGGGCGGACAGTGACAAGGCCGGGAGCGTCCGGTGGGTTCGCTGCGCGCTCATGCCGGGGTGCCCATTGCGGCTCGGGTCGCGCGGGAATCGAGTGCGGCGAACACGTGGGCGAGGTGGACGAAGTGGGTCCAGTCCGAGCGGATCAGTTCGATGTCGTCGGCCATCTTCACGATGAACCGGCGGGCTTGATCGAGGTGGTCGGTGTCGGTGTCCTCGTCGAGGGTGTCTTCTCCGCCGCCACCGAGATCGGCTAACAACGCTTCGTAGCCTTCCCCGGCGGGGAGGTTGAGCAATTTGAGGGCGCCGTCGATGGCGTGGGTGTTGCCGCCGAGATCGCCGATGATGACCTCGTAGGTCAGGGCGGACTTGTCGTCGCTGCCGTCGACGCCGAGATAATCATCGGGCAGCTGTGAGCAGACCAGGGCGCGGACTTTGTATTTGCGGCTGTCGCGGGCGATGCGCAGGTTCAGGGTGCGGCCGGCACCGGTCTGTTCGAGGTATTTGTTCTCGTCGAGGAAGAGCACCTTGCGCTCGAAGCGTGGCAGTTCGTAGACGAGGCGGTTCGCCAGCCACGCTGCCATGTGCATGAGTGGGCCGGCCATGCGTTGCTGCGGGGTCCACTGGGACGGGTCGGTGCCGGTGGGTGGGAGCTGTAAGCCGGGCATCGTCAGCACCGTCAGTCGAGTGGTGTTGTCGACGCTGTCCTCCGGCTCGGCGGTGGTGCCTGCTTCGGGGAAGAGCACGCGGGCTTCGGCGAGGTCGGCCATCATCGACAACTCCTGGTGCACGCTGCGCGCGCAGGTGCGCAGATCAGGGTTCTCGTCGTCGCTGCCGAGGGCGGCGATGGCGTCGAGGACTTCGCGTAGGTTGTGGTGCCGCCCGCCGCCGACGGTGTTCGCCGCGGTCTGCAGGACCGTTTCGGTCCACTCGTGCTCGAGGCGGGCGGGGGAGAGCATCATCTTCAGCACCGACACCGCCACCGAGATCCGCTCGGCCTGCGCCGCTCGTAGGTCGGCTTCGTACTGGGAGTGAGCGGCGGCGACCGGATCGGCATCGTCGGCGTAGTCGGGATTGGCCGGGTCGTAGTCGGGGTCGTCGCGGCGTGGATCGACGATCACCCGGTACGGATTCAAGGAGCCGGGCCGGGAGGTGCGCCCGGTCAATGCTTGGACGTCGGCGATACCCCGGAACTCGGGGAGCTGCGCGAGTTTCTTGAGCGGCCCGGACGGGTCGAGCACCACCCCGTAGGCCCCGGCACGCACTGCTTGGTAGACGAGCATCCCGGCGAGGAACGTTTTGCCCGAGCCGGGCACCGCGACGATCGGGGTCAGACCGGACTTGTGCTTCTTTTCGTGCGCGGCGAACAGATCCCATACCGCCGGCCGGGGTGCGATCGAAGCGGTCTCGCCGATCACCACGCCGGTGCGGTCCCCGATACGGTCACCGACTGCGGCCATCCCGGCGGAGACGGCTTCGACACTCATGCGCCGGCAGTGCGCGATGTTCGCGAGTGGCTCACCGGGGAGGAACTCGCGCAGCAACTGGTACTGGCCGTGTTCTTGTTCGAGGCGGATGCGCGGGGCATACATCTCCTGCAGCATCGACACCTTTTCCTTCGCTTCTTCCGGGGTGGAGCCGACGACGAGGACGCGGTACCAGCCCTCGGTGCGCACCGACAGCCCCGAGTGGTCGTCTTCGATATCGGAGATCACCCGCTGCGCGAGCGCATGCTGTTCGGCGAGTTCCTTCGGCGGGACCTGATCGTGTTCGACGGTGTAGTGGTCGAACTGCGCCTCGATGCGCGCGGTGAGCCGGCGCAGACTGCGGACGGTCTGACTCTTGGTTTTCAGACGGATGCGCTCGGACCATTCGAGCGGTTCACCGGACGAGTCGCCAATCACCTGCCAGGGCAGCGTCTTCTCCGGGATCGGTAGCGGTGCCATGCGCCCGACGGTGAGGACGATGGCGTAGCCGGTGTAGTCGCGGCCGCCGACCTGACCGCGCACGGTGGTGTACCCGTCGCCGGGGGTCAGTTCGAGGTCGGTGAGGTCTTCGAGTGCGGCGACATCGGAGTGTTCCCAGTGGCCGCCGCCGGAGATCACGCCCTCGGCATCGAGCGGCAATCCGAGCGAGGCCGAGCGCAGCAGCAGATAGTCCATCTGTGCGGCGGTGGCGGGCTTGGCGCGCACCCCCTGTCCCGAGAGGATGCGTTCGATGGTGGCGAGGTGCTCGGTGAGCGCCTTCTGCTCGTTCAGGAATGCGGTGTGTGCCCAGGAGCGGACCAGTCGTGCAACGCGGCCGACCAGCGGCACCTCGACGGCGGGTAGCAGCCATTCGGAGACGGTGTCGAGCCCGACCGCGAGCGTCGAACGGGGCGGCAATTCGATGCCCCAATAACGACCTTTGAGGGTGGGGTTTCCCCACAACATCGCGTGCTGCTGACCACGCAGGTAGTCCGACCACGACAACGCACCCGGAACATCCGGGATCGGTTCGGCCCACGCGTCGTGTGCTTGCGCCCAGTGGCGCACCGGCCACGGAGTGCGCACGAGCCGGCGGTGCAGGCCGGTGACGCCGGCTTCGGCGAGGTTCGCGAGCACCAGCGCTTCGTTGCGGATGTAGCGGCGCTGCCGGGCGACCGGGCGCATGTTCCACGGCCCTGGGGGTTGGACGAACCATGCGGTCGACTGGGTGCGGGTACGGGTGATGTTGCCTTCCACACCGACCAGCTGCAGGCGCACCGCCTTGCGGGCACGATCCGCGCGTTTGGTCGCCGCCTTGGACTGGCGGGTGAACTCCGCGTCGGTGCCGGTTGTCTTGCCGCGCTTCGTGCGTCGGCGGGGGCGTTTGTCGGCCGGTGCGTCTGCGTCGACTGGAGTGGGCGGGGTGGCCGCTTGAGTGGGTGCGGTGATGCTGCTGTCGAGCGCCTGGGACCACGCCAACTCCGATGGTGGTGCAGTGGTCACTGTGGTGGGGGAGTGGGTGTGATGGGCGGCGATCGCGGCGGCCCACGACGGTGGCAACGCACCCGGCGGCACCACGGTCGGTTCGGGGTCGTCGAAGTTCGGGTCGAACAGCGCGGCGATGTCGTTGTCAGGCTGCACAGGCATCGGTGGAGTTCCCTTCATTCGACGTAGCGGCGACATGGGTGCTTCGCGAGGGGTGGAAGGCGGCGGGGATGCGGAGCACGACGGTCTGGTCCGGCTTGGGTGGGCGCGGGGCGATCAGGTCGTTCCACGCCGCCGTGGCTACGGATCGCAGTGGGCGGTCCGCGTTGACGTACTTCGTCACCCGCGCGGTGATCACCACACCAATCCCGAGAATCAGCACCAGGGACTGGAAACCGAGCGGCACGTGCACGATCGCACGGGCGACGACGAACACCGCGACGGTGATGACCGTGCCGAGCCCGACCGCCCCGTAGCGGAGCCGGAACGGCAGCGTGAACCCGGTCGGGCCGAGGTAGTGGCGGTCCACGCGGTGCAGCATGTCGTCGTTGTCGATCACGGACGATCTCCCTTTCCTTGGCCGTGTGGTGCTCACGCGGTGGTGGTCAGACCTGGATGCCGATCAGGCCGAGGAGCCAGTTGCCGATCCCGGTCGCCGCGGTGGTGTTCGTAGCAATGCCCAGATACGCCATGCCGACCAGCGACAGGCCGCCGACGGTGACGACCTTCGACAAGTTGCCGCGCAGACCACCCATCAACACCACGCACGCGATGAGCACGAGGATCGTGAAGACGATGTTGTCTTCGATCCAGGCGCGCACCCCGGTCGTAGTGACCTCGGTGGTCTGGGCCAGCACGTCACCGCGCGGGACGGTCGTGATCGCCAATTCGGCAAAGCTTGACGCGAGAGACATGAGCACTCCAGTGACGGGTTCGGTCGTACGCCCGAAAGGCGACGGCCGAGAACGTAAAACGAGGAGCCGATCTCGGCCAAGCAGGTGACCGCACACCCGACACAGATCGCCGCGGTCGGCGGACAGATCGAGCGCGAGAAACCCGCCTCGACAAGGGAGGCTGCAGGACAATGCCGGCACACTCGGTTGAGGTTGCGCGGCAGCGAGGTTCACGCACTGGACGTCGGCTCTCACATAGTGATGTGTTCGTCGGCGCGCGTCGCGCCTATACGACGGTGAGCGGAAGAGCGCTCACAGTGGTGCCGGGTACGCATGGATCGACGCCGGGCACACGCCGTGTGAAAAGCAGTTTCACCGGGCGGTGATCGGACCGCGGAAGACAGCCCCCTGCACGAGCGTTGCGCGAGCGCGCTCCAACAGCGTTCGAATGAGCGCGGGAAAACAGCGTTGGATTCGAGCGATAGATCCGAGTGCCCGACAATGCGCTCGCGACGCCTACCCCTTACGGGGTCACTCCCCCCGGCGTTCCTTGGGGGGAGTGTAATCCAGAATTCCGCTCGACGCCAACGGTATTCGCAGACGCCCACGTCGAACGCTATGCAGAGCGCTGGATGCGCCGGTGATGAACATCCTCGACAACCGCACGGCTCAGCGGCTCTGGGAGCGCTCGACACAGCGCATGAGAGCAGGAATGCACACGCTCGGTCGAGCGCCCATCACACCGGTACACGACCGCGGCATGTGACGCAGGAATGAGCGCTCACCGCAGTGCTGTACGAGCTGCCTGCTCACCACTGTTCACGGTGCTGAACCCGGCTCGTTCTCCACGCGCCTCGAAGATGCTGGACCGCAGCCTGACCGATCAGTGCCTTCGCGCACCGGACCATGAACCGTTTACCCGATGTGGAACAGGGGCCACCTGCTTGGCGAAAACCTGAGCCCTCTGCCACGGTGCTCGCACACACCGCACCGGACGACATCCGGATCAGCGCCACGACGAGCGAAAGGCACAGGCAGTGATCGGAACTCCCGACCCTCTCAAGGACTGGCTTGTCGCTGCCTGGCGCGACACGTTCGGCGACACCACGACCGCTCGCGGCGGCCGCGTCGGTGACGACAAAGGCACGTCGTGTGTGCCGCGCTTCGTGCCCGTCTCGCCGTTCACGGCGATACCGGCCGCAGCCGCCTTCACCAGCTCCCATCTCATTACCTCCGTAGCCGGCAACCAGGCCGCGATCGACATGCTGACCCAGCTGCACGACTACCGATGGCCACTGACAGTGGTGACCGCACCACTGATCGGCCTCGACATCTCGCGCCACCGCGCTCGCCGATGGTCACAGATGCTCGAAGCGATGGTCCAGCAGAGCACCGGACACACACCCACGAAGATCTCCGTTCCGCTGCCCATGAGCGGACATATGATGCGCCGCGCGACGATCACGCTGCCGCGAGGTGCGGTGATCCGGCCCAAGCAGTTCGAGCAGTTCTCCCATGCGGTCGACTCCGCCTTCGGTGACGAGTGGTGGGCGATGACGGTGCGGCACGACGCGCACCGCGACCGCCTGGTCCTCACGCGCAGTGCGATCGCGCCGGATACCCGCAGCGAACGGCAGAAGGTGCTGCAGGATGCGCTCGATGCGGCCACGATTTTCAAGAGCCCGAAGGTCAGCGTCGACACCATCGATGAGGACGGGATCGAGACCGGTTACCGGATCGCCTTCGCCAAGTCGATGAACGCCGGCGCCCCCGCGTTTCAGGCCAAGGTCGACGAAGCCCTCGCCTCGCTGGCCGGCCCGCACGAATCCGGTCGGCATTGGACGTGTGATTGGTACCCGAACAAGGGCTATCTGGTGATGCGGTTGGTCACCGCCATGCCCGACCGTGTCGACCATCCCCTGGAACTGGTCGATGAGAACCTGCGGCACCTGCCGTATGCGACCGGGGCGGCGGATCGGATCATGTTCTGGGATGTGTCCACCAGCTCCAACAAACCGCACTGCCTGATCGTCGGCCCCACCGGGGGCGGTAAGACCTCGGTGATCCGCACCCTGCTCACCGAGGCGGCGCGGCGCGGGATCCCGTTCGTCGGGGTCGATCCGAAGATGATCGAACTCGACGGCCTCGAGGGCTATCCGGGGTGCGGGGCGATCATCTACGACGCGCTGCGCGCGGCGATGTTCGTGCGCGCCCTGCACACCGAGATGATGGCGCGCAACGCCTACATCCATCAGATGAAGATCGAAGGCTCACAGCTGCCGCTGATGATCGCGGTGCTCGACGAGTTCTTCATCCTCTCCGGCAAATGGCAGCGCCTGGCCAAGACCGGCGACGACGAAACCAAGACGCAGCTCAAAGAACTCGATCCGCTCGGAGCCTGGGCGGATCTGGCGGTGCTCGCGCGCTCGGCCGGCATCCGATTGTTGCTCGGCGTGCAGCGCCCGGATGCGTCCCTGTTCGGCGGCGCCTCGGGCAATGCGCGCGACAACTTCGGCACCCGCATTTCGCTCGGCAACCTCTCGCAGGACGGCGCGCTGATGATGTGGGGCGACTCCACCGTCGGCAGGGAAGTCGATACCTCGGTCAAGGGCCGCGGGATCGCCCTCGGTGACGACGGATCGCCGGTCGATGCGCAGATGTGGTGGACCCCGAACGTCGATAGGCATCCGAACAAGTGGAACCAACTGTCGCAGAGCGAGAAGGCAATCATCGACGGCCTGATACCGGCGGAGGCGCCGCAGTTCACCTGCTACTCGCCGGAGTTGGCCGACTTCATCGAATCCGAACGGGCGCTGGCGCGGCGTGCGCGCAGCCACGGCAGCGTCCCCGAACCGATCGTGATCGGCGGCGCAGAGGCGGTGGAGAGCGGTGCGGTGTCGATGACCAAGACCGGCGCTGGTGTCGCACCGGAACCCGAGCCGGAGGAGGACGATTTCGCCGATGTCATCCCGGCGTCGAGCGTGACCGCTGGGCAGACCGTGCTTATCGACAACGAGGACGGTGAGCTGGTGCCGGTCACCGCCTCGGCGGTCGACGTGCGCCGCGGCTCCAAGGGTGAGGTTGTCGAGACCGTCCTGACCGTCGGCGCCGGCCGGGTGAAAACCCGCATCACTTTCGATGCGACCGGTGTCGTCGTCCTGCCCGAACCCGACCTCGTCGAACAACCCGCGTGATGAGCCAGCGTCACGGTGCGCGAGCGCTGGATTGCCACTGCACAGTCGCGTCCGAAGTACCCCCGGCCTACCGTCCGTCACCCCTTGAATCGCCCCAGCAACCACTCCCTGGAAGGACTGCCCGATGACCCGTCGCATTTCCCAGTCGATCACCCCCACTGCCGAGGACGTTGCCGCGCTGCGGGGACCGTTCGTGTCCAAGGGCGCCAACGATCCGGTGATCAAAGCGCTGCGCGACTACTTCAAGGCGACTTCGCCAGTGTGGCTGGCCAAACTCGACGAACGACAGGAACTCACGCGCGAACGCCTCGCCGAGATCCGCGACGCCGCCACCAAGCGCCGTGTGGTGATCGAAGCGCTGCCCGACGGCAAGGCCCGCGACAAGGCCCTCGACGAGCTGGCGCAGACCGAGGCTGTTGTCGACGAGATGGACACCGCACTGGCCGGCGCCGGTGCCTTCGGCGGGACCAACTAACGATGGCGCCGACCGTCGAGATCGAAGCGACCTCCGCGACCACAGCACGCGCGACGCTCACCGGTGCCGATGTACCGCCGATGGACCTGGCCGCGAGCGAGGACAAGGCTCTGGCTGCTGTGGTGCACGAGTTCGTGTGCACGCTGGCGGTCAAGCAGCAGTCCGCCGTCGAGGTGATCTACCGGACGGGCAAGGACACGCGGTTTCTCACGGTCGGTCTCGACGGCACGCTCACCGAGAGCGCTCCGAGCGTGCCCATCCCGGTCGTTACGACCGAACCCGAACCGGCAGCGGCGGAACCGGTTTCCACGATACCGACGGGACCGGTGACCGTGGCGGCCGACCCGATGACCTTCGAGACGCCTGCACAGAATGTTCCCAAGGCCTCCCAGAGGCCCGCAGAGCCCGCTCCGGCACCCATCCCGGGACCGAAGTCCACACGGGGTACGCGCTCGGTCACAGAGCCGCTCAGCGCGTCGTTCGGTGCGTTGTCTGCGCTGTCCTCACCCTGTGTGGATCCCGCGGTCGGTGCACCTGCCCGCAGCGGTGTTCGCGGACGCGTCAATGCGATGTTCGGGCTGCGGCTCGCACCGAAGGCAGATTCGCGTGAGAGGAGGTTGCGCGGCGCGCAGACATCGATTGGTCGCCTCCTGCCGGAGGGCGCGCTCGTGACCGTCGCGAACGTCAAAGGCGGCGTCGGCAAGACCCCGATGGCCATCGGTCTGGCCGAAACCATCGCCGAACACCGCGGGCCCGCCACCATCGCGTGCCTGGATCTCGGGGAGATCGGCGGCAGCTTCACTGACCGGATCGCGGTCCCACCGGCCACGGGACAGGACGCGGCAACCTTGCTCGCCGAGCTGAGCGACACGGCGCATCAGGTGCGCCCGTCCACGCTCACCCGCTACCTGACCCGCCAGCCGTGCGGCTCATACATGGCTGCCGGACCGACCGGCACTGCAACGCCGTTGACCTATGACGACGCCGCCACACTGGCGTCGATACTCGGACGCCACTACGACCTGCTGGTTGCCGACACCGGCAACTCCAGTCACGCCGGTAGCTGGCGGTGGGCGATCGTGTCCGCGCACGCGGTGATCGTTCCGGTGCCGCTGCGCCGCGACAGTGCGGTGGCGGCGCAACGCACCTTGACGGCGATGTCCGCGGTGCACCCGGATGTGCTCGCGCGCACCGTCGTGGTCATCACCGATGGCCCCGGTGATGTGCCGATGGTCGAAACGGACGCCGTCGATGCGTTCGCTGCGCTCGGGGTGCCGGTGTGCCGGATGCCGTTCGAGCCGCTGTTCGCCTCCGGTGAGCGCATCACCCTCAGGGGGTTGCGGCGCGACACCTGCGATGCGTTGACCGTCCTTGCTGCCACCGTCATCGACCTGATCGCCGAAGCCATGGACTGATGCGCTGGCCCGGACCCACGTTCGGACCGGACGCAAGCTGCTCCACCCCGACTCTTCCCTGTTCCCACCAGGCCCGGCCTCCTGTGAGGCCGACACACGAAAGGCAATCCCCAATGAACAACGACACTCCCATCGGTAACCGGGCGGCCCGCCGCGCTCACCGCCGCCGCGCAGTCCAGCGTCAGGCCACGGCCGCGTTCGTCGCGTCCGCCGCGGTCGCTGCAGGCCTGGTGCTGACCCCTACGGTCGGGGCGGCTCCCTCGCAGGGCGGAACCACTGGCGGCGCAACCCAAGGTGGCACCACCTCTGCGCCCGCCCCGGCTCCGGAACCCGACGTCGTGTCTGTGCCGGAGGCGCCGTCCGAGCCGATCTACTGGTCCGCCCCACCGGCAGTAGCGCCGCAGTATGCGCCGTTGCCGAACTACGACTACGACACCGGCCGCTACGACCGTCAGGCCGGCTACACTCCGCCGCTGGACCTGTCGACGCTTCACGCGCCGATCGAGGTCGAGCAGGCCCCGATCTACATCGCCCCGCCCGAGAAAATCATGGTCGGCGACTACCACGTCACCCAGCCGAACTGGGTCACCGACGCCGACCGCGAGCGCACCAACAACACCGCCGGCCTGACCCGCTCCCAGGTGGCCACGTTCTGGAAGTCCGTCGGTGTCGACGCCGACCGCGCGGACCGTGTCGCGGCCGCCCAGATCGGCGGTGTCGCCGCCGGTGCGACCGCGGGTGCGGTGGCCGGTGCGGTGCCGGGGGCGTTGATCGGCGGGACCATCAGCGGCATCGGCGGTGCCGCCCTCGCAGGGGTGGTGCCGCTGCCGATCCCGGTGCTGCCCGAAGTCACCACCGGCGTCGCGGGCACCGCAGCGGGTGCGGCGATCGGCGGCGCCATCGGTGCAGTGCCCGGTGCCGTCGTCGGCGGCGCGGTCGGGTTGGCCGCCGGCACCGCCTTCGGTGCCGGGGACGATGAAGGCCAGCCGATCGAGATCGAGTTGCCCGACGTGGACCAGGACGTGATCGCCGAGCAGGCCGCGACGACGGTCGAGCAGTGGCAGTCCTCCGGACCGGTCGGTGCCGCTGCCGCGGAGATGGTGCAGGACGCGGTGCAGAGCGCCCCGCAGATCGATGCGCAGGCCCGCGAGTGGGTGACGACCCAGCCCGGCGGCGACAGTGTGATCGCCGCTGTCGACAGCACGCTCGAGACGTTCTTCGGTGGCTCGGCCGGGACCGCCGCCGAGATGATCTCGACCGCCATCGGCCAGGGCGCCGGCGCCCCGACCTCCGCCTGACGGCACGGAAAGGATGTGGGTGCACCCATGAAACTCGGCAAGAACACCTCCCGACATCCGGCCGTCGTCGACCTTCTCGGCGGTGCACCCACCGTGTCGCCGGGTGNGGTGCAACCCCTGATGCGGTTGCACCCGGCGATGCGAGGAACGGTGCATTGGTTGCACCTGCAGTGACTCCACGAGACCGATCCGGGCGTCGCACACCGCAACGCACGCGCATCGTTGCTACGGTCGCGGCCGCGGTTGTAGCAGCCGTGACCTGGGGTGTTGCCGGTGATGACTCCCAGAATGCTGTTGATGCAACGCAGGTGCATGGCACCGGCGCACCGATACTCGAACTCTCCGATGCACCTGCGGCGCCGGTGTCCGATCTCGACGACGAGTGCCGCGCCGACCGGGGTGATCAGAGAAGCGGCGCCGGGGTGATCGCCGCATGGAACTACGCCTACTACGTGCGGCGCGACGCAATCGCCGCCCGCGCCCTGGCCACCCCGAACAGCTCCGTCGTCCCGGCCGAACAGTTGCAGCCGTTCATCGACGCCATCCCGGTCGGAACCAACTACTGCATACGCACCAAAGCCCTCTCGCAGGATGTGTATCTCGTCGATCTGTCCGAACTGCGCCCCGACGGCGTGCACCGCATCACCCAGACCGTCACCACCGCGCAGATCGACGGCAAATGGTTCGTCGACGTCTTCAACTGACCACCGGATCCGCCCAGCCGTCGTGCCCGGCGTGGTTCGTGCGGTGTGCATCTCGCGGAGGTCGTGTCCACACCCCGGCGAGAGGGAGCGGGTGCGATGACCGCGTCAGTAGTCGAATCAGCACCCCTCTAGAAATTTTCGTAGAAAGAGGCTTTCGTCGTGTCCGATGACTCCACTCAGTCCGCACCGCCGTTGCGCCACGATGCGCAGCCGGTGCGTTCGAAGATGCTCGGTGTCGCCGCAGTGGCAACCATGGCCCTGTTCCTCGCCGGCCTGGCGTTCACGCTGTCGTTCGATGCGTTGCGGGCACTGGCCATCGAAATCAATGTGCATCCGAGCCGTGCGTGGATGGCGCCGGTTGCCATCGATGTTGCACAGGCCGCTGCAACCGCCGGCTACGTCATCTTCCGCGTTGCCAACTGGCACGCCTGGGCGCGGCGCTACTGCATGAGCTTGGCGGTCGTCACCGTCGCGTTGAGTGTGGTGGGCAATTCGTACCACTCGTATCAACTCGCTGCCCGCAACCTCGCGCGCGTTGCAGCGGGAGAGATGCTCGACTTCATCCCGCAACCCCCAGCCATTGCCGCGGTCATTGCGGCGATCTTCCCGCTGTTGTGGCTGGCCCTGTTTCACCTGTTCACCATGATGTTGCAGGTTGTCATCGACGAACGCACCCAACGCCGTGATGCTGCAACGGTGGGTCATGTCGTGCAACGCGAAAGCAACGCCGCTGCACCGACCCGCACTGCGACCGAGAAGACAACGGAGCACGATTTCACGCTCGTCACCGTGGCAACGCGAGAGAACGCAACCGATGCGGGCCATGCCCACGAGGTGCACCACCGAGCAGATGGTGCATCACCCGGCACCTCACGCGAGTCCGGCGTTGCGGGTGTTGCCCTCGCCGAGACGACGGTGGACGCCGACGTTGTAGTCAACGACCGCGGCGCCGATACAACGCGCAACGGTTACCCGCACACCGCGGCCGGGTTGCAGCAGTTCCTCGCCGACAGCAGTTTCACCGACTCGGTCAAACGCGTGGCGGCGATGCTCATCGACGAGCCGCACCTGCGGCAAACCCAGGTTGCGCGGCGGTTGCACGTCGACAAGTCCACCGTCAGTCGCCGGTGGCGCTCGTTCGTTGCAGCCGCCGCAACCGAAGGATTCACGGTGCCACCCCTACCGGCTGCCGATGCCGCCGAGACGGTCCGTGAGTTGCAATCGGCATGATTTCCCCGGTGGGCGTTGCCCGACGTCGTCTACCAACAGTTGATCAATGGCGCGGCTCGGAGAAGCGAGGCAGGCCCGGGAGGGCAATCGGGGACGCTCGAACCCTGCATAGCTGGCTGATATCCCGCACCAACACTTCGGATCAGTCACTTCCCGGACCCGCCACCTTGCAATTGCACTCTCGGCCCGTCCCCTTGACGCAGAAAGACGCCCTTGTCTCGACACCCCTCGACGGTGGGGTCGCATCCACGAAGAGGGATGCTCTTGTCCTGTCACACCGTGTGAGCCAGAGGAGCAGGCTTTCGGGGCCGTGCTCTAAGAGGCCATGGTCATTCGTTGAGCTCAAACCGAAGCAAGGACCTCGTCGAACAGCGCGGGGTAACGCTCGAGCGCTGAGCGTCGGCGGGTCGGGACATGTTCGCTCGGCACCCGGTCCGCGGGAGCGTGGTAGTTGCGCAGGATCAGTTTGGCGACGGTGTCGCGGTGGACCTCATCCGGTCCGTCGTACAAGCGTGCGGCGCGAGCCGCGCGATACATGAACTCCAGCGGCAGGTCGGAGCTGTAGCCGAGGGAGCCGTGCGTCTGCACGGACCGGTCGATGACGTCGTGCAGGATCTTCGCGCCGTAGTACTTGATCATGGCGATCTCCTTGCGAGCCGCCTTGGTGCCCTGGGTGTCGATCACCCAGGCCGCCTGCAGCGTCATCAGCCGCAGCGCCTGCATCTCCGCGGCCGAATCGGCGATCCAGTTGCGGACGGTCTGCTTCTCGCCGAGGACGCTGCCGTGGGCGAACCGGTAGGTGGCGCGCTCGCACATCATGTCGAAGGCGCGGTTGGCCTGGCCGATCCAGCGCATGCAGTGGTGGATACGACCCGGACCGAGGCGCTTCTGCGAGATCAGGAAACCGTCACCGGGACTGCCGAGCAGGGCGTCATCCCTGACCTGCACGTCGCGGAAGACGACCTCGCAGTGCGACCCGTAGGTGTTCTCCCGCGGCGACGGATTCTCCATCGAGGCGATGTCGCGCAGCACCTCGAGGCCGGGGGCGTCGATGGGGACGATGAACTGCGAGGCGCGGCGGTGCCGTTCGGCGTCGGGATCGGTGACGGCGACGACGATAACGAAGTCGGCGGTGGAGGCGTTGGAGATAAACCACTTGGCACCGTTGATGACCCAGCCGTCACCGTCGCGGACCGCGGTGGTGGTCAGGTTCGTCGGATCGGCACCGGCGTTGTCCGGTTCGGTCAGGGCGAAGGCCGAGTACATCTCACCGGCGAGCAGTGGGTCGAGCCAGCGGCGCTTCTGCTCGTCGGTGCCGACCGCGGCGAGGATCTCGGCGTTTCCGGAATCCGGTGCCTGGCAACCGAACACGATCGGCCCGTAGGGGCTGGAGCCGAGGATCTCGTGCATGAGGCCGAGTTTGACCTGACCGTAGCCCTGGCCGCCGAGTTCGGGGTCGAGGTGCGCGGCCCACAGCTGCTGCTTCTTGACCTCCTGCTGCAGCGGCGCGATCGCCTTGCGCAGCTGCGGCCAGGTCAGCTCGAGGGTCTCGAGCGGACGGATCTCGTCACGGACGAAGCTTGTCATCCAGTCCAGTTTCTGCTGGAACTCGGGTTCGGTGGAGAATTCCCAAGCCATGTCGTCGTACCTCCGGGGTGTGTGGGGAGCGGGTCAGTCGATCGAGCGCAGGGTGCGCTCGAACAGGAGCAGGGCGTAGCGGTGCAGGCGGTCACCGACGTCGGTGGGGGCCTGCCCGGAGAGGGAGCGGGCGTAGGTGCCCTCGAGGATGATGCCGAGCTTGAACCCGGCGAGCGCGGTGTACCAGTCGAGCGCGGAGAGGTCGCGGTCGCTGTTCGCGGCGTACCGGGCGATCAACTCGGCGCGGCTCGGCAGGCCACCGGCGGCGGTGAGGCGGCTTTCGAGTAGGTCGGGTTCGCCGTCGGCGTCCGGCCACATCGCCAACATCCAGCCCAGATCGAGCAGCGGGTCACCGACGGTAGCCATCTCCCAGTCGACCATCGCGACGACCGTGGGGGCCACGCGGTCGAACATGACGTTGGCGACGTGGTAGTCGCCGTGCAGGATGCCGGGTGCACCCTGCGGCGGCCGGTTGTCGTCGAGCCAGGACGCGATCCTCTCGACCTGCGGCAATAGCACCGTGGGGTAACCGGGCAGGTGGGTGAAGGACTCGAGTTCGCCCAGCCAGCGGCCTACCTGTCGTTCGAGGAAACCCTCGGGGCGACCGAAGTCGCTCAATCCGATCGCCGCCGGGTCCAGGCGCGCCAGTTCGGTGAGGGCGTCGACCATGCTCAGGCCCATGCGGTGGCGCAAGGTTCGGTCGGCGCCGTGGGCGGGGGTGAGGGTCTCGGCGGCGTTGTAGCCGTCCACAGCGCGCATCAGGTAGAACACCGCACCGAGCACGTGGGTGTCTTCGCAGCCGGCAACGAAGGTCGGGTGCGGCACCGCGGTCCCGGACAATGCACGCAGCAGCGTCATCTCCCGCTGCATCACTCGGTTCGATTGAGGCCGAAGGTGTTTCGGTCCGCGTCGGAGCACGTACCGGACGTCGGAGCGTTCGAAGCCGATCATGATGTTCTGGGTCCCGCCGCCGATGGGGGAGACTGCGGTCGGCTCGCCGGAGCCGAGGCCCTGGGTGTCCATCCAGTCCCGCACGGCGGTGAGATCGACCCCGAGGAGGTCGCTGGGTGTGGTGTCGGTCGGCATGTATCGAACGTATCGGCCGACACCTATGGGGGCACTGCGGTTTTCGGGACCGATTGTGGATTCCTACAACACCTGATGGGCCGGGATCGGCGCTGGTCAGCGGGCCGAGAATTCGAGGATCTGGAAGGCCAGGCGCGCCGAGAGCAGGGCGTCGAGGCTGCTCGGGTCCAGCCCGGTCAGCTCCTTGATTTTGCCCATCCGGTAGCGAACGGTGTTCTCGTGCACGTCCAGCATCGCGGCGGCGCCTTGGACCCGCCCTTCCGCGGCGACGAAGGCGCGCCAGGTCGCCAGCAGGATCCCGTCGTCGGTGGCGCGCACGGTGTGCACGTACTCGTGCGCGAACCGCACGGCCTCCTTGACCCGGCCGGAGCTCACGACGACACGCAGCAGACCGAGTTCGGTGACGTCGAGGACGTCCTCGGACCGGTCGAAGGAGTGGGCGATCTCGGCGACCTCCCGCATCTCGCGCGAGGCGTGCGGGAAGTCGGTGACCTCCCGGCACACCCCGGAGATGACGGTGGCGCCGGTGGCCAGATCAGATTGCAGCGACGCGCGCACCTGCTGCACCTTCTCGCGCACCGCCGCCAGCTCGTCGGCGGAGCCGCCCTCGCGGAGTGGGACCAGCACGATGATGTGGCCGGGCAGTTTCACCGCGGCGGGCTCGTCGATGCCGAAGATCTCCCGGAAACGGCGGGTGACCAGGCGCTGCGCGGCCGAGGCGGTCAGGCGCGGGTTCGCGGACAGGGTGAACCGCACCAGCACGTGCGGGTTGGTCAGGTCGATGCCGAACTGCGGGCCGCGGCGGATCAGGTGTTCTTTGTCGCGGGTGTTGCGCAGCAGGTCGGACAGGTAGTCGTCGCGCGCCTGCCCTTGCGTCTCGATCTGGCGGCGTTCGGACAGAATCTGCAGCGACAGCACGGTCGCGCCGTGCTCGGCGATGTTCGCGTCGACCGCTTCGAGCGACCGGCCGACCTCGACGATGCCGAGATAGCCGTTGGGGCGGCCCTCGATGACGAGCCGGCACATCAGGTGCCGGCGGCCGAGCCCGACCGACAGGGTCGGTGGCACCACTGCGGACGGGCGCGCGGGGCTCAGACCGGCGAGTTCGGCCTTCACCGATGGCATGCCCCGGATCTTCTCGGAGATCACCGGTGGTCGGTCGAGGCCGAGGGCGGCGGGCGTGGACCAGGCCAGGACCCGGAAGTCCTCGTCGTAGAGCACGACGGGTTTGCCGGACAGGTCCGACAGCAGCGCGACGACGGTGTGGATGTCGGCGCCTTCGAGCACGGCGTTGGTGAGTTTGCGGTGCACGTCGGCGAGATAGGCGAGGGTGTTGCGGCTGCGGGCGATCTCCGAGGCCTGGGTGCGCAGCCGCACGTTGAGCATGGCCTGGCTGATGAACAGCGCACTGAGTTGCGCGAACATCTCGGCGATCTCGATGTCTTCCTGGGTGTAGGCGTGGTCGCCGTCGCGGTCGTCGACGAACAGCAGCCCGATGACCTCGCCGTCGAATACCAGGGGGACGCCGAGCATGGCCCGTACCTGCCAGTGCTCCATGGTGCGCCGGTGTGGTCGCGGGTCGTTGCGCACGTCCTCGATGAGCACCGGGCGGGCGGTGTCGATGATCTCCCGGCTGAACCGGTCGCCCTCGATCCCGGATTCCTGGCGTTTGACGGCTTCGGTGATGTCGCCCTGCTCGGCGCAGTGCCCGGCGGCGCCGCGGAAGCGTCCGTCGGGGCGCTTGAGGTAGAGGGAGGAGCGGCAGACCCCGATCACCTCGCACAGCTTGAGGCACACTGCGCGCAGTAGTTCCTCGAGGTCGGTGTCCTTGATCGCCTCCCCGGTGATCTCGGCGAAGGCGGTGATGACGTCGCGTTCGCGGTGACGGGGGACGGTGGCCGTGCCCGGAGGACGGAGCGGGGTGGTTCCGGTTCCGGTGCTCGGCAGCAGGGTCATGCCGTCCTCTCGCCTCCTCGTCGTGGTCGCGGTCACTCGGCATCCACGATGTTGTGCAACATCACAAAATAGTCGATGGTCAGGTCGCGATCACATCGGGGAGAGAAGTGTCGAGCACGTGCCCCATCCGGTCCCGCTTGGCCCGCAGATAGCGCAGGTTATGGGCAGTGACGGCGGTCGGCAGCGACACCCGGCCGACGATTTCGATCGAGTAGCCCTCCAGCCCGCCGAGCTTGCTCGGGTTGTTGGTGATCAGCCGCATGCGCCGTACCCCCAGGTCGGCGAGGATGCGGGCGCCCACCCCGTAGCTACGCGAATCGTCCGGCAGCCCCAGGGCGCGGTTGGCATCGACGGTGTCCAGGCCTTGCTCCTGAAGCGAGTAGGCGCGGATCTTGTGGGCGAGCCCGATACCGCGCCCCTCGTGGCCGCGGAGGTAGACCAGCACCCCGCAGCCCTCGCGAGCAATCTCTTCGAGGGCGCGTTCGAGTTGGGCGCCGCAGTCACATCGCAGCGAGCCGAGGATGTCGCCGGTGAGGCATTCGCTGTGTACCCGCACCAGCACCCCCTCGCGGCTGCGGCCGGCTGCGGCGATGTCACCCATCACCAGTGCCAGGTGTTCGCTGTCGTCGAGCACCGACCGGAACGCCACCGCGCGGAACGTCCCGAACTCGGTAGGCATCTGCGCCTCGGCGACGTACTCGACGAACGGTTCGGTCGCTGCCCGGTAGTGCACCAGGTCGGCGATGCGCAGGAGCGGCAGCCCGTGGATGCGGGCGAACTCGGCCAGGTCGTCGCCGCGGCGCATGGAGCCGTCCTCGGCGACGATCTCGCCGATCACCCCCACCTCGCCGGCCCCGGCCAGGCGCAGCAGGTCCACGGCGGCCTCGGTGTGCCCGGCGCGGGCGAGGACCCCGCCCTCGCGGGCGCGCAGTGGAAAGACGTGTCCGGGGCGCCGCAGATCGGCGGGGGCGGTGGTCTCGTCGGCGAGGGCCCGCATCGTCGCGGCGCGGTCGGCGGCGCTGACCCCGGTGCCGGTGGAGACGTGGTCGACGCTGACGGTGAAGGCGGTGCCGTGCGCGTCGGTGTTGTGCTCGACCATCAGCGGCAGGTCGAGCGCGTCGGCGCGGTGTGCCGGCATGGGTGCGCAGACGATGCCGGTGGTGTGGCGTACGAGGAACGCCATCTGCTCGGCGGTGATGGTCGACGCGGCGGTGACGAGGTCGCCTTCGTTCTCGCGGTCGTCGTCGTCGACCACGACGACGAGTCCGCCCGCGGCGAGGGCCTCGACGGCGAGTTCGACCTGCTGGGCCGGGGTGCGGGGCATGGCCACTACTCCTGTTCTGCGCTGTGGGTGCCGAAAGTGCGCCGGTGGTAGGTCAGCGGCGGGTGGTCGTGGCGGTCGGCCTCGGTGACGTGGCCGAGGACCACCACATGGTCGCCGCCGTCGACGAGGTCAGAAACGGTGCACGCCACCCATCCAGGGGTGCCGGTGATGCGCGGGGTGCCCGCCGACAGTGACCATGCGACGGCAGCGAACTTGTCGGGACCCTTGCGGGCGAAGGTCAGTGCCAGGCTGTCCTGGCCGTGGCCGAGGATGTTGACTCCGAACCGGCCCTGTCCGCGCACGACGGTGAGCAGGTCCGATCCGCGGTCGAGTGCGACGAGCACCATCGGAGGATCCATCGACAGCGACGCGAAGGCGCTGACGGTGGTGCCGTGCGGGCGGTCGCCGTCGAGTGCGGTCACCACCGTGACGGGGGTGCACACGCCGGCCATCACGTCCCGGAACACGGTGGTGAGGTCTTGAGTGAGTGGGGAGTTCATGGTCGTCCTCCGACGGGATGGAACGGGCGGTGCCCGGCTGGGCCGGGCACCGCCCGGGTCGGGATCAGGCGCCGGCCGGGACCTTCGCCTTCAACTTGTGCAGTTCGGGAACGACCTTCTCGCCGAACAGTTTCAGCGACTTCTCGGCCTGGTCGATCGGCAGGCCGCCGAACGCGAAGGCGGCATTGACGAAGACGTCGCCGACCAGTTCGTGGCGGGCTGCGTACTTCTCGACGATCTGCTCGGGAGTGCCGTAGATGTTGGCCTCGACGTAGGCGTCGGCGGCGGCCTCCATGCCGGCCTCGCGGATCATGTCGGCGCCGGCCTGGTAGGTCTCGTAGCCGCGGGTGTTGCGCCAGTGCTCGCCGGCGAAGTCGTAGTGCTTGATCACCGACAGGAAGTAGCGGGCGGTGTGCTCGTAGGCGAGGCGGCGGGCCTCCTCGGCGTCCTCGTGGCAGATGACGAAGTCCTGCACGACCGGCGGCAGCGGTTCGGTGTTCCACCGCTCCCGGTACAGATCGCGCCAGCGGTTGATCGCTTCGGCGTGCTTGGCGAACTCGTACTGCACGAAGGTCATCATGCGCACACCGAGATCGGCGATGACCGGCACGGAATCGGGGGACATGGCGGCGCCGAACAGCCGGTCGCGGGTCCACTCGTAGGCGGGGTTCGGGGCGGGCCGGATCTCCACGCGGGCCTGCTTGTAGAACTCGCCGTCGGGGTTGTCCACGACGCCGGTGCGCAGCCCCTCGATAGTGAGGTTGGCGGCCTCGATGAACCGGCCGCGGGCCTCGTCCATCGGGATGCCGAAGGCGTCGTACTCCATCTTCGCCAGGCCGCGGCCCATGCCGTAGAGGGCGCGGCCGCCGGACATCATGTCGAGCATCGCCATCTTTTCGACGACTCGGACCGGGTTGTTCCACGGCAGGATCACGGCGCCGGTGCCGAGCTTGATCGTCGAGGTCCGACCCGCGATGTAGGACATGATCTGCAGGTTGTCCGGGCACATCGAGTAGTCGTCGAAGTGGTGTTCGGCGGACCAGACGGCGTCGAATCCGTACTTCTCCGCGTCGACGCCCATCTCGAGTTCGCGGAGGAAGACCTCCTGGTCGCTGACGTTCTCGTGGTAGTTCTGGAAGACCAGCAGCATTCCGACGTCCATGGACGTAGCTCCTTGTGTGAGTGGGGTTTCAGGAGGAATAGGGAGGGGAGTCAGCCGAGGAAGACGGCCCGGGTGTGTTCGGTGTCGAGGAACTCCTTGACCGACTGGATCTGCCCGTCGCGGACCTCGAAGACGAAGTGGTAGAGGTTGTTGTAGATGCGGCCGTTGTTCATCTCGGAGTACGACTCGGTCTCCACCGCGACGCGGTCGCCCTCGGCGGTCCACGCCAGCGGGGTCAGACGGATCGCGCCGGTCTTCGTCTCGGTCGACAGACCGGAGAGCATCGCGCGGAACTCTTCTTTGTTCTTGGTGCCGGAGATGCCCTCGATGGTGCCGGCGACCCACCAGGTGGCGGTGGGGGCGAGATAGCCCATGATCGCCTCGACGTCGCCGGTGGAGAAGACCTCCATGAATTCCGAGACGAGCTTCTTGTTGGCCGCTTCGAGGCTTCCGGCGCTCGCGACGTTGTCCATGCGAACTCCTTTCGGAGGGGATTGGACGAAAAATGCAGCGGGGGAACGTTTTCGGTGCTGCTGTGCTCGAGACTAGCCGGAAGCCTGTGGCGTGGGTCACGTAAGTTTCCCGGCGGTTGTAGGTCGCTACAACGCCCCGGGGGTCAACTGCGGGAACTGAACGAGCTCATCAACCCGCCGTCGGTGGCCACCACCGACCCGGTCATGTACGGCGAATCGGCGACACCCACGATGACCTGCGCGATCTCTTCGGGAAGACCGGTGCGGCCCATCGGGATCGCCGCGAGGATCCGCTCGCGTGCCCGCCCCGTCAGGGCGGAGGTCATGTCGGTGTCCACGAAACCAGGGATCACCAGGTTCACCCGGATCTGCCGTGGCGCCAGCTCGACAGCGAGCACCTGCGTCAGCCCGTGCAGGCCGGCTTTCGCCGCCCCGTAGGCCACATCACCCGGGAATCCCCGGAAACCTACCACCGCACCGACATTGATGATCGCTGCGCCGGCCCCGAGTCGGGGCGAGACGGTGCGGGCCAGCTCGAACGCGCCGGAAAGATTGGTGCCGATCACCTCGTCCCAGTGCTTGCGCGACAGATCGCCGATGCGGCCGCCACGATGCACCCCGGCGGCGTTGACCACCACGTCGAGCGAGCCGAACTCTTCGAAGACGGTGTCGACCCCGCGGGCGAGCGAGTCCGGATCGGCGATATCGGTGTGGATCTCGACCACCCGGTCCGGATGGGCCCACTGCGCGCTGGCAGGCTTGCGGGCGAACACCGCGACCCGGTCGCCGCGGGCGGTCGCCTGCTCGACGACCGCCCGGCCGATGCCCCGCGACCCACCGGTGACCAGCCAGTTCTTCGTCTCGGTCATCGCTTCAGAAATCCCGTCAGCGCGGCGAGATAGCGGTCGCGGTCCTCGAGGAAGGGCGCGTGCCCGACCCCAGTGAACTCGACGAGTTCGGCGCGTGCGTTGATACTGCGCACGGCCTCGGCCGCGGAGAACGGCACGAACGCGTCGGCGGTGCCGTGCAGCAGCAGGATCGGCACCTCGAGCGCCGCCATCTCCTTGCGCAGATCCACCGTCGCGAGATCGCGCAGCGAGTCGTCCCCGCGCGGCCCCATGGCCATGAACATGTCCCAGATCGAATCCAGTACGGCTTCACCGGGATTCTGCGCGCATACCGCCGCGGCAACCCCGCGGAAGGTCTCGGCGCGGTTCGCGGCCACGGCCGCGAGGGTGCCCTCGACGTCGTCGACCGAGCCGCCGTGCGGCCAGTCGTCGGTCGCGGTGTAGCGCGGGGAGGCCCCGCCGGTGAGCACCAGCCCCGACGCCCGGTCGCCGAGCTGGGCGACGGCGACGGTGGCGACGGCTCCGCCGAGCGACCAGCCGTTGATCACCGGCTGGTCGAGCCCGAGATGGTCGACCAGGCGCACGACGTCCTCACCGAGTGCGGCGATCGACACGTCGTCGAAGTCCTTGTCGGACCGGCCGCAGCAGCGCAGGTCGACGGTGACGACCTCGTTGCCGTGGGCGAGCAGCGCCGGCAGCGTGGTGTCCCAGGCGCGGGCGTTGGCGCCCCAGCCGTGCACCAGCACGATCGGCCGGCCGCTGCCGCGGTGGTGTTCGAAGTAGATGCTGCGGTCGTTCTCGACGGGCAGATATCCCATGGTGTCCTCCTGAACGAGTAGGGAAGGGGGCAAGGACGTGGTCTCGGGGGCCGGCTGCTCCCGCAGCGCCCGCGGCACCACCGGGGCGCGGTCGCGAAAGCGCGGCATGACGTGCTCGGCGAACAGTTCCATCGATCGCAGCACCTTGTCGTGCTCGAGGCCGCCGAAGCGCATCCAGCAGATCAGGTGCTGCAGCCCGGTCTCGTCGTGCAGCGCGTCGAGCTGCCGGATCAGGCCGTCGGGGTCGCCGACGTAGACGACGCCGCCGTCGCGCAGACCATCGACGGTGACGCCGCCGGCCTCGTCGGTGGCCGAGACCAGTTCGGCGTAGCGCTCGTAGGTCGGCGGCACGTCCGGGCCCTGCGGCACCGCCGACAGTGCGGCGTCGAAGTACCAGGTCAACGCCTCGCGGGCGTTGTCCACCGCGGCCTGTTCGGTGTCGGCGAGGTGGATCTGCCAGTTCATCGGGAAATCCAGGTCGAGGATGTCGCGGCCCAGATCCCGCAATCGGCGTTTGGCGTCGACGACGAAGCTGTTCAGTTCGGGCATCGTCATCAAGGTGGGGGTGACGAGCATGTTGTAGCCCTGGTCAGCGGCAAGATCGAGGGTCTCGGGGCTGATCGAGGCGATGTAGATCGGTGGGGTGGGGCGCTGCACCGGGGTGGGGCGGCAGTCGACGTCCTCGAGGTCGAAGTGTTTGCCGTGGTACGAGAACGGTTGTCCCGCCGGCTTGCTCCACAGCCCGCGCACGATCTCGAGGGCTTCGGTGAACATGTCCCGGCTCGCGCCCTGCAGGTCGCCGACCCCCATGTTGCGGAACTCCTGGGGTTGGTAGCCGCGGCCGACGCCGAAGTCGAGGCGCCCGTCGGAGAGCACGTCGACCATCGCGTAGTCCTCGGCGATGCGCACCGGCCAGTCGAAGGTCAGATTGCTCACCGCGATCCCGATGCGCATGCGCTGCGTGCGTTGCGCGATGGCGGCCGCCGCCACCTGCGGGGAGGGCATGGAACCGTAGTCGCTGCCGTGGTGTTCGGCCAGCCACACCTCGTCGAAGCCCAGTTTCTCGGCGTATTCGACCTGTTCGAGCATCTCGCGGTAGGCGCGCGGGAAGTCGTGGTCGGGGCATTCGAGGACGTAGAAGATGCCGAACTTCACGAGAGCTCCTCCTGGCGACGACGAACGCCCCTTCTTCTTCGGCGGGGCCGGTGTGGCACCGACGCTAGAACGTGAGCCGCGTCACGTGGACGAGGTCGCCGAGGCCGTCTTGTGGGGATCCACAAACAACCCGTCGCCGGCCCGGCTGCGCAGCGTCTTCTTGTCGAGCTTGCCGACGCTGGTGCGCGGCAGGGAATCCAGGACCACGACCTGTTCGGGCGCCCACCAGCGCGGCACCCGCTCGGCCAGCGCTGCGCGGACCTGCTCCGGATCGAGGTGCGCGCCGTCCGCGGGCACGACGAACGCCAGCGGGCGTTCCTGCCAGCGTTCGTGCGGCACCGCGATCACCGCGGCCTCGGCAACCTGCGGGATCGTCGTCAGGGCCTGTTCGAGGGCGACGGAGCTGATCCACTCGCCGCCGCTCTTGATCAGGTCCTTGGCCCGGTCGACGATCGTCAGATAGCCCTCGGGGTCGATTGTGGCGATGTCGCCGGTGCGCAGCCAGCCGTCGACGAACGCCTCGGGGTGTTCGTCGTGGTAGTAGCGTTCGGCGACCCAGGGTCCGCGCATGAGCAGTTCCCCGCGGTCGATGCCGTTGTGGGGAACTACAGCGCCGTCGTCGTCGACGAGCTTCCAGTGCAGGCCGGGCAGTAACCGGCCCTGCCGGCGGACGTACTCGTAGCGGCGCTGCGGGTCGTCGTCGGCCGAGCGTGGGGGCCGCGCGAAGGTGCCCATCGGTGACAGCTCGGTCATGCCCCAGCCCTGGTAGGCGCGCACGCCGAGGTCTTCCTCGATGCTGCGGATCAGCTCTGGGGTGGGGGTGGAGCCTCCGAGTACCAGCGCCCGCAGACAGGTGAGGTCGATCTGCTCGGCGAGGGTGTGGCGCACCAGGTCCACCGCGACGGTGGGGACCATGCCGGTGTACGTGACCTGCTCGGCCGCGAGGATGGTCGCGAGGTCGGGCACCGCCGGATGCGGTCCGGGCAGCACCTGGTTCGCGCCGGTCATCAACGCGGCGAAAGGGATGCCCCAAGCGTTGGCGTGGAACATCGGCACGATGTGGCAGACGGTGTCGCGTTCGCTGATCGCGTGCCCGTCGGCCAGGCACGCGGTGAAGGTGTGTAGGTACAGGGCGCGATGCGAATAGCCCACGCCCTTGGGGGATCCGGTGGTGCCCGAGGTGTAGCACAGTGCGGCCAGGTCGTTCTCGTCGCGTGGTACCGGTTCCGGCAGCGGGGATGCGGCGGCGATCAGTTCATCCTGCGAGCGCAGGTCCGGGGAGTCGCTGTCGGTGGTGAGTACCGGCATGCCGGGGCGGCGCGCCCGGGCGGTATCGAGCAGGGGCAGCAGCGACGAGTCGGCGAAGACCACGCGGTCGTCGGCGTGGTCGACGATGTAGGCGATCTCGTCGGCCTCGAGCCGCAGGTTGAGCGTGTGCAGCACCGCCCCGGCCAACGGTGCGGCCATGTACAGCTCGAGGTGACGGTGGTGGTTCCACGCCAGCGTGGCGACCCGGTCGCCGGGCTGCACCCCGAGGTCGATCAGCGCCTGCGCCAGGCGCAGTACCCGGTCGGCGTACTCGCCGTAGGTGTATTCGTGGATCTTCTCGCCGTCCCGGTACTCGGTGATCGTCTTCGCGGCGAAAAGATCACAGGCGCGGTAGAGGAAGTCGGTGATGAGTAGCGGGGTGGTGGAACCGGTGGCCGGCGGCGGGGTCATGCGGTCACCTCCTGTCGGGCGGCGGCGACCGCCGCACGTACCTGCGGGATCACTTTCGCGGTGAGCAGTTCGATGCGGGCCGAACCGCTTTCGACCGATTCGCCGGGCAGCTGTGCCCAGAAGTGCACGTCCTTGATCTGCGGCCGCTCGCACAGCAGGCTGGTCAGTTCCTTCACGGCGGTGTCGGCGTCCCACAGCACGAACGAGCCGGCGTCGAGTAGATCCTGCGGGGTCGCGAAGGTCGGGGTGGACTCGGGCGGGCCGAAGGCGCCCATCTCGATGTAGCCGTTGATCTGGTAGAGCGCGTGCTCGCCGATGCGGGCCCACTCGCCTTCGGGATCCTCGGCGACGATCGCCCACTGACCGGCGTAGATGCGGCCCTCCTCCCGGGAGCGTCCCGTACGTTCGAGCGCGTCGAGATAGGCTTCGTGGTGCACGTTCTGGGTGCTGAGGAACCCGTCGGCGATGCGTGCCACCCGTTCGATCGCGGGTTCGGCCATCGCGCCGACGAGCAGCTGCGGGGTTGATTCCGGGCGTGGGGTGACCGGCAGGGCCGGGAAGTCGTAACGCTTGCCGTGGAATTCGGCGGACGCCCCCGACCACGCCCGCCGAATCATGTCGACGCCTTCCTCGAGGAGGCTGGGGCGGTGTCGCAGTGACCGTCCGAAGGCGTCGAATTCCGGTTGCCAATAGCCCTGCCCCACTCCGAGATCGAAACGTCCACTGGTGAGCAGCGACAGGGTCGCGGCGTCCTCGGCGAGGCGGATCGGGTTGTGCAGCGGGGAGACGATGAGGTTGGTGCCGATGCGCAACGAGCGGGTGCGGGCCCCGATCGCGCCGGCGAGCACGAACGGCGACGGGGTGTACCCGTCGGCCATGAAGTGATGTTCGGTGAGCCAGACCGAGTCGATGCCGCGGCTTTCGGCCCAGGCGATCTGCTCGAGGGTCTCCTCGTAGAAGCGAGTGAAGGTGCGCGGCCACCGCGCGGGATTCCGGAAGTCGTACCACAGGCCGAAGGAGCAGGATTGATCGGTCACGGAGGCTCTCCTCGATCGTCGTTGCATCAGGCCGAACTATGTCGTGGGTCACAGAATGAGATGTCGGTCCCGGCGTGGGAAGGCGCCGGGACCGACGGGATTGTCGAAGGATCCAAAAGGGAGGTCGAAAATCCGGGGCAGTCAGAAATTGCCCTTGGCGGCCCAGCCGCCGTCGACCGGGTAGATCTCGCCGGTGAGGAAGCTGCCCTCACGCATGAGATAGGCGACCATCGAGGCGATCTCCTCCGGCAGACCCAGGCGCCGCACGATGTGCGCGTTCGCGTTGGCCTCGCGCATCTCGTCGGTGATGTCCGCCAGGATCGGGGTGTCGATCGTGCCCGGGCAGATCGCGTTGATGAGGATGTTGTGCGGGCCGTACTCGAATGCGGCCTGCTTGGTCAGCGACACCACCCCGCCCTTCGCCGCCGAGTAGGAGGCGAGATTGGGCAGGCCCCGCAGCGCGGCCATCGAGGAGATGTTCACGATGCGGCCGCCACCGCGCTCGATCATGTGGGGGATGACGGCCCGCATGCCGAGCCAGACACCCTTGAGATCGGTGTTGATGACGTTGTCCCAGGCCTCCTCGGTGAGCCCGACGACGCTGTCCTCGCTGAGCATGTTGACCACTCCGGCAACGTTGGCGAGCAGGTCGACGCGCCCGTGCCCGTCGATCACCTCGCGGACGGTGTCGGCCCAGCTGTTCATGACCCGGACATCGAGTTCATAGGCATGGGCCTTGCCGCCGAGTTGCGCGATGGCGTCGACGGTGGCGGAGGCGTCCTGGATGTCCGCGGCGATGACGGTGGCGCCCTCGGAGGCGAGACGTTTGGCGGTGGCCTGCCCGATGCCCTGGGCGGCGCCGGTGACGATGGCAATCTTTCCGTTCAACGACATGATGTGCTCTCTTCTCGTGTGAATGCGGGAGAGTGGTGGACCATCGGAGTGCAGAACCGTTCGCGCACAAAAGGCTCGACGGTTGGCGGAGATTGGCGGTTCTGCGGATCCACACGATACGAAGTCGAGCCGGTAGCCCGCACGTTCTTGTCGATGGCTGTTTGGAGGCCGGTACAAGATGCTGGTCTGCGTGGGCCGCGTGCACGTCGGTGGTACAGCTGTGGTCACAGCATGTGCCAGCAAGCCTGCTTTGCAGGGCAGATAAATCGACTGGATGAGTATCACTGCCCAGGCCTGGCACGGCGCTATCGCGATAAACAACAACACGGCTATGGCTGTATCGCCGGGCTCAGTCCGTACCAGTACGCTGCGGTGTCACCCGGGCACGGATGTGCAACGCACGGTTTCTCGGGCGGATTCTCGTAGGAACGGGGCTTGAACCTCGTGGTACGTGCCGTGGGCAGTGCGGTCGTACGAGGCCCATGACCTGGACGTGAGCCTACCGTCGTGGAGCCGAGTAGAAGCTGGCCGTCCTGGACGATCTGAACTGTGGAAATGTCACACACTTCGCGCCGATGCATGATGCGCCACTGGCTATTTCGGCGACTGGACTGATCGACGTACCTGCCGCTCACGGTAAGAGGTTTGTTGTGCCCGTGTCGGTCTGTCCAATAATGCAATGATTGCGCGTAGACCTCGCCGTATTCGTTCTCTCCGTCCACCTCGAAGCACGCACATCCTAGTAGGTGAACTATTCGGGTAAACCAGTGCAGAGCGGACTGAGCGAACTCGACGAATCCATCCGGCCCGCCTTCGTAGTCGCCATACGAGCACCAGGCCTCGGACCAAAAGACCGAACGTCGCAGCGCCGCGCCTAACCGATCTTGTCCCCAGGCGTAACGACAACTCAGAGCCTGAAGTTCGGCGTGCGACTACCTCGCCCAGTAGTACCGGCCACGGCAACCGCATGTATCCGACCTCAACGGGCGACCAATTGCAGAAACCGGAGACATCGTAGGTACGAGCCACCTGGGGGGATCGTCGTGCAGTTCGGCGACGCGGTTCTCGATCAGGTTGTTCTCGGCATCGGACAGTGCCTGCCGGTCCTGGCACCGACACGATTGCGCACATCGGTACCGGGGATGAACATTCGTTCCACAGTTCGCGTCGCCGCCGCCTGTATCCCAGGGCCAGGCGCGGTCCTGGGCACAGGGGACGGCTTCAGAGGGCGTGCGAGGGGACGCAGTAGAGCAGGCACGCACCCGCGCTCCGAGTTGGGCGAGGTCGACCTCGCCCCGATCTTCGGTCTTCTGGGGAGCTGCGATATCGGCGACGCCGATGGTCCGCGAGCTGCAACCGGCATGGCTCACATGATCGGAACGAGGTCGCCAGGTGTTCCGGCGGGATGGTGGTGCGCTGCGCAGACCCCGTCCGCATCAGGGAAGCACCCGGAGCGAAAGGGGTGTGCGTATCGGCGGTCTAGTAGACGCTGCGGCCCTGCGGTACGATGGTGTACGGATCGTTCGGACTGTACTGATATGGGAGGTGTGATGGCGCACTCACGCAGTGACCTGCACCGGAAGGCAGCGCAGGCAGCCGCGATCAAGCGAGCCAAGGCATGCCGCCATATGCATGCACCTCTGGTGGCAGCTGCCGCCGTCACAGTCCGCAACGGTGGCAGCCGCCCCGAGCAGACCTCGGGCACCCGACCCGCAAAGGGCTCGGCCACGTCCGCGCGACGAGGCGGCCGCATCCCTGGACTGGTCAAGCCTCAGCCCGGCGCACCGGACGGTCTGGGACGTAGGCGGAAGGTAACCGCAGCAACCGCGGCGCGCCTCGATCGCATCGTCGACGGACTCGTCGCTTCGTTCCTTGCCTCGAACGGCGCGGCAGCAGTGTCGAAGAAGGTGTCCTTCGGAGCCGCTCCGGAAGCGCACGACGCCCTCATCCGCGCGTACCTGCTGGAGAAGTTGTCCGAGGTTTCCACCCGGGCGCAGTGCCGTGTCGAGATCGAGCGGCAAGGCCCCCTGCTCAGCGTGCGGGTCACCCTCGAACCCGCCGCCATAACGACGGCTGTCCCCACGAGGTCGGAATCGGCACCGCACCGGCCGGTGACGATTCCCACCTCGGCGGGTCCGTTCGAGTACACGCCGCCGATCGACCTGCATCGCGATACCTACTCGGCGCAGGAGGCCTCGAGCCGGCTCTCCCGCACAGGACAGTCGAGCTCCCGGACCATCGCGCACGAGCGCCGCAAAGAGTCGAAACTGCTCGCGCTCAAAGTGGCCAACGGATTCCGCTTCCCAGCCTTCCAGTTCGATCCCCGCGGCGGCATCCATCCCCTCGTCGAACGCGCCAACATGCGACTCGGCGCATTCAACGATCCGTGGGGCACCTTGTCGTGGTGGTTCGAGGACAACGACATCCTCGACGAGATGAGCCCGGTAGCAGCTCTGGCCGCCGGCACGCTGGACGAGCAGCTCCTCGACGCGGCGCTCGACGACCTGACGGCAGGAATGTGAGCGAACACCCCACCAGCGACCACCCAGAGGTTCCGCTCCAGCGTCCCGAGGACGACGAGTTCTACAACGGATCCGCCGTCGAAGTCATGACCGTGCCGGCCGGCACGACACTGTGGCGGTTCGTCGAACTCGACCCGCCCTACGACGTGTCGACGTTCAACCCGAACATCTCTGTCCATCACGAGCACCCCACCGGAGCCGAACTCGGTCAACAAGGCCGGTTCGATCCCCTCGACCGTGCCCACGGTGGGTACGTGTACTGCTCGCCCACACTCGACGGTGCCGTCGCCGAAGGGATCCTGCGCGCGAAGAAGATCCCCGCCAGCCGCATCATTGCGGCCGTCCAGGTCGACGGACGAGCATTGGTGCGATGGCAACTACACGTCGACCTCGACGTCGCCACCCTGCGCGACCCACATCTGCGGAAAATCGGACTGACCAGCAGCATCCACAGCTGCACACGTCGGGACTACGGGTGGAGCCGCCGCGTCGCGCACGCCATCCTTGTCCGCAACCCGCACCTGCACGGCCTGGCATACCCGTGTCGCAACGACACCCACAGCACGGCCCTATTGCTCGTACAACGCCCAGGTGGGCCACTGACCGAGCCCGGTGCGTACTCCCTCGTCGACATGCGCGCCCCGGTCCGTGACGCCTCCCTGCGGTACGACATCGCACGCGCCGTCTTCATCAGCGCCGGCGTCGTACTCGCCGAACCCAACCCCGAGGACGAAGAGTAAACGCTGCAGGTCGTCTGCGGCGACGTCGCCACCCTTGCGGGATGCGTCCTCAGCCACACGGCAATGTTGTCGAGCACTTGTCCACGATCTCGAGAAGCTCGCCTCGGACGACACCCGAGCGTGACTCTGTCGGCGACGAGCTTGTGTCCGCGTTCGCTCGAAGGGGATTGCGCTCACCCGAAGGCCGTGCAGTCGATGCTCTGCCAAGCCATTGTGCCCGGTGGCCGCCGCCTGGACTGCTTCGATACGGTCCTGCCTGACCTGTATGCCGACGCGGGATTCGTGCCCGTTGCGCGGCTGAAGTGGAACGACGACTACGCACCCGCTGGCGGGGCTTAAGACACTTCCGTGCGTACAACAACGAGCGTCCCCACGCGGTGTTCACGGCTCACGATCCGGACCGCAGAGGCGGCGAGGGTGCGCCGAGGGCGAGAGTCTACGTCGACTACGACGACGGTATCGTGTCGACCCGGACAGATGCAGGTTTGTTGGTTACCACGACGCTGTGCCGCTCATAGGCAGCACCGATAAGACAGTGAAGCGCTTCGGCGGCAGCCTGACGCCGGCGGCAGCATCCCGATCTCGCCCACGACGATCAACTCGGTCCGGGCGATCCTGTTGATGGTCGTGCGGGTCGCTTCATCGAGATGCTCAGGGATCCTGCTGGACATCGGCGACAGCGAGACCCCAACCGGAAAGCGCCTGTGCATCTCGAAGGCTTCATCTCACCGACACGGGACTACATCGTGACCGAAAACGCGACCGAACGTACTTCCCGTGACTACGTTCGATGGAAACCGAACGTCCACCAGCGGAAAGGATTCCACTGATGTCCGACGCATCGAATCCCGGCGGTGCCGGTTCGCCCGCACCCGGCTACTACCCCGACCCATCCGGTGTCATGCGATGGTGGGACGGAACCCGGTGGACCGATCGCGTACAGAACAGCGGACCGCCTCCGTCGGCACCCCAGCCGCCCAAGAAATCGCACACCGTGCGCAACATCTTATTGGCGCTGGTTGCAGTGGGTGTATTGGCGATCGGCGGCTGTATCGCATTCCTCGCTGTCGCCGCGAACGAGGTCAACGAGGCAATCGAAACCGCGGAGGCCCAGGACTCCGCCCCTGGCGGCCCCGACAACCCCCTGACAATTACCGAGGGTCAGCCGTTCGAGGTCTCGGGCTTTCAGTACGCACCCGGATGGTCCGTCACGCAGGACGCACTCGGTTACGCCCAGATAGAGGGCCTGAAGGTGACCAATGCGCGAGGTGACAAGGACGGTGCGCTCGTGGAGATCAAGTTCATGGACGGAAACGAAGTAGTGGCGCTCGTCGACTGCACGACAGAACAGATCCCGGTCGGTCAAACCACGTCCTTGAACTGCTCCAGTGGCGACAAGTTCCCAGCGACCTACGACAGGATCACCATCAGCGACACCTTCTGAGCGCAGCAGGAACTCATGCCGGAGCAGACTGCCGCCACCGTCCTGCACGAGGGGTGTTGCTGAGTTCTGCGCGCCCGAACGTTCGTGGAACGCGACAGCAAATAGCGTGCACAGACCCTTCACGTAGCCACCGCTGGCCGGAACACTCGAGGGCATATATCCGCTTCAGCGGCCAGCACGACGCACCATGGCATTTCCGAGAAGTCCGCGTTCAGAGGTTCATTCACGCGAGTGCGTTCACCATGAACAGCTCGCCAGTTCACGTAGCCCACGGTGAGGGGGATACCCGCCCCTTCGACCGGTCCGCAGCGGTGAAAGAAGCGCACGTCGTAATCGCCGCATGGCTGCAACGGGGCAGATCCGAGACCTGCACGTACGCAACGAAGCCAGATCTTGCCGGACATCACCTGTCGGCCACGTACTTCCGGCAACGTCCCGATCTGGTTGCGGGAGTCCCGTTCGTAGCCGATCGCCATGCAGGGTGATCACACTGCACATCGAGACTGACATCGCTGACCGGATGGATGGATCGATGACTAGCGACGGTCGTTCGGACAATAGCCGGGAGCCCGACGAGCCGTACATATCGAGGTCGTCTACGAACCTGACCTCGGTGTCATCGCCGAGGTCACTAGGGCCGACGGCCGCCGGTTCTGTGGCACCGACCCGGGCTAATCGATGGGAATGTGAAACGTTGACGGCCGGCACCGCCCACACCGCATGCTTCCCGAAACGACCTCCAAGACTCCGAGTTCGGCGATAACGTGTTCTAGTCGGGGATTTCGGAACACGCCCCGTCTCGCCTTCGATCGGGGGAGGGCGAGGCGGGCATCCCGCAACCATCGGATCCCGATCGCGTCACGAAGTCACGACCGGCAAGCCGTTCAGCTGCGCTGTGCGCACACATCGCCAATGATCCAATTGCGACCTGAGCGACCCCCGACCTCTCAGGCCGCACAAACGTCCCACCTCGACGTCACCGTCAAGGTGGGATGTTTTCGTCGTTGCCATGGCTCGTCGCCTGTCGGAGCTCCGGATATCCAGTCGGTTCGCAGGCGGGCGCCTGGCTGACGGCACCCGTCGTGCAGCGCGGACACGCTTGAAGCCGGCATGGTCGCCGTCGCCGCGCGCGCCTTCAATGCCATCCCCGGACTGTCTTTGGCCCCACACTTCCAGCCACACGGCCTGGCCGCGGTCCGTGCCGGCACCGGGGTTGGGGCAGTCCGCCGGCGATGACGGCGAAGAAGATCAGCTGGCGCGGGTGGTGCGCGACAACGGGATGAATCAATCCGAGATCGCGGAGATCTTCTCGATAGGCCGTATGACGTTGTACCGGCACCTGGAAGGAAGCGCGTGCACAACCACCGTCCTCACCTTCGCGTCGTCTCAGCCACGCTGCTGATCGCTTCGACCAGCTCTCCGGTGAAGCTACCCCCGCCGTGACCGGCATCCTCGACCACAACGAGGCAACTACTGTCCCACCGGCGGGACAGCTCCCACGCGGTGTCGAGCGGACCGGAGATGTCATACCGGCCGTGAACAAGAACCGCCGGTATGCCCGCCAGCCGGTGCATGCCGTCGAGCAGTTGGTTCTCACCGAGAAAGTGGTCATTGCCCCAGTAATGTGTGACCAGGCGCGCAAACATCATCCGGAACGTCGGATCCTGATAGCGGGGTGAGGGCGCCCATCCGGGAACGAGCGAGACGTGGGTATCCTCCCATTCACACCAGCGCAGCGCCGCATTCTCCCGAACGACCGCGTCGGGATGGGCGAGCAGGCGCGCGTAGGCAGCCGCCAGGTTTGTGTCCCGCTCGGCCGGCGGCACCGGTTCGACGAACCGTTCCCATTCGCGCCGGAAGATCCGCCGCATGTCCCGGGTGATCCACTCGACTTCCCGGCGGCTGCCTGCCGTGATCGCTCCCAACGCCATGCCGGCCACCCGGTCGGGATGTGCTTGCGCATAGGCCAATGCGAGGCACACGCCCCAGGACACCCCGGCCACCACCCACTTATCGATCCCGAGATGTTCGCGGAGACGCTCGATATCAGTGATGAGGTGATCGGTGGTGTTCGTGGACAGGTCGGTGCTCGGATCATCGGCTCGGGGCGTGCTGCGTCCGCAGCCGCGCTGATCGAACAGCACCGCGCGAAACACGTCTGGGTCGAAGTACCTGCGCGTACCCGCGGTGCAGCCTGGCCCCGGTCCGCCGTGGAGATACACCAGGGGAAGGCCCGACGGGGTACCGACAGTTTCCCAGTAGAGAACGTTGCCGTCGGAGACCGCGAGATGTCCCGAGTCGTAGGGTTCGATTGCCGGGAACAGATCCATTCGGGTGAGTGTGTCACGGCATCTCCCTGTTCGGATCCTCCGACAGCACCGTGCGTCACGTCCGGACCTGCCGGTAGAAGCGCCGTATCGTCCGACCGCATGGCGTGGTTGATGTTGGGTGTTCTGGCACTGGTGGGGGTAGTGGCGGGCGTGGTGGTGCCGCGACGCGCCCGGCTCGGCAGCGCCCCAGGGTTCCCGTGGTTCTGGGTGGCGTTCCCCGCCACCTGCATCGTCATCGCGATTGCAATCGGCGTCTTCGCGTGGCCTCAGGTGTTGACCGGCTCGGGAAGTTACTGGTGGGAGCCGCCCACTGCGAATCGACCCGGTGTGCAGTTCTTGTCGAGCGAGCAGTACCAGCGATTCGTGACACTACGCCGGTGGAGATGGGTGCTGCCGGTGGCTTCACTCGTGGGGATCGGGTGGTGCGTGTGGGCCTGGCGGCGCCGCCGGGTGTGACACCGCCATCGTCGACGAGTCCTGCAGGACATTGCGAGATACTCGAAATGGCAGGAAAAACAACGAAGTTGAGCTAGTCAGGGATGCTCGGTGACGTTACGTATCCTCGGGGCGGCGGCCGTCGATTCGTGTGACAGGCAGCCACGTCGCCAAGGTCCGGCCCAGCGTGGCCAGCAGCCGTTCGCCGAACACGCACAGGCTCTGCTCCCACGGGTGCCCGAAGGTGCCTTCGCTCAGGTCGTCGCGCACAAAGATGTAATAGTCGCCGTTCGGGTAGACCGGCACCCGCCACTCGGTGTCCGGGGTGCTCGCATGCACGGCCGCGTCGAGCCGGTAGCAGGTGTGCTGCCAGTCCAGCACCACGAATATCGGATCGTCGGCGAACTCGGTCACGAAGCACCGCAGTGCTTCGGCGTTGACCGCATCGAACCGGCTCGACCACGCGCCCGCAACATCGCCGGGCGCGGTGAGGTCGAACGTGATCGAGGGTGTCGGTTCGGTGATCGCCGGCCAATCCGGCTCGGCAAGGCCTGGCCGGAATCCGAACCGGTCGGTGAACCGATCCCAGTACTGAGACCGATGTCCCTCGTCGAGTGTGGTCCAACCCGGCGGTAGCGGACTACCGAAGTCGAGCGTGTGCCTCATCATGGCGGGCCTCCTTGTCGCTGGTATCGCCCCGGTGTTCCTGCACAGAATTGCTGTCGGCGTGAAGAAGCGTCACGGTGTCCACGCCGCCCTTCGATGTCAGCGACCGGCTTCGTCACCGCATGTACGGGTTCGGGGGGAGCGGGTTGATGCCGTCACTGGTCCAGGTCACCGAATTCACGGCGGTGGTCTCGACGGCCTCGACAGTAGAGCAGGCACGCAACGCCCGGGCACAGTCGAGGGACGAGCCGACATAGGTCGACATCAGATCGATGTCGGTGGCGACGAACCACGCTCGGTCCTGCGGCCACCACAGAGTCGGTCCCCACGAGTCGAGAGTGCGCACCGCATCGCGCACCGTGCCGTGGACCAGAAAGTTCTCCCGATCCGGAATCTGCACCCGGGGCCCAAATCGGGGGAGTCCCAGGCTCTGCGCTGCGCCGCGCCCTTCCCAGAACCCGAACCAACAGTCGTCCGGGGTGTCGGTGTACTCGGCGAGCACCGCGGCCAGCGCGGCAAACTGCTCTTCAGGCATGTCCCCGATCTCGGGTCCGTCGTCCCATACAGTGCCCTTGCCGTCCCCGACGCCGCGGATGGTCCCGGCGTACAGCAGGGAGAACCATTCGACGGTCGGATGGATCACCGCCCCGGTCGCGGCCGCGACCTCGGCCCACCGCACCGGCACCGACTCGCCGGAGTCGCGCTCGACACGCAGCGCGGGATGCAGTACCCGCGTGTAGCCGGCGTAGCTCGGCGGCACCAAGGATCCGACAGTGGAATCGAAGCGCGTCAGCTCGGCGGTGACCTAGTGCCGCACCCGTGAACCTTTGCCCGTTCTGGCCGACACGCCGACCGGTTGCGGCGTGT
>NZ_JBKFBA010000003.1:0-73488 GCF_053345925.1 Rhodococcus sp. C26F
CCCGTGGTCGTCGTGGTGTGTTGTTGCCGCAGTTGTTGGTGTCGGCGGTGGAGTCGGCCGGTGATGCGGTGGCGGTGGTGGAGGGTTCTCGGTCGTTGTCGTATCGGGAGCTCGATGCGGTGTCGTCGCGGTGGGCGCGGTGGTTGATCGGTCGTGGGGTGGGGCCGGGGGATGCGGTGGTGGTGGCGGTGCCGCGGTCGCTCGAGTCGGTGGTGGTGTTGTGGGCGGTGGCGAAGTCGGGGGCGACTTTCGTGCCGGTGGATCCGGGTTATCCGGCCGAGCGGGTGCAGTTCATGGTGGCCGATTCGGGTGCGGTGTTGGCGTTGACGGTGGCGTCGGTGGCGCAGGTGGTGGCCGAGGCGGCGGGGTCGGTGCCGGTGGTGGCGGTCGACGAGGTGTCGGTGGCCGCGCAGGTGGGGCAGTTGTCGTCGCGTCCGGTCTCGTATGCGGATCGGGTGCGTTCGCTCGAGCCGTCGGATGCGGCGTGGATGATCTATACCTCGGGGTCGACGGGGCGGCCGAAGGGTGTGGTGGTCTCGCATGCCGGTGTCGGTGGGGTGATTTCGGCCGAGCGTGAGCATTTCGGGGTCGATGGCTCGTCGCGGGTGTTGCATGTGTGTTCGCCGAGTTTCGATGTGTCGTTGCTCGAGTTGGGGGTGGGGTTCTCGGCGGGTGCGACGGTGGTGGTGGCGCCGGCGGGGGTCGGTGGTGGTCCGGATCTGGCGGATGTGATTGCGTCGCAGTCGGTGTCGCATGTGTTCATGACGCCGGGTGCGTTGGGGTCGATGGATCCTGCCGGGTTGGACGATCTGCGTGTGGTGGTCGTGGCGGGCGAGTCGTTCACCCCGGATCTGGTGCGGCGGTGGTCGGTGCCGGGTCGGCGGCGGTTCTTCAATGCCTATGGTCCGACGGAGACGACGATTCTGGCGACCTCGTCGGCGGAGTTGGTGCCCGATGCGCCGGTGGTGATCGGGTCGGCGATCGCGGGGGTGGGGGCGTTCGTGCTCGATGAGCGGTTGCGTCCGGTGCCCGAGGGTGTGGTCGGTGAGTTGTATGTGGCCGGGGCGCAGGTGGCGCGGGGTTATCACGGTCGGTTCGGGTTGACCGCGGCGCGGTTCGTGGCCGATCCGTTCACCCCGGGTGGCCGGATGTACCGGACGGGGGATCTGGTGCGTCGCAGCGGCGATGGGGTGTTCGAGTATGTGGGACGCAGTGATTTCCAGGTCAAGATCCGGGGTTTCCGGATCGAGCTGGGGGAGATCGATGCGGTGTTGTCGTCGGTGCCGGGGGTCGGTTTCGCGGTGACGGTGGGGGCGGCGTTGGCGTCGGGGGAGTCGGCGTTGGTGTCGTATGTGGTGCCCGAGGTGGGGGTGGTGCTCGATCCGGCGCAGGTGCGCGCGTCGGTGGGGGAGGTGTTGCCCGGTTATATGGTGCCGTCGTCGGTGACGGTGCTCGACGAGGTGCCGCTGACGCCGGTGGGGAAGGTCGATCGGGCGGCGTTGCCGGCGCCGGTGTTCGAGGTGGCCGAGTATCGGGCGCCGCGGACACCGGTGGAGATCGCGGTGGCCGAGGAGGTCGCGCAGGTTCTGGGGGTCGAGCGGGTCGGGTTGGACGATTCGTTCGTCGATCTCGGTGGTAATTCGTTGGCGGCGACGCGGTTGGTGGCGCGGTTGTCGGCGCGGTTGGGGTATCGGGTGGCGGTGCCGGTGGTGTTCGAGGCGTCGTCGGTGCAGGAGTTGGCGGCCCGTGTCGATATCGACACCGTCGGTGCCGGGGCCGGGAGTGTGGTGTTGGCGGCGCGGCGGCGTCCGGAGCGGGTGCCGTTGTCGTTGGCGCAGCAACGCATGTGGTTCCTCGGACGATTCGACTCCTCTGCGGCATACAACATTCCGATCGTCGTCCGGCTGACCGGAGATCTCGATGCCGCGGCGATGCAGGCGGCGGTCCGCGATCTCGTCGTTCGGCACGAATCGCTCCGCACCGTCTATCCCGAGATCGACGGTGTCCCGGTGCAGGAGGTCCTCCCGGTCGAGGCGTTCCTGCCGGATCTCCTGCCGGTCGAAGTCGATCCCGACGCCGTGAGGTCCGAGGTCGACGCCGTCCTCTCGACCCGGTT
Organism: Rhodococcus sp. C26F; assembly: GCF_053345925.1. Lineage (NCBI taxonomy): Bacteria > Bacillati > Actinomycetota > Actinomycetes > Mycobacteriales > Nocardiaceae > Rhodococcus > Rhodococcus sp. C26F. The sequence continues at coordinate 2,117 of NZ_JBKFBA010000003.1, forward strand.
CGACGTCACCCGTGAGGTTCCGGTCCTGGCCCGACTGTTGCGTTGCGGTAGCAGTATCGAAAATGGCCGGGATGCAACGGAACACGTGCTCGTCGTGGTCGTGCACCACATCGCCGCCGACGGAGCGTCGCTCGCGCCGCTGACCCGCGACCTCGCCGCTTTCTACGCCGCACGCGCGACCGGGACCACGGCGGAGTTGCCGCCGCTGGCCGTCCAGTATGCGGATTACGCACTGTGGCAACGGGATGCGCTCGGTGAGGCATCCGACCCGGAATCGGTCGCCGCGCGGCAACTCGACTACTGGCGGCGCGCCCTCGACGGGTTGCCCGACCAGCTCGATCTGCCCACCGACCGTCCCCGGCCGACCGTGCAGTCGCACCGCGGGGGCAGTGTCGACGTCGAGGTCGACGCCCACGTCCACGAGCAGTTGCGCGAACTCGCCGCGCGTCACGGTGCGACCCCGTTCATGGTCGCCCAGGCCGCCTTCGCGGTGATGCTCACCCGGTTGGCGGCGACGCGCGACATCGCGATCGGCACCCCCGTCGCCGGGCGCACCGATCCGCTGCTCGACGACCTCATCGGCATGTTCGTCAACACCCTCGTCTTCCGGACCGTCGTGGACCCCGCCGAATCCTTCGACGAACTCCTCGACCGCAGTCGCGCGACGGTGCTGGAGGCCTTCGACCACGCCGACCTGCCGTTCGAGCGGCTCGTCGAAGCGCTCGATCCGGCCCGATCCCTGGCACGGCACCCGCTTTTCCAGGTGGGCCTGTCGTTCCAGAACCTCGCACCGTCCCGGCTCGACCTTCCCGGTCTGTCCGTCGAGAGTCTGGTCCCCGACACCCGTATCTCGCAGTTCGACCTGCATCTGCTCGTCGGCGAGCGCGTCGACCAGGACGGGCGGTGCGGCGGGCTGGCGGGTCGGCTCACGTATGCGGCCGACCTGTTCGACGAGGAGACCGCCCGCTCGTTCTCGTCCATGTTCACGCGCGTGCTCGCCGCACTCGTGGACTGCCCGTCACGTCCCGTCGGCGATGCCGACATGATCGGAGAGGACGAGCGGGCCCGGCTGCTCGACATCGGCAGGGGAGAGTACCGCCGGTCGGACGCATCCGTCCTTCCCGATCCGTTCCGGGCGCACGCCGATCGTCGCCCGGATGCGATCGCCCTCGTTCACGAGGAAACGTCGGTGTCCTACAGGGAATTCGACGAGCGCGTGAACCGGTGTGCGCGTGCGCTGATCGCGGCCGGTGTCGGCCCCGAGACCCGGGTCGGCCTCATGATCGGACAATCCGTCGAGCTGGTCGTCGCGATGTACGCGGTGTCCGTCGCCGGCGGAGCCTACGTTCCGCTCGACCCCTCTCTGCCGCCCGGACGCATCGCGCAGATCGTCGCGGCCGCCGAACCCGCCGTCGTCGTACGTGCGGGTGGGGCGTCCGCGGCCGTCGATCTCGGCGGTGCCGCGGTGATCGACGTCGATGATCCCGCCCACGCGGGACTGTCCGCAGCGCCGGTGACCGATGCCGAGCGGCTCGCCCCGCTGCGACCGGAGAACATCGCGTACGTCCTGTTCACCTCCGGTTCGACGGGGGTCCCCAAGGGTGTTGCTGTCACCCATCGTGCGATCACCAATCAGATGCGTTGGCTGCGGGAGCGGTTCGACCTCGGACCCGACGACGTGTCGGTGCTGCACACCCCGGCGACCTTCGACCTGTCGGTCTGGGAGTTCTGGGGCTGGTCGACGTGCGGTGGCCGGCTGGTGATCGCCGACCGTGGACGCCACCCCGACCCCCGCGCCATGATCGCCCTGCTCGAACGCGAACGGGTCACCACCTTCCACGGGGTTCCGACGATGCTCGGCATGCTCCTGTCGGGCGTCGAGGATCGACTTCCGCCGACGTTGCGGCGTGTGCTGTCCATCGGCGAGTCCCTGCCCGCCGCGACCGCGCAGGAGTTCGCGGCCCGCAGCGACGCCGAACTGGTCAATCTCTACGGACCGACGGAAGCGGCCGTCTCGGTGACCGATCACCCGGTGACCGACGCCGACGTCCACGGCGTGCCGATCGGGACACCGGTGTGGAACACGGGCGTCCACGTGCTCGACGACCGCCTCGGTGCGGTCCCGCTCGGCGCGGTCGGGGAGTTGTACCTGTCCGGCGAGCAACTCGCGCGCGGCTACGTCGCGCGGGCAGGTGAGACCGCCGGCCGGTTCGTCGCCGACCCCACTGGCAGCGGAGGGCGTCTCTACCGGACCGGGGACCTGGTGCGCTGGGTGACGACCGCACGCGGACCCGAACTCGACTACGTCGGTCGCCGGGATCTCCAGGTGAAGATCCGCGGGTTCCGGATCGAGCTCGGTGAGATCGAGGACGCACTCCGGGCATGCCCCGGCGTCGCTGCCGCGGCGGCAACGGTGCAGCAGGACGCACATCGTGGCGACCGCGTGGTGGCCTTCGTGGTCACCTCGGACGGCACCGCACCGGACACCGCCGCCCTGCGGACCTCGCTCGGCGAACGGTTACCGAACTACATGGTCCCGGCCGACATCCGCGCGATCGACTGCCTGCCGAAGGGGAGCACCGGCAAACTCGACCGGAACGCCCTCCCACTCGTCCCGGCCGCGCCGGCCGAGCACCGTCCGCCCGCCACCACCGTCGAATCCGCCGTTGCGAAGGTGTTCGGGAAGGTCCTCGGCATCGAGTCGGTCGGACGGGACGACGACTTCTTCCGCTCGGGCGGTACCTCGCTGGTCGCGGTCCGGGCGGTCAGCGAACTCGCGGAGGCGCTGGAGCGTCCCGTGCCTCTCGAGTGGCTGTTCGCCCACCCCGTCGTCGCCGAGCTGGCGGAGCGGATCGAACGCAGCGAGCGCGACGGTGAGGAGTCGGCGTCCACGGCGTTCGACGTCGTGTTCCCCCTGCGCACGGGACCCGCCTCCGGTGAGCCGGTCTTCTTCGTCCACCCCGTCGTCGGCCTCGCCTGGGGATTCTCGCGGCTTGCGGAGTTCGTCGACGCCGGTCGTCCGGTCTACGGACTGCAGTCGCCCGCGCTGTCGGGCACCGAGGAGCTTCCCGGATCGATCCGGGAGTGGGCGGCCCTGTACGTGGACGAGATCCGGCGCGCACATCCCGACGGTCCCTACCACCTCGTCGGGTGGTCGATGGGCGGAGTGATCGCGCACGAGATGGCCGTGCAACTGCAACGACACGGGAGCTCCGTCGGCTCCCTCGTCCTGCTCGACGCGCACGTCCCGGCCCCGCTGCCGGAGTCCGTCGATCCGCAGTCGGTGGCCCTCGCGGCGCTGAGCGGTCTCGACAACGGCGACCGCGCGACGCCGCATGTCGGGGATATCACATCGATTCTCGAACGTGTCGAACACGGTGGCGACGTCTTCCCGTCCGTCGAGTCGTTGCTCGCCGGTATCGGCCACTCGTTCGACGTCCTCGAACGGCATCTGCCGGAACGCTTCGAGGGCGACCTGCTCTTCGTGGGGTCGCGGAGTTCGTCGTCGCCGGAAGACGATTCCCGGCGGGACTGGACCGAGTTCGTCACCGGACGGGTGCACCGCCACGACATCGACGTGTCCCACTGGGCGATGACGGGCGAGCACGCGTGTCGCACCGTCGGCCCACTCCTCGCCGCCTGGTGCAACCGCCGCGTATGTCCGAATTGTGAAGCCTACGAGCGCGACTCGACACTCCGTGTCGGCGAGTGAAGTGGCAGCGTCTGTACTACTGTGCAAAACTCGTGTAGTTCGGCGAACGTGATTCGGCAGTCGGGGGCCTGATCACGTCGATGCGCTAGGACGCGTGCCTGTTTCGGCGTGCGTTCATCAGCCGTACCGTCCCCCGGCGCGATCGGGGAGTGGTATGACGACGAATGCGATGGACTTCGACTCGGCCCACTCGGACGAGGGATCCGTTTCCGGGATCCGTACGTCGGGCAGGCCTCGGAGATTGCGCCGCAGCGCACCGACCGCATCGTTGCCCCATCTGCTCGCCGTTGCCGTCGAACGGAATCCGGACGGTATCGCCGTCGTCTCCGAATCCGGCGCTCTCACCTACCGCGAACTCGACGCGGCATCGTCACGCCTTGCACGTCTTCTGATCTCGCGCGGGATCGGTCCCGAGGACCGCGTGGCGCCGTTCCTCACGCGCTCCCTCGAATCCGTCCTCGCGACCTGGGCGGTGGCGAAGACCGGCGCGGCGTTCGTGCCCGTCGACCCCACCTATCCCGCCGATCGCATCGCCTACATGCTGGACGATTCGGCGGTCGGGCTCGTCCTGACCACCGAGGAACACGCCGGCGCTCTGCCCGGTGAGGTACCCGCACTCGTGCTCGATTCGGCCGAGGTGTGCGACGAATCGGCCGGGATGTCCTCGGAGCCCGTCTTCTTCGACGAGCGACGCGGTGTCGTCCGCGCGGAGAACGCGGCGTACGTCATCTACACCTCCGGCTCCACCGGTCGCCCGAAGGGCGTCGTGGTGACGCATTCGGGGCTCGCCAATTTCTGCGCCGAACAGGTGGAGCGCTACGGACTCTCGCCGCAGTCGCGCACATTGCATTTCGCGTCACCGAGTTTCGACGCCTCCGTGCTGGAACTCCTGCTGGCGGTGGGTGCGTCGTCGACGATGGTCGTCGCCCCGCTGACCGTCTTCGGCGGGTCGGAGTTCGCGGATGTCGTGCGGAAGCACGGGGTCACACACGCATTCGTCACACCCGCTGCGCTGGCCTCGGTGGACCCGGCCGGTCTCGAGGTACTCGGCACCGTCGCGGTGGGCGGCGAGGCGTGCCCGCCCGAACTCGTGACGCGATGGGCGCCGGGCCGCCGCTTCCACAACGTCTACGGACCCACCGAGACGACCATCGTCTCGAACATCTCCGAACCCCTCACCCCGGGCGACCGGGTGACGATCGGACCTCCCATCGGCAATGTCGCGGAGACCGTGCTCGATTCGCGACTCCACCCCGTCCCCGTCGGTGTCGCGGGCGAACTCTACACAGCAGGGCCGGGGGTGGCCCGCGGGTATCTCGGTCGCCCCGGGCTGACCGCCGCGCGATTCGTCGCAGCGCCGGGAGGTGCGCGGATGTACCGCACCGGCGACGTCGTGCGCGGACCCGAGACGCCCTCGTCGGGCATCGTCTACGTGGGCCGTAACGACTTCCAGGTCAAGGTCCGAGGATTCCGCATCGAACTCGGGGAGATCGACGCCGCACTCGCGTCGCACCCGGGGGTCGACTTCGCCTTCACCGTCGGCCGCGAGACCCCTGCCGGGGAGACACAACTCGTCTCCTACGTGCACGGCGCCGACGGCCCGCTCGATCCGGGCAGCCTCGTCGAACACGTCGCCGGCGTGCTTCCGACGTACATGGTCCCCGCCGCGGTCGTGCCCCTCGACCGCATCCCGCTGACCCCCTCCGGCAAGGTCGACCGCGCGGCGCTTCCCGGGGTGGGAGCGACCGTCGCCGAATTCCGCGCTCCCGTCACCGCTTCCGAGAAGGCCGTCGCGGACGTCTTCGCCGACGTCCTCGGTGTGGACCGGGTCGGACTCGACGACGACTTCTTCGATCTCGGCGGCAACTCGCTCCTCGCGACGTCCGTCGTCGGCCGCATCCGGGCGCGTCTCGGCGTCACCGTCCGCGCGGCCGCGTTGTTCGACGAGCCGACCGTCGCGGCACTCGCCCGGCACCTCGACGCGGCCGGCTCCGACCGCGCGGTACCGCTCGTCGCCGGCCCGCGACCCGCACACCTGCCGCTGTCCTACGCGCAGCAGCGCATGTGGTTCCTCAACCGCCTCGATCCCGAATCCGCCCTGTACAACATCCCTCTCGCGGTGCGTCTGACCGGTGGACTCGACGTCGACGCGATGCGCGCGGCGTTCGCCGACCTCGTCGAGCGTCACGAGACCCTCCGTACCGTCTACCCCGAGATCGACGGTGTGGGTGAGCAGCGCATCCTCGAACCGGGAGCACGTGTCGTCGACGTTCCGGTCGAGCAGGTGCCCGCCGGTGAGTTGCCGGAGCATCTCGGGCGCGTCGCGGGCCGCGGATTCGACGTCACGGCCGAGGTTCCGGTCCGTGCGCACCTGTTCGCGACCGCACCCGACGAGCACGTGCTCGTCCTCGTCCTGCACCACATCGCCGGCGACGGCACCTCGCTCGCGCCGCTCGTGCGCGACCTCGTCACCGCGTACACCGCACGTGTCGGTGGGCACGCGCCCGACTGGGCGCCCCTGCCGGTGCAGTACGCCGACTACACGCTGTGGCAACGGGAGGTCCTCGGCACCGACGACGACCCCGAATCGATCGCGGGCCGTCAGCTCGCGTACTGGACGGACGCGCTCGCCGGTGTCCCCGAGCATCTCGATCTCGCCACCGACCACGTGCGACCTGCGATCCTCGGCGCGGGCGGCGGTGCCGTGCGCGTCGAACTCGAGGACGACGTCCACGAGGCGATCACCGGCCTCGCCCGCCGAGCGGGAACCACCCCGTTCATGGTCGTGCACGCCGCACTCGCCGCACTCCTCGCGCGCCTGTCGAACACCCACGACGTCGTGATCGGGACCCCCGTCGCCGGACGCTCGGCGCCCGAACTCGACGATGTCGTGGGCATGTTCGTCAACATGCTCGCGCTGCGCACCGAGGTCGATCTCGGCGGCACCTTCGCCGATCTGCTCGAGCAGGCCCGCACCGTCGACATCGAGGCCTTCGACCACGCCGACATCCCGTTCGAGCGGCTCGTCGAGGTGCTCGACCCCGTTCGGTCGCCGTCCCGGCACCCCCTCTTCCAGGTCGGGCTGTCGTACCACAACTTCACCATCGACGCGCTCGAGCTGCCGGGCCTGCGTGTGGAGGCGCTCGACGCGTCGTCCTCGTCGGTCCGCTTCGACCTGCACGTGACGATCGTCGACAAGGGCATCGACGGCGGACCGGGGGGATTCGACATCGAATTCGGCTACGCCACCGACCTGTTCGAGGAAGCCTCGATCCGGCGCATGGTCGACCGCTACCTGCGTATCCTGCGCTCCGTCGCCGAGGACGCCGACGTCGTGGTCGGCGACATCGACCTGCACGAGCCCGACCAGCTCGCCGCGATGCTCGAAGCCTGGGAGGCCGAGCAGCTCGCGGTGGGTCCCGGCCGGACCCTCGCCGACCTGTTCGACGACCAGGCCCGCACGACGCCCACGGCGTGCGCGCTCGTCGACGCGAACGGCGAACTCACCTACGGGGACTTCGCCGACCGGGTCCGACGCCTCGCACGGATGCTGATCGAGCACGGCGTCGGTCCCGAGACGGTCGTCGCGCTCCCGATCCGACGTTCGATCGACCTCGTCGTCGCGATGTACGCGGTCGTCGAGGCCGGCGGCGCGTATCTGCCGCTCGACCCCGACCACCCGCGTGAACGCGTCGAGTACATCCTCGGATCCGCCGACCCCGCCTGCGTTCTCACGACGAGCCGCGACCGCCTCGACCTGCCCGGCGACCGGCCGACCATCGAGGTCGACACCGTCGACCTCGCCGCCTACAGCGGCAAGGAGATCCGCAACGCCGACCGCCTCGCTCCGCTGCGCGCGAGCAACGCCGCCTACGTGATCTACACGTCCGGGTCGACGGGGCGGCCGAAGGGCGTGGTCGTCCCGCACGAGGCGATCGTCAACCAGCTCGTCTGGAAGCGGAAGGAATACCGCCTCGGCGTGGGCGACGCCGTGCTGCTCAAGACCGCAGCGACCTTCGACCTGTCGGTGTGGGAGTTCTGGTCGTCGCTGACCTCCGGCGCGAAACTCGTCGTCGCCGCACCCGACGGCCACCGCGACCCGGCCTACCTCAACGACCTGATCCGTCGTGAGCACGTGACGACCCTGCACGTCGTGCCCTCGATGCTCGATGCGCTGCTCGACGACGCCGACGGGGAACTGCCCGACTCGCTGCGACGGGTGCTCGCGATCGGTGAGGTGCTTCCCGTCGACACGGCCGAACGCACCCTCGAGCGGTCGCACACCGATCTCGTCAACCTGTACGGGCCGACGGAAGCGGCGGTCTCGGTGACCGCGCACCGCGTCACCGAGACGGGGGAGAGCTCGGTTCCGATCGGCGGCCCGATCCCCAACACGCAGGTCTTCGTCCTCGACGAGCGGCTGCATCCGGTGCCCCCGGGAGTGGCCGGAGAGCTCTACCTCGCCGGAACCCAGCTCGCGCGCGGCTACTCCGGCCGTCCGGAGCTGACCGCCGAGCGGTTCGTCGCCAACCCGTTCGGCGACCCCGGCACACGCCTGTACCGCACCGGCGATCTCGTGCGTTGGCGGTTCGACGACGATCAGCTGTCGGGCACGCTCGAGTACCTCGATCGGGCCGACTTCCAGGTGAAGGTGCGTGGTTTCCGCATCGAGCTCGGGGAGATCGAGTCCGCGTTGCGGGCGCTGCCGCAGATCCGCGACGCGGTGGTGACGGTGCAGCACGGCGACCGGATCGTCGCGTTCGTCGTCCCCACCGGCGGAGTCCCCGACATCACGGCGATCCGCGGCGCGCTGGCGCGCACGCTGCCGTCCTACATGGTCCCGCAGGGCTTCGTGACCCTCGACGCGCTGCCGCTCAACGTCAACGGCAAGGTCGACCGCAAGGCACTCCCGGAGGCGGAGGTCGTCACGGCGCCCTACCGCGCACCGCGCACCGGCACGGAGGAGACGGTCGCGGCGGTCTACGCCGAAGTGCTCGGCAGCGACGACCCGGTCGGTCTCGACGACGATTTCTTCGGTATCGGCGGCAACTCGCTCAGCGCGGTCAAGGTCGCCGCGCGCCTGCGCGACCGGCTCGACGCCCACGTGGAGCTGCCGTGGCTGTTCCTGCACCCGGGTGTGGAGGAACTCGCCGCCCGGATCGACTCGCACAGCACGTCCGAGACGGACACGCTCGGCACTGCCGGGCTCGACCCGCTGCTGCCGCTGCGTTCCGGTGGGGACGGTGCACCGGTGTTCTGCATCCACCCCATCACCGGCCTCGCGTGGGGCTTCGCCGGCCTCGTGCCGTACCTCGGCGACCGTCCCGTCTACGGTCTGCAGTCGCCCGCGCTCGGCGAGGCGGGCGACCTGCCCGGCGACATCGACGCCTGGGCGGACGAGTACGTCCGGCTCATCCGGCAGGCGCACCCGCACGGCCCCTACCATCTCGTCGGATGGTCCATGGGCGGCATCCTGGCCCACGCCGTCGCGGTCCGGCTGCGACGGGCGGGGGAGCAGGTCCCGACCCTGGCGATCCTCGACGCCTACCCCGAGACCGGGGCCGCGCGGGCCGACGCGCAGCCCACCGCGGCCACCGCCCCGACGGTCGCGAACGTGCTCGGCATCCCGGCCGAGGGCCCGGCTGCGGAGATCCCCCTCACCGAGCTCACCGCCGAGAGCGCGCAGCAGGTGGTGCAGGCTCTGCCGGCTCCGTTCGACAGCCTGTCCCCGGAACGGATCACCCGGATCGTCGAGGGCGTCCGGCACTCGTACTCGGTCCTCGCGGCGCATCGTCCCGAGGTCTACGACGGTGACCTGACGGTCTTCGTCGCCGAGACCGATCGTCCGATGTCCTCCACCGAGGCCTGGTATCCCTACGTGAACGGGCTGGTGACCACACGTGAGGTGCCGGTCTCCCATTGGGACATGGCCACCAGGAAGGCGTGGGCGGTCATCGGACCCGCCATCGGTCGCCGTCTCGACGAGAGGCGCTGACCGGCCACAACTCGACATCCCGCCACGGTGGGGCGGCCCGCACCGGGTCGTCCCACCGTGGCGTGCGCGTCCACGGCCGTAACATGGCTCCCCGGCCGCCGATGCTCTAATGGGCACATGACTGCCCGGTAACAACCGGGTGGCCGCGGCCGGAACGGGACGTACGAGGGATCGGGACCAGTGGTGAGTGAAGCCTTGCGTAAGGTCGGCGAGCAGGGGGCCGAGGGGAACGGTGGAGCCTCCGGCGACCCCCGATCCGCGGCAGCCGAGCGGCGACGGCCACGCAGACGTCCCGAGCGTCGCGGAGCCAGGGGCGCGCTGCTTCCCCAGCTGATCACCGCGGCCGTCGAACGCGACCCCTCCGCGACCGCAGTGGTCGAGGACGACCGTTCGCTCACCTACGCCCAGCTCGACGAAGCATCGTCGCGACTCGCGCGGTATCTGATCGGCCTCGGTGTCGGTCCCGAGGACGTCGTCGCACTCGCGATCGCCCGGTCGATCGAATCGGTGCTCGCCACCTGGGCGGTCGCGAAGACCGGTGCCGCCTTCGTGCCCGTCGACCCGAACTATCCCGCCGACCGGGTCGAGCACATGACGGTCGACTCCGGCGCGGCACTCGGCCTCACCCTCGCCGAGAACGCACCCGCCCTGCCCTCCGCGACCCGATGGATCGCACTCGACGACCCCGCGATCGCGCAGCAGCTCGCGGATCTTCCGTCCGAGCCCGTCTCGTTCGACGAACGGGTACGGACGCTGCGGGTCGAGAACACGGCCTACATCATCTACACCTCGGGGTCGACGGGACGTCCGAAGGGCGTCGTCGTGACCCATTCGGGTCTGGGGAACTTCTGCACCGAGCAGGTGGAGCGGTACGCCCTGACCTCCGATTCGCGCACGCTGCACTTCGCGTCCCCGAGCTTCGATGCCTCGATCCTCGAACTGTTGCTGGCGATCGGCGTCTCGTCGACTATGGTGATCGCCCCGACCTCCGTGTACGGCGGCGTGGAGTTCGCCGAACTCGTTGTGCGACAGCAGGTCACGCACGCCTTCGTCACCCCGGCCGCGTTGGCCTCGGTCGACCCGACGGGTCTGGACGTGCTCGACTGCATCGTCGTCGGCGGTGAGGCGTGCCCTCCGGACCTGGTGGAGCGGTGGGCGCCGGGACGGCGGTTCTTCAACGGCTACGGTCCGACCGAGACGACCATCATGACCAACATCTCGGACCCGCTGGTTCCGGGTGAGCAGATCACGATCGGTGCGCCCATCCGGAACACCACCGCGCACGTGCTGGACACACGACTGCACGCCGTTCCGGCCGGGGTGACGGGCGAGCTCTACCTGTCGGGTCCGGGCGTGGCCCGCGGATACCACCGCCGGCCGGAGCTGACCGCCGCCCGGTTCGTTGCGGCCCCCGGCGGCACGCGGATGTACCGTTCCGGCGACCTCGTCCGCGGACCCCGGGATGCCGCATCGCCCATCGTCTACATCGGCCGGAACGACTTCCAGGTCAAGGTTCGCGGCTTCCGCATCGAGCTCGGCGAGATCGACGCCGTGCTGGCCTCCTCGCCGGCAGTGGACTTCGCGGCGACGCTCGCGCGGACGGGCCAGTCCGGGCAGGCACAGCTGGTCGCGTACGTGCACGCGGCCCCCGGCGCAACCGTCGACCCGCAGGAACTGTCGGCCCTGGCCGCCGAGCGGCTCCCTGCCCACATGGTGCCCTCGGCGATCGTGCCGATCGACGAGATCCCGCTCTCGCCCACCGGCAAGCTCGACCGCGACGCACTGCCCGATCCGGGGCCGATCGTCACCGAGTTCCGGACCCCGGAAACCGGCACCGAGATCGCCATCGCCGCGGTGTTCGCCGACGTGCTGGGACTCGACTCCACGCGGGTCGGCCTCGACGACGACTTCTTCGATCTCGGCGGCAACTCGCTGGTCGCCACGCGGGTGGCGGCACGGCTGAGCGAGCGCCTCGGCGTGCGGGTGCCCGCCCGTCTGCTCTTCGAGGGTTCGACGGTCGCGCAGCTCGCGGCGCTGGTCGAACCCCTCACCGGTGACGACCGGATCCCCCTCGTGGCCGGGCCGCGCCCCGAGACGATCCCCCTCTCCCTCGCGCAGCAGCGCATGTGGTTCCTGAGCCGGTTCGACACCGCCTCGGCCGCGAACAACATCCCCGTCGCGCTGCGGCTGCGCGGGACACTCGACACCGATGCGCTCGGCGCCGCGGTCGCCGACCTCGTCGAACGCCACGAGACGCTCCGGACCGTCTACCCGGACCACGACGGTGTGGGCAGCCAGCTGATCCTGCCCGCCTCGCAGGCGACACCGGCGCTGCGCGCCGAGGGCGTCACGGAGACCGAGGTGCACGACCGCGTGGTGCGCGCGGTGACGACCGGATTCGACGTCACCGCCGAGGTCCCGCTGCGCCTCGAACTGCTGCGCATCTCGCGCGACGGCGTCGAGGCCGCGTCCGTGGAGGACGAACACGTCCTGATCATCGTCGTCCACCACATCGCCGCCGACGGCACCTCCATCGGGCCGTTCGTGCGCGACCTGGTCACCGCCTACCTCGCACGCACGTCGGGCACAGCGCCCGGTTGGGAACCGCTGGCCGTGCAGTACGCGGACTACACGCTGTGGCAGCGGGCCGTCCTCGGCGACGAGGACGATCCGGAATCGACGGTCTCGAAGGAGATCGCCTACTGGACTTCCGTTCTCGCCGATCTGCCGGATCGTCTCGAACTGCCCACCGACCGGCCCCGCCCGGTCGAGGCGTCGGGTCGCGGTGCCACCGTCGAGTTCGAGATCGAGCCGGCTCTGCACGAGGCCGTCGTCGAACTCGGCCGGGCCGCGGGATGTTCGCCGTTCATGGTCGTCCACGCCGCTTTCGCCGTTCTGCTGTCCCGGATCTCGGGTGCGAGCGACATCGCGATCGGCACTCCCGTCGCGGGCCGCGGCGAGCAGGCGCTCGACGATCTGATCGGCATGTTCGTCAACACGCTCGTGCTGCGGACCACCGTCACTGCCGAGCGGACGTTCGCCGACGTCCTGCGCGAGGTCCGCGCCTCGGACATCGACGCGTTCGCCCACGCCGACCTGCCCTTCGAGCGGCTCGTGGAGGTCCTCGACCCCGTTCGTTCCGCCGGTCACCACCCGCTCTTCCAGGTTGCCCTGTTCTTCCAGAACATGGAGCAACCCGAACTCGCCCTGCCCGGACTGGACGTCGAGCCGGTGGATCTGGGCGGCAGCATCGCCAAGTTCGACCTGCAGCTCACCGTCGGACCGCGGGAGGTCGAGGGACGTCCCGTCGGTATGGGCGCCCAGTTCACCTACGCCACGGACCTTTTCGACGAAACGACGGTGCGGTCGCTCGCCGTCCGCCTCGTGACCGTCCTCGAAGCGCTCACCGGCGACGTCGACACGGTCGTCGGCGACGTCGACCTGCTGGCCGCGCCGGAGCAGCAGACGCTCACCGTCGAGGTGAACGCCACCGAGCGTCCGGTCGCCGCGCAGACCCTGCTCTCGCGCTACCGCACGCAGGTCGCCTCGACTCCGGACGCCACGGCGGTCGTCTTCGGCGACGACGCGCTCACCTATGCGGAGTTCGACGCGCGGGTCAACCGCCTCGCCCGTCACCTGATCTCGGTCGGCGTCGGACCCGAATCGCTCGTCGCGCTGGGCATCCGGCGCTCGATCGACCTGGTCGTCGCCATGTACGCGGTCGTCACGGCGGGTGGCGCCTACGTGCCGCTCGACCCCGATCACCCGGCCGACCGGATCGGCCACATCCTCGACACCGCAGGACCGGTGTGCGTGCTCAGCACCACCGCGGACGCAGAGGATCTCCCGGCCGGTGTCGACACGATCGTCGTCGACGACCCGGCTCTGCCCGATCATCCGGCCGAGCCCGTACGCGAGGACGAACTGCGGGGCACCGTCCAGGCCGCCTCGCCGGCCTACGTGATCTTCACGTCCGGATCCACCGGGCGCCCGAAGGGTGTGTCCGTCCCGCACGAGGCGATCGTCAACCAACTCGAGTGGATGGCCGCGGAGTACGACCTCTCGGCCGACGACGTGTACCTGCAGAAGACCGCCACGACCTTCGACGTGTCGCTGTGGGGCTACTTCCTGCCGCTGCGCACCGGCGGAACGCTCGTCGTCGCGACCCACGACGGTCACCGCGACCCGGCGTACGTGGCCGACGCGATCGTCCGCTACGGCGTCACGCTCACCGACTTCGTCCCGTCCATGCTCACCGTCTTCGCCGCCCACGCCCCGGCGGGCAGCTGCGCCGGCCTGCGCCACGTCTTCGTCATCGGCGAGGCCCTGCCGCCGGAGACCGTGACGGCCTTCCGGCGTCTCGGTGACGCGGCGGTCCACAACCTCTACGGCCCCACCGAGGCCGCGGTCTCGGCGACCTACTGGCCCGCCGAGGACGGCGACCATTCTGTGCCGATCGGCGTTCCCGAAGCGAACGTGCAGGTGTACGTGCTGGATTCGCGTCTGCGTCCCACCCCCGTGGGAACGCCGGGCGAACTGTATCTCGGCGGCGTGCAACTCGCGCGCGGCTACGAGAAGCGCCCCGACCTCACGTCCGACCGGTTCGTCGCGAGCCCCCTCGGGGCGCGGGGGAGCAGGATGTACCGCACCGGCGATCTCGTGCGGTGGCGCCGCACCGCCGACGGTGCCCTCGTCCTGGACTATCTCGGCCGCACCGACTTCCAGGTCAAGTTCCGCGGTCAGCGCATCGAACTCGGCGAGATCGAGACGGCGTTGCTCGGCCGGGCCGAGGTGAGCCAGGCCGTCGCGCTCGTCGTGCCGACACCGACCGGTGAGCAGCTGGTCGCCTACGTCGTGCCGGCACCCGGGCACACCGTCGACAAGGCGGTGCTGCTCGACGCCGTGCGCAGCGTCCTGCCGTCGTACATGGTGCCGTCGGCGGTCGTCGTGCTCGACGCGTTCCCGCTCAACACCAGCGGCAAGCTCGATCGCAAGGCCCTGCCGGAACCCGTCTTCGAGGTCCGCGAATTCCGCGCTCCCCGCACCCCGATCGAGGAGATCGTCGCGAACGTCTACGCCGACGTCCTCGGCGTCGAGCGGGTCGGACGCGACGACCACTTCTTCGACCTCGGCGGCAACTCGCTCGTCGCCACGCAGGTCGCCGCGCGGCTCGGTGCCGCCCTCGGCACGCGCGTCGCGGTTCGGTCGCTCTTCGAACATCCCGTGGTCGAATCCCTCGCGGCCCACATCGAGTCGTCGGCGGCCGGTACCGCAGCCGTCCCGCTCACGGCACGCCCCCGGCCCGACCACGTGCCGCTCTCGCTGGCACAGCAGCGGATGTGGTTCCTCAACCGGTTCGAACCGGACTCGGCGGTGAACAACCTGCCGCTCGTGATCCGGCTGCGCGGATCGCTGGATCTCGACGCCCTGCGCGGCGCGGTCGGCGACGTGGTGCTGCGGCACGAATCCCTGCGGACCGTCTACCCGGAGACCGACGGCATCGCCCACCAGGTCGTCCTCCCGGCGACGTCCGTCGTTTCCGACATCGAACCGTCCGAGGTCGATCCCGCCGACATCCTGGACGAGGTCGCCGCGATCCTCGACGCCGGTTTCGACGTCACCGCGGAGGTTCCGCTCCGGATCCGGCTGCTGCGGGTCGCCGCCGACGACCACGTGCTCGTCGTGGTGCTCCACCACATCAGCGGCGACGGCTTCTCGATGGGCCCCCTCGCCCGCGACGTCATGGTCGCCTATAGCGCCAGAACCGAAGGGCTGCAGCCGAACTGGTCGCCGCTTCCGGTCCAGTACGTCGACTACACCCTGTGGCAGCGGGAGGTGCTCGGCTCCGAGGACGATCCGGAGTCGCCCATCGCCCGCCAGCTCGCCTACTGGCGCGACGCCCTGAAGGGCATCCCGGAGCAGATCGACCTGCCCGCCGATCGTCCGCGGCCGGCGGTCGCCTCGGGCCGGGGTGCGAACACCGCAGTGGAGATCGACGCGCGGACGCACGCGGCACTCGACCGTCTCGCGCGGGAGCGCGGCGCGTCGCTGTTCATGGTCTTCCACAGCGCCCTGGCGGCCGTCCTCGCTCGGCTGTCGGGCACCGAGGACGTCGTGATCGGCGCCCCCATCGCCGGACGCGGTGAGCAACTGCTCGACGACATGATCGGCATGTTCGTCAACACGCTCGTACTGCGGAGCGAGGTGCGCCCCGCCGACACCTTCGCCGATCTCCTCGGACGGGTGCGCGAGAGCGACCTCGGCGCGTTCGGGCACGCCGACCTGCCGTTCGAACGGCTCGTAGAGGTCCTCGACCCGGAACGATCGCAGGCACGCCACCCGTTGTTCCAGGTCGCCCTGACCTTCCAGAATCTCGGGCAGTCCCGCTTCGAACTGCCGGGCCTGGCCGTCGAAGGCTTCGACGTCCCGGTCGCCCACGCCAAGTTCGACCTGCAGGTCACCGTCGTCGAGAGATTCGACGCGGACGGCACTCCCGGCGGCCTCGACGTCGTACTGACCTACGCCGTCGACCTGTTCGACGAGGCGACCATGCGCCTCTTCGGCGACCGTCTCGGCCGGATGCTCGCCGCGGTGGCGACGGATCCCGAGTCCGTGATCGGCGACGTCCCGCTGCTCGACCCGGCCGAGCGCACCGAGGTGCTCGAGGCGTGGAACGAGCCCGGCACCCGCGTCCCCGACGTCACGCTCGTGGACCGATTCCGCGAGGCCGCCGAGGCGCATCCGGATTCGGTCGCCGTGACCTTCGGCGACCGG
Organism: Rhodococcus sp. C26F; assembly: GCF_053345925.1. Taxonomy (NCBI): domain Bacteria; kingdom Bacillati; phylum Actinomycetota; class Actinomycetes; order Mycobacteriales; family Nocardiaceae; genus Rhodococcus; species Rhodococcus sp. C26F. The sequence continues at coordinate 18,598 of NZ_JBKFBA010000003.1, forward strand.
CAGCTCACCTACGCCGAACTGTCCGCGCGGGTCAACCGCCTCGCGCGCGAACTCGTCGACCGCGGTGTCCGTCCCGACACACTCGTCGGAGTCGCGTTGCCGCGCACGGAGGAACTCGTCGTCGCGCTGCTCGCGGTGCAACAGGCCGGCGGTGGCTATCTGCCGATCGACCTCACCTACCCGGCCGAGCGTCTGACCTTCATGCTCGAGGACGCGGCGCCGGTGTGTGTGCTCGTGGCGGGGGAGCCGGACGCGCTGCCCGCCACCGATGTCCCGGTGATCGACCTCGAACGGCTCGACCTGTCGACGCGGTCGGCCGATCCGCTCTCCGACGACGAGCGCGCGGCACCGCTGCGCAGCGACAACCTCGCCTACGTCATCTACACCTCCGGCTCCACGGGCCGGCCCAAGGGTGTGCAGATCCCGCACCGCACGGTGCTCGAACTGTTCGAGAACACCGCGCCCGCATTCGGATTCGACGCCGACGACGTGTGGACCCTGTTCCACTCCTACGCCTTCGATTTCTCCGTGTGGGAACTGTGGGGCCCGTTGCTCCACGGTGGTCGCCTCGTGGTCGTCGACTACCACACCTCCCGCTCCCCGGAGGACTTCCACGCCCTCCTGCGGCGCGAGAAGGTCACGGTGCTCAACCAGACCCCGTCGGCCTTCTACCAGCTCGCCGAGGCGGACGCCGTCGCGGCCGAGCAGGATCCGGATGCGCAGCCGCTGTCCCTGCGGTACGTCGTGTTCGGTGGCGAGGCACTCGATCTGCGTCGCCTGGCCGGCTGGTATCGGCGGCACGGGGACTCAGGGCGAGCGCCGCGCCTGGTCAACATGTACGGCATCACCGAGACCACCGTGCACGTCTCGCATCTCGAACTGTCCTCCGCCGACGTCGACAACCCGGTGAGCACCGTCGGCCGCGCGATCCCCGGCCTCGGCATCTACGTGCTCGATGCCCGTCTGCAACCCGTCCCGGTGGGCGTGCCCGGCGAGATCTACGTCCGCGGTGGCCAGCTCGCACGCGGCTATCTCGGACGTGCCGAGCTGACCTCCGGGCGGTTCGTCGCCGATCCCTACGGTGCGCCTGGCTCGCGCATGTACCGCACCGGTGACGTCGCCCGATGGAACCCGCGCGGGCAACTCGAATACGCCGGTCGCAGCGACCTGCAGGTGCAGCTGCGTGGCTTCCGCATCGAACTCGGCGAGATCGAGGCGGCACTGACCGGTGTGGAGGGTGTCGCGCACGCCGTCGCGTCCGTGTGGGCGGACGAGCACACGGGGGAGAAGCTCGTCGGTTATGTCGTGCCGCGGGCCGGGCACACGGTCGCCCCGTCCGAGGTGCTCGAGCGGGTGGGTGAGTTCCTCACCGGCTACATGGTTCCCGACGCGGTGCTCGTGCTCGACGAGTTGCCGCTGACCCCGAACGGCAAGCTCGACCGCAGGTCGCTCCCCGCGCCGGTGTTCACCAGCGACCGCGAGTTCCGGGCGCCGCGGACACCCACCGAGGAGGCCATCGCCGAGGTCTTCGCCGACGTGCTCGGTCTCGAGCGGGTCGGCATCGACGACTCGTTCTTCGCCCTCGGCGGCGACAGCATCGTGTCGATCCAGCTGGTGTCCCGGGCGAAGGCGCGCGGCGTCGTGTTCACCCCGCGCGAGGTGTTCGAGCAGCGCACGGTGGCCGGTCTCGCCGAAGTGGCACGCGCCGGAACGGGATCCGAACCGGTGCTGCGCGAACTCGAGGGCGACGGCGTCGGCGAGATCCCGCTCACCCCGATCGTGCGGTACATGGTCGAGCGTGGCGGCGGTTTCGACCGCTACACGCAGACCATCGCACTCGAACTGCCCGCCGGTATCGGACGCAGCGACGTCGTGGCGACGATCGCCGCCGTGGTGGACCGGCACGACATGCTCCGGGCATGCTTGCGGGACAACGGTTCCGGTGATTGGGTGCTGTCGACCTCCGCGCCGGGAAGTGTCGACGTCGACGCGCTCGTGNCGTGACGCGCGTCGAGGTTCCCGCGGATGCCGGCGACGAGCAGTGGGTCGAGATCGCCGCGCGCGAACTCGACGCTGCCGAGGGGCGTCTCGCTCCGGCGCAGGGCATCGTCACGCAGTTCGTCTGGCTCGACCCCGCTGCCGGGGCGACACGGACCGGCCGGCTGATCGTGGTGGCGCACCACCTCGTCGTCGACGGGGTGTCGTGGCGCATCCTGGTGCCCGACTTCGTCACCGCGTGGGCCCAGATCGATCACGGGCAGCAGCCCGCCCTCCAGCCTGTCGGCACGTCGTTCCGCACCTGGGCCCACGCCCTCGTCGACGGCGCCGCCGGACGCGTGACGGAGCTGCCGCTGTGGACGTCCGTTCTCGACGGACCCGACCCGCTGCTCGGCGACCGCCCGTTCGACCCCTCGGTCGACCTGGCGTCGACGGTCGTGAAGGTGCCGGTCCGGGTCGACGCGGCGACCACCGAGACACTGCTGACCACCCTGCCCGAGCTCTACCACGGCTCGGTCAACGACGTGCTGCTCACGGGTCTCGCACTGGCCCTGGCCGAGTGGCGTCGGGCGCGGGGCACGGACGTGCGGTCGGCACTGATCCGTCTCGAGGGTCACGGCCGCGAGGAGGACGTCGTCCCGGGCTCGGACCTCTCGCGCACCGTCGGCTGGTTCACGACGATGTTCCCCGTGCGGCTCGACCTGTCCGACGTCGACCTCGACGACGCGGCGGCCGGTGGTGCGAGCGCGGGTGCGGCGCTCAAGGCGGTCAAGGAGGATCTCCGCCGCGTCCCCGACAAGGGCATCGGCTACGGCCTGCTCCGGTACTGCAACCCCGAGACGTCCGCTCGTCTCGCCACGACGCGCGCCGGGCAGATCAGCTTCAACTATCTCGGTCGGCTCGACGCCGGTGAGGTCTCGACCGACCGGGTGCCGGAACTCGGGTGGCTGCCCGCCGGCGACCTCGGGGACCTGTCCGGAACCGATGATCCCGACGCACCGGCCCTCGCCGCCGTCGACATCAACGCCGTCGTCCTCGGAGGCGAACTCGGAGCGAACTTCGGGTACGCGTCCGGTCTGCTCGACCGCGCCGACGTCGAGGACCTCGCACAGCGCTGGGTGCGTGCACTCGAAGCCCTCGCGGCGCACGCCACGCGCCCGGAGGCCGGGGGACGGACCCCGTCCGACCTGTCGCTGGTCGACGTCACCCAACGCGACATCGACCTGTGGGAGTCGCGGTACCGCGGGGCGGCGGACGCCTGGCCGCTTGCTCCGCTCCAGGCCGGCCTGCTCTACCACGCACTCCTGGCGGAGGGGCACTCCGACGCCTACAGCACGCAGGTGCTCGTGCACCTCGCGGGAGTGGTCGACGCGCAGCGGCTGCGCGCGGCGGCGGACGCGCTGCTGGGGCGCTACCCGAACCTCCGCACGGCATTCGTCGCGAGCGAATCGGGCATCCCCGTCCAGGTCGTCGTCGACGAGGTCACCCTGCCGTGGCGCGAGGTCGACATCCGGGGCGAGGACTCCGCAGTACTCGCCGACGTGCTGCGAGCGGAACAGGCCGTCGCGTTCGACATGGCCGAGCCGCCGCTGATCCGCTTCGTCCTCGTCCGCACGGGTGACGACAGCTGGACCCTCGCCGTCACGAGTCACCACATCCTGCTCGACGGCTGGTCGATGCCGCTGTTGATGAAGGACCTGCTGGTGCTCTACGCGACCCGCGGCGACGCGGGCGTCCTCGGCCGGGCACCGTCCTACCGGGCGTATCTCGAGTGGCTCGCACGCCGCGACCACGAGGCCTCCGTCGAAGCGTGGATGCGCTCGCTCGACGGGATCGAGGAGCCCACCCTGCTGGCCGGGGGCAACACCGACGGCACGGGCGGCACCCCGGAGGAACACCGGATCGACCTCGGTCGTGAACGGTCCGACCTCCTCACGGACACGGCCACGCGGCTCGGCGTCACGGTCAACACCGTGCTGCAGGGCGCCTGGGCCGTCCTGTTGGCCCGCACGACCGACCGCGACGACATCGTGTTCGGCACCACCGTGTCGGGCCGACCCGCGGACCTTCCCGGCGTCGAGGCGATGGTGGGACTGTTCATCAACACCCTTCCGGTGCGGGTGCGCCTCGGCGCCGGTGAGACCGGGTACGATCTGCTCCGCCGCATCCAGGGCGAGCAGGCCGAACTGCTCGATCACCATCACGTCGGGCTTGCCGAGATCCAGCAGCGTGCCGGTACGGGAGCGCTGTTCGACACGCTGCTCGTGTACGAGTCCTATCCGGTCGACCGCAGCGGGATCGAGGCCGCGGGATCGATCGACGGCCTCGTCGTCGCGGGCGTCAACGCCCGGGACGCGACGCACTATCCGCTCACGGCCGTCGTCACCTCCGAGGAAGCGTTGACGCTCGCGTTCAAGTACCGCAGCGACATCCTGGCCGCGGAGGACGTGGCGACGCTGGCCGGCAGGTACGTCCGCATCCTCGATGCGCTCGTCGCCGATCCCGGCTCCTCGGTGGGCTCGCTGCCGTATCTCGACGTGGCCGAGATCGAGGACCTCGCCGACCGGTGGGGCGGACCCGCGCTGCCCGCGGTGCCGCTCGGTGATCTGCTCGCGGAGACCGCTGCCCGCAACCCCGACGGCGTCGCGGTCGTCCACGACGGACGCTCGCTGACCTACGCCGAACTCGACGCCCGGTCGTCGCGACTGGCGAGGCTGCTCGTCGGCCGAGGCGTCGGGACGGAGGACGTGGTCGCGCTCGGACTGACGCGGTCGTTCGACTCGATCATCGCCGTGTGGGCGGTCGCCCGCGCCGGTGCCGCCTACGTGCCGGTCGACCCGAACTACCCGGCCGACCGTGTCGCCCACATGCTCTCCGACTCGGGAGCCGTCCTCGGCCTCACCGTCTCGGCCGAGCGGGACCGGCTGCCCGGCGACGTGCAGTGGGTCGACGTGACCGATCCCGCGACGCTCACCGAGCTGGAGGCCCTGTCCGACGAACCGTTCGCCGCGCACGAGAGGGTCCGTCCGGTCCGAGCGGACAACACCGCCTACGTCATCTACACCTCGGGGTCCACGGGCCTTCCGAAGGGTGTCGTGGTGTCGAACTCCGGACTGGCGAATTTCACTGCGGCGCAACGTGAGCACTACGGTCTGGACGCCGACACCCGGGCGCTGCACTTCGCGTCGCCGAGTTTCGACGCCTCCATGCTCGAACTGCTCCTCGCCGTGGGCGGGGGCGGCACCCTCGTCGTCGCGTCCCCGGGTATCTACGGAGGCAGCGAGCTCGCAGAGCTGATCAGGGTTGAGCGCGTGACGCACGCGTTCATCACCTCCGCGGCGGTCGCCACCCTCGATCCGGAGGGGCTCGACGGGCTCCGGGTACTCGCCGCCGGCGGCGAGGCCGTGCCGCCGGAACTGGTCGCGCGCTGGGCGCCCGGACGAGCGTTCCACAACGTCTACGGTCCGACGGAGACCACGATCGTGACCACGATCAGCGAACCGTTGGCGCCGGGGGATCCGATCACGATCGGAGGACCGATCCGGGGCGTCCGCGCGCTCGTGCTCGACAGGCGTCTGCGGCCGGTGCCGGTCGGCGTGCCCGGCGAGCTGTACATGTCGGGAGTGCAGATCGCACGCGGATATCACCGCAGGCCCGGTCTCACGGCGGAGCGCTTCGTCGCCGATCCGTTCGGATCCGGTGGACGTCTCTACCGCACCGGCGACGTGGTCCGCTGGACCGACGACGGGAAGATCGCCTATGTGGGACGGTCGGACTTCCAAGTGAAGGTACGCGGCTTCCGCATCGAACTCGACGAGATCGACGCCGTGCTGCGACGCGAGCCGAGCGTGGACTTCGCCGTCACCGTCGCCCGCCGGTACGACACCGGCAGTGTCCGCCTCGTCTCGTACGTGACCGCGACGGCCGGTCACGTCGTCGACACGAACGAGCTGCTCCGCGCGGCTGCCCGAGCGTTGCCGCAGCACATGGTTCCCGACGACATCGTCGTGCTCGACGCCGTGCCGCTGACGCACGTCGGGAAGCTCGACCGCGCGGCGTTGCCGGAACCGGAGACACGGACCCGCCCGTACCGCGCTCCGCGTACCCACCTCGAGGAGATCGTCGCGCGGGTGTACGCCGACGCCCTCGACGCCGAGCAGGTCGGTCTCGACGACGACTTCTTCGACCTCGGCGGCAACTCCCTCGTGGCCACCCAGGTGGTCGCGAGGCTGCGCGACGAGACCGGACTGCAGGTCCGCGTCCCGTGGCTGCTGGAGACGCCGGCTGTCGAGGCTCTCGCGTCGCGGCTCACCGCGGCCGTGGACGGAGCGGACGTCGATTCCGCAGGGACCGGGAACGCGGCGTCGGACGTGCTCGTCACGCTGCGTCCGGGCGATGCGACGACACCGGTCTTCTGCTTCCACCCGATGATCGGACTGGCCTGGCCGTATGCGCCTCTGGCAGCGCGACTCGCGACGAGCAGCGCGGTGTACGGCGTACAGACGCCGGCCCTGAGCGAACCCGGCTTCGTCGCGTCCTCGCTCGCCGATCTGGCGCGGAGGTACACGGACGAGATCGTCGCCGCCGCACCCGGCGGCCGATACCGCCTCATCGGGTGGTCGCTCGGCGGTGTGCTCGCGCACGCCGTCGCGGTCGAGTTGCAGGCACGCGGACTGCAGGTCGAGGGCCTCGCCCTCATCGACAGCATCCCGCGGATCGACACCGACCGGTTCGCGACCGAACTCGCGGAGAACCTGCGTGCCTTCGGCGTCTCCGTGGACACCACCGCACTCGACGGCGGTCTTCCGCACGAAGCTGCGGAAGCACTGGTCCGGGCCGTGCCGGACGGGTTGATCGACCTCGACGTGGAGCGGGTGCAGGGCCTGTTCTCCGCGGCCGTGACCTCGCCCGAACTGATCAACGGTCACGACCCTGAGGTGTTCGCCGGCGACATGGAGTTCTTCAGTGCGACGGAGGAGCACCCGACGGAGGCGGACGCCGCAGATCTGTGGCGACCGTTCGTGTCGGGCCGTATCCGGACCCGGTTCGTGCCGGGTGCGCACGGCGAGATGATGGAGCCGTCCGCCATCGAGATCATCGCGCCGGCGCTCGACGCCGCCACACGGGTGGTCGCCGAAAGTGGAGGAGACCGTCGGTCGCGGTAATGTGCACGAACGATTCGTCGATACACGTTGTGCTGCGCCGGACGGCGCGCCTCGGCCCCGCCCGAGGTCTGTAGCCCACGCCCGGAAGCGGGTCTGAGGAGGTTGTCGGAATGAAGGTTGTCCAGTCGAGGACGCGAGCTCGGAAGGTGAGGTTCGCTGCGGTCTCCGCGGCGGTCGTCGCCCTGCCGTTGTTCTTCGGCGGCGTGACCGCCGGGGCGGACCCGGTCGCGGACACGCTTCAGCCGATCGAATCGGTGACCAGCGAGAACGGCTCGAAGATCACCCGTATCGAGAACTACGGCGAGCAGCAGCTGCTGGTCTACGTGTACTCCGCTTCGATGGACAAGGAGATCCTGCTCGACGTCTGGCGTCCGGCCGACACGAGCGAACCGCGCCCGACGCTGTACCTCCTCAACGGCGCCGGCGGCGGCGAGGACAGCGCGACCTGGCGCTTCCGTACCGACGCGATCGAGTTCTTCAAGGACAAGAACGTCAACGTCGTCTCGCCGGTCGGCGGCAAGTGGAGCTACTACACCGACTGGAAGAACGAGGACCCGGAGCTCGGCGTCAACAAGTGGGAGACCTTCCTGACGAAGGAGATCCCGCCGCTCATCGACGCCGCGCTCGGCACCAACGGCGTCAACGCGATCGCCGGTCTGTCGTCCTCGGGTACGTCCGTTTTGCAGCTGCCCATCGCTGCTCCCGGCCTGTACCAGGGCGTGGCGGCCTACAGCGGATGCGCGCAGACCTCCGACCCGATCGGTCAGCAGTTCGTCAAGCTCGTCGTCGAGACCTGGGGTGGCGGCGACACCCGCAACATGTGGGGCGAGCTCAATGATCCGGCCTGGGTCGAGAACGACCCCTACGTGCACGCCGAGGAGCTGCGCGGGCTCGATCTGTACATCTCCAACGGCACCGGACTGCCGGGTGTCCACGACACCCTGAACGGCCCGCAGATCGACGGTGAGGTCGACGTGCTCGCCAACCAGATCGTCGTCGGCGGTGTCATCGAGGCTGCGACCAACTACTGCACGCACAACCTCCGTGGCCGCCTCGACCAGCTGGGCATCCCCGCCACCTACAACTTCCGCGACTCCGGCACCCACTCGTGGGGTTACTGGCAGGACGACCTGAAGGATTCGTGGCCCGTCCTCGAAAAGGCCCTCGGTCTCTCGGACTGACAGGCTCGGCCACAGAGCACAGCAGAAAGCCCCTACCGCTCGTAGCGAAAGCCCCTACCGCTCGTAGNGCGGTAGGGGCCTTCTGCGTTCGGTGTTCGACGTTCGGTGTTCGACGGTCGGTGTTCGACGGTCGACCGAGGTGCGACGGCGCTATTCGGCCTCGGGCGCCGGGCACGGCACGGAGTTGCCGGCCGCGTAGTCGGGGTCGAGGGCGGCCTTGACCAGGTGGAGCGATTCGGGTCGCATGAGAATCGTGGAGTGGTCGGCGGGGGAACTCGGGCAGCCGTCCTGGACCCACACGTTGCGGACCTCGGCGCCCGGTCCGGGCCGCAGGAACGAGCTCTCCGGTGGCGTGACGATCTGGTCGTAGCGCGTGGCGATCGACGTGTACGTCACGCCGGGACGGGTATCGCCGTCCTTGTTGAGATTGCTGAGCATGCGCGAGCCGATCAACTGCTGCTGGCCGGCGGCACCGAGATCGGTGCCGCGGAACAACAGCTCGGCCACCGCATCGCTGCCGTTCGTCAGGCCGAGTACGGCGAGCACCGTGTAGAGCTGCTGGAGACCGTTGAAGGTGGTGCCGTGGTTGGTCGCACCCAGCATCACGAGATTCCGGACGCGGTTGAGGGCAGGATCGGCCGGGTTCGCGCCGCCCTCGAACTTGAGGTACTGGCGGGAGACGACCCCACCCTGGGAGTGACCGACGAGATCGACCTGCCCGGCGCCGGTGTGCTCGAGGACCGCGTCGACGAACGTTCCGAGTTCCTCGGCGGACCTCTCTATGTTCGACACGCCCCACACCGTGCGATCGGGATCGAGATATCCCTGCGCGGCGCCGTAGTTCAACGCGTAGACGCAGTACCCGAGCCGTTCGAGTTCGGGCGCGACATAGGTCCATGTCGGGTACATGCCCGCCCCGGTGCCGTGCACGAGGACGACCGGACGTGGATGCTCCGGCGACGGCACACACCCGAGGTCGTTCGCACCGTCGACGCCCTGGCCCATCGTGCTCAGCAGGGCAGCGAGGCGACTGTCCGGCGCATCCGCCGAGGTGGGGAGCGGTACGGGAGCGGGGGCGGTGGCCGCCGGATCGGCATCCCGCCGGTCGGCCGGGATCGGATCGGCTGCCGAGATCGCCGGCGCGACGAGTGCCGATGCGGAGACGGCGAGGACGGCGACGCCGGACACGAGTGTGCTGCGACGAAAACGGAACATACGAAACTCCTCGGCGAACGCTCTGGGTACGGCGTTCACACGGGTCGGGATCGCGGGACAGCGTAACAGCAGGTCGCGGTGTGGTCCGGAGAGTGGAAGATCAATTCTGCTCGGCCGAGCGCCGGTATCCGACGACGGCGGGGACCACGAAGATCGCCACCATCCCGGCCGACCACAGGACGGTCTTCAGGAACGGTTCCGCGATCGGACCACCCATCGCGAGCGAGCGCATGGTGTCGATCGCGCAGGACATCGGCTGGTTCGCCACCACGGGTTGCAGCCAGCTCGGATAGGCCATGACCGGCACGAACCCCGAGTTGAAGAACATGAGCAGGGTGCACAGGATCGAGACGGTCTCGACCAGGGGAGTGCGTCCCGGCAGGGTCGCCAGAGCCGTCACCATCATCGCGAATCCCAGACCGAAGATCAGCGGGACCACGAGGCTGAGCAGGGTGGGGCCGATGCCCTGCGTGAACCGGAAACCCAACGCCATGCCGGCGGCGAAGATCACGAGAGAGGTGACGAACACGCGCACCATCTCCGCCATCAATCGTCCCACCAGACCGGACGAGCGGTGGACGGGCAGCGTGTGGAACCGGCTCAGCAGGCCGGAATCGCGTTCGGTGCGCAGTCCCACCGCACTGACGACCGAGCCGAACATCGCGCCGACGAGCACGATCATGGGCACGGTGCCGAAGATCGACGAATAGCCGGTCGCGGCGGTGATGCTGTCGCCGAGCACGATGCGGAACATCACCAGGGTGAGCGCCGGATAGATGAGCGCCTGGATCATCGTGGCGGGATCACGGGCCCACCTGAGCAGCAGCCGACCGCACTGCAGGCGGCTGTGCTCCCACAGCGCACCGAGGGAACTCTCGCTGCGGACGCGATCCGGTTCGGGATAGGCGAAGGCGCGGCCCGGCGTCCCTGCCCGCTCTCGCGATCGGGCCCGCGCCTGCTGCGTCTCGACGGTCTCGCTCATCGACTCACTCCCGCCTCGTCGCGGCCCACACGGCGCCCGGGATGCAGATCACGGCCAGCCCGATCATCCAGAACAGGCTCGGCCGGAAGACCTCCCAGGTCACGCCGTCCTGGGCCATGTCGCGCATCGCGAAGGAGAACTGTGAGATCGGCTGATTGCGGACGAACGGTCTGATCCACTCGGGAAATCCCTCCTCGGGCACGAAACCGCACGAGAGCATCCCGAGGATCAGCTGCGGCAGGGTCAGCGCCTGCGCTGTCGCCTCGGGGCTCCGGGACAGACATCCGATCGCGTCGGCGCCCAGGCACAACAACAGGCTGATGATCAGGGCGGTCGCGCAGAACAACGCTGCCTGCCCGGGCCCGGCGGAGAAACGGAAACCGATGAGATAACCGAATCCGATCGCGGCGGCCAAGGAGATGACCGACCGCACCATGCTTGCCGTCATCCGTGACGCCAGGGGCGCCACCGGGGCGACGGGCATCGTCTGCAGACGCGAGGTCACACCGGTCGTGCCCTCCTGCGCTGCCAGCTGCGCCGCGGAGATGGCGGTGAATGCCATCGACTGCAACACGATGATGGGCATCAGGAACTGCGCGTAGTCGATGCCCTGCAACTGCATCACGAACTTGAGCGGCAGATAGAAGCCGAGACCGAAGACGAACGGTGCCAGGACCGCGAGGACCAGCTCGCCGTACCGCGCCATCGTGCGCAACGACCGGAGCGTCAGCACCCACCACTGCTCGACCCCCGACGGCGTGATCCGGCGGTGGACACCTCCCCGACGTGCGGGAAGGGTGGACGAGGAGTCGGTGAACGAGACCGTGGGGGCTTCCGTCCCGCGGACCGTCTCGTCGGTGCGGGCCGTCACGGCCGCTCACCTGCCGGCGCAGGCTCCGCTCGTTCCGCGTCGGGCAGCGCTGTCGGGCCGCCGTCCGTGGGGCCACCGTCTGTGGGTCCGCTGCCGTCGGAAGCGGATGCGGAGTGCCCGGTGAGGCGGAGGAAGACGTCGTCGAGCGAGGGACGTCGCAGACCGATGTCGGCGAGTTCGATGCCCAGGGGTTCGATGCGCCGCAGCACCTCGGTGAGGGTCGCGGCGCCGTCCGGCGCCGGGACGGACACCCGATCCGTGTCGGGGACCGTACCCACCAGGACGTCCTGGGGGAGAAGGCCGTCCAGGGCGTTCAGGATCTCGGGTATCGCCCGCGGGTCGGCCGGAACGATCTCGCAGTGGGTGCCACCCGCGGAGGACTTCAGCTGGTTCGCGGTGCCCTCCGCGATCACGGTGCCCTTGTCGATGACGATGATGTTGTCGCTCAGCACGTCGGCCTCTTCGAGGTACTGCGTCGTCAGCAGCACCGTGATGCCCTGGTCCTTGAGCGCCGCCACCAGCGACCACACGCCCTGCCGGCTGCGCGGGTCGAGACCGGTGGTCGGCTCGTCGAGGAAGACCACCTTGGGACGGACCACGAGGCCGCACGCGATGTCGACCCGTCGGCGCATACCGCCGGAATAACCCTTCACGGGGCGGCGACCGGCGTCGACGAGATCGAACTCCCGGAGCAGATCGTCGGCGCGCCGGGTGGCCGACTTCTTGTCCAGACCCATCAGGCGGCCGAACAGGATCAGGTTCTCCCGGCCGGTGAGGGTGTCGTCGAGCGCGGCGAACTGGCCGGTCATCATGATCGACCGCCGGACCGCTGCGGCGTCGGCGACCACGTCGTGCCCGGCGACCACGGCGCGACCCGAGGTGGGACGCAACAGTGTCGACAGCACCTTGACCACCGTGGTCTTGCCGGCGCCGTTGGGGCCGAGGATGCCGAGGACACGGCCCGGCGGTGCAGAGAAGCTGATCCCGTCGAGTGCGTGGACGTCGCCGAACGACTTGTGGACGTCCTCCACGAGAACTGCCTGGTCGTGATCGCTCACATCACACCCCGCCGTAGATCTCGGTCCCCGTCGGGGACGGGTCGGTCCGTCACCGTCGGAATCGTACCGGTGCGCACGGTCCCGGGAGGGGTGGACGGACATGCGCGTCGGCGCCGACGTCCGTTCCCCTCGGGGTGTCACGCCGGTCGGTCAGGACCAGACGCCGAGATCTTCGAGGTGTTCGACGAGTCGGTGGCCCCCGTCGGTGAAGTGTTCGCGCGTCTCGCGTCCGGCGGTCTCGACGTCACCGGTGCGCAAGGCCTGCAGCAACCGCTCGTGCGAGGCGATCGCCGCCGTCCCCCAGCTGCGATCGTCGGAGTAGAAGTGCACGGGGGTGTACCGGGTCGCGTTGTGGAGGAACCACGCGAGCTTGCGCGAACCGGCCACCCGATTCAAAGTCCGGTGGAACTCGAATTCGAGGTCCTCGATGCGCGCGCCGTCACCGGCCCGCACGGCCTCGGCGAAACGCGCGGCCAGGTCGTCGAGCTCCGCGAGGGTCTCGGCCGTCATCAGGGTCGCGGCGCGCTCCACGAGCCGCTCGGCGAGTCTGCCCTGGAGCCAGAAGATGTCGTCGATGTCCGATCTGTCGAGCGGGGAAACCACGTACCCGCGATGGGGGACCAGTTCGACGAGCCCCTCACCACGGAGGGTCAGCAGAGCCTCGCGCACCGGGGTCACGCTCACCCCGAGTTCGGCAGCGGTCTCGTCCAGACGGACGAAATCGCCGGGTCGCGCACCGCCGGACATGATGAGGTTTCTCACGTGCGCCGCCACGTCGTCCGAGAGCTGCGGTCGCCGACGAATCTTCGGAGACCGTGACGATCCGGACGAAGCGGACGAGTTCATGGCATGCGCCTTCCTCTGGTGGACGGCTCGCATTATCACCGCACGGTCTCGGCGGCGTCACGGCCGGGGGTGACATGTGGCACACATTCCCCGCCTCGCCCGGATCGTGACGCAGTTCGTGGTTTGGTTGGCGGGGTGAGCACCGGAGTATCACGCCGACGGTTACTGGGAGGGGCCGCCGGCGGATTGTTCGCGTGGGGTGCGACCGCGGGGAGCGGTCGTGCGGCCCCGCCACGCAGGCTTCCTCCACCCGATACCGTCACCGTCACCGATCCCGCGAGGATGAGTGCGGTCGAGGCGGCAGCGCTGCTGCACGCCGGCGAACTGCACCCCCGGGAACTGCTCGACGCCTGTCTGGACCGCACCCGCTCGTACGACGGAGCGATCGGTGCGTGGATCCGGCTCTACCCCGAAGTCGCCTACGCGGCGGCCGACGCGGCGGGGGAGCGGCTCGCCCGCGCGCGCCGCGACCAGGCCCCGGCACCACTCGTGTGCGGGCTTCCGATTGCTCTCAAGGACATCTTCGCGGTCTCCGGGCTTCCGCTCACCGCGTCGAGTCGCGTCCTCGAGGGCAACATCGCGGCCGGGCACTCGGGTGTGTGGCGCCGACTCGAGGACGCCGGCGCGGTGCTCATGGGGCACGCGCACACCGACGAATTCGCAATCGGTGTCGCCACCCCGCAGGTGGGCAACCCGTGGAACACCGAGATGTCGCCCGGCGGATCGTCCGGCGGCAGCGCGGCCGTGCTCGCCGCGCGGTTCGCGCCCCTCGCGCTCGGCAGCGACACCGGCGGTTCGGTCCGGTTCCCGGCGAGCGCCTGCGGTGTCTCCTCGATCAAGCCGACCTACGGGCGCATCACCTCGCACGGCATGATCCCGCTGACCTGGACCCGCGACCACGTGGGTCCGATGGGCCGCAGCGTCGCAGACGCGTCCCTGATGATGACCGTGCTCGCGGGCGCCGATCCGGCCGACCCGATCACGGCACTCGGACCCGACGTTCCCGAGGGCGGTTATCCGGTGACGGCGGCCGGGGGAGCGAGTCCCCTCGCCGGCGTGCGCATCGGGCTGCCCGTGAACACGAATCCCGCACCTCCCGAGGCCGTGCAGCGCGTCGTCGACGACGCGGCGCGGGTGGCGGAGTCGCTCGGCGCGGTCACCGTCCCGGTGACGATGCCGCCGCTGCCCGAATCCCTCGCGACCGGCGACCAGGTCGAGATGGGTGCCTACCACCAGCAGTTCACCGACCGGCTCGGCCTGTACCGCCCCGAGAACGCGGTGGCTGCGGGCACGGCGGTGGCCTCGCTGGCCGTGCCGGTGGGCGACTACCTCACCTTCGAACGCGACCGTCTCCGGTACCAGAGCGACTACAACCGGATGTTCGTCGACCAGGATCTCGACGCGATCATGCTGCCCGGCGCCTCCGTCGACGGCGCACGACGCCAGGAGTTCCTCGGCATCAGTGTCACGGCCGGAGTGACGGGCCCCGTGCGATGGGCGAACTACTCCGGTGCCCCCGTGGTGACCCTGCCCGCCGGGTACTCCGCCGCGACGGGGATGCCGGTCGGTGTCCAGCTCGGTGCGCGGCCGTGGCAGGACGAACGTCTCATCGACATCGGGCTCGAACTGCAGGAGGCACTGCCGATCTGGCGCGACGAGCCGCAGCTCGTCGCCGCCGGCGCACGGGTCCCCGAGGTCGCGCAGGTGCAGCCGGGCCCCGGTCCCGACCCGACGAATACGATCNCCGCTCCGGTTCGGACCCTGCCGATGAACCCCATCGGCTAGGCTCGACCACGCGGATCCGACCGCACGGCGTATCGCCGAGGTGTACATCACGCACCGTCGTGAGTTGAACTCTCGGCCGTGCTCCTGCATACTGGTCGGGTTGCCTTGACCGGGCCATGGATGTTTCGCGGCTCGGAACGGGAAAGACGTGACAGTCGCGGATCGAGCCTCACGGCCTGGTCGCGGCCACATGCAGGACGGAAGCAGTACCCCTGTGTGCTCCTGCGAGCACAGCCGGTTCCGTTCCTTGCGGTGTCGAAGCCTTCGAGCATCGACGCCGGGGAATGAGCGGCGGGCCGACACGCCCGACCGCGTGGACCGGAGAACAATGACAGATGAACAGCGGCAAGCGGATCGGATACGTCCGGCTCGCACTGTGTTTCGAGTGCTGTTCTCGGTCGCCGTTCCCTGGGGAACTGTGCAGACGAGGTGGTTTCCGGCTCCGCCGGGGATCACGAAACGCGGCAAGAAAAGGACACTAAGCGTGGCGGGACAGAAGATCCGCATCAGGCTCAAGGCCTATGACCACGAGGCGATCGACGCATCTGCGCGCAAGATCGTCGAGACGGTGACCCGTACGGGTGCCCGCGTGGTCGGCCCGGTGCCGTTGCCCACTGAAAAGAACGTGTACTGCGTCATCCGCTCGCCGCACAAGTACAAGGACTCGCGCGAGCACTTCGAGATGCGGACGCACAAGCGGCTCATCGACATCCTCGACCCGACGCCGAAGACCGTCGACGCGCTCATGCGCATCGATCTCCCGGCGAGTGTCGACGTCAACATTCAGTGACATTCGATTACAGCGAGCTTGTGAAAGACGCAGCGGAGACAACACATGACTAACCAGATCAAGGGAATCCTGGGCACCAAGCTCGGCATGACCCAGGTCTTCGACGAGAACAACCGGGTCGTCCCGGTCACCGTCGTCAAGGCCGGACCGAACGTGGTCACGCAGATCCGCACCGAGGAGCGCGACGGCTACAACGCCGTGCAGCTCGCCTACGGTGCCATCGCGCCGCGCAAGGTCAACAAGCCGGTTCGCGGCCAGTTCGAGAAGGCCGGCGTCACGCCGCGCCGTCACCTGGTCGAGCTCCGGGTCGAGGACGCCTCCGAGTACGAGGTCGGCCAGGAACTCACCGCCGAGGTGTTCGAGGACGGCGCCTACGTCGACGTCACCGGCACCTCGAAGGGCAAGGGCTTCGCCGGCACCATGAAGCGTCACGGCTTCGCCGGCCAGGGTGCGTCGCACGGTACGCAGGCCGTGCACCGTCGTCCGGGTTCCATCGGTGGTTGCGCCACCCCGGGCCGTGTGTTCAAGGGCACGCGCATGTCCGGCCGTATGGGCTCCGACCGCATCACGACGCAGAACCTCTCGGTCCACAAGGTGGACGCCGAGAACGGTCTGCTGCTGATCAAGGGCGCGATCCCGGGTCGCAAGGGCGGCCTCGTGATCGTCAAGACCGCAGTGAAGGGTGGTGCACGGGCATGACCAGCACCGAGACCGCAACCAAGCTGACCCTGGACGTCAAGGCCCCCGGTGGCCAGACCTCCGGCTCCGTCGATCTCCCCGCCGAGATCTTCGACGCTCCCGCGAACATCGCGCTGCTGCACCAGGTCGTCACCGCGCAGCTCGCCGCGGCGCGCCAGGGAACGCACGCCACCAAGACCCGCGGCGAGGTCCGCGGCGGTGGCAAGAAGCCGTACCGCCAGAAGGGCACCGGCCGCGCACGTCAGGGCTCGACCCGTGCGCCGCAGTTCGCCGGCGGTGGCACCGTCCACGGCCCGCAGCCGCGCGACTACAGCCAGCGCACCCCCAAGAAGATGAAGGCCGCCGCCCTGCGCGGAGCCCTCTCCGACCGGGCGCGCAACGAGCGCATCCACGTGATCACCGAACTCGTCGCGGGCCAGACCCCGTCGACGAAGAGTGCTCGCACGTTCCTGGGCGAGATCAGCGACCGCAAGAAGGTCCTGCTCGTCGTCGGCCGTGAAGACGTGGCGGCGTGGAAGTCGGTTCAGAACCTTCCCAACGTCCACGCGCTCGCGCCGGATCAGCTGAACACCTACGACGTGCTCTACAGCGATGACGTCGTGTTCAGCGTCGAGGCGCTCAACACGTTCATCCACGGGCCGGCCGAGTCCGGCCAGGAAGTGAAGGAGGAGAGCAAGTGAGCACGATCGCCGATCCTCGCGACATCCTGCTGGCTCCCGTCGTCTCCGAGAAGTCCTACGGGCTGATGGAAGAGGGCACCTACACCTTCCTGGTCCACCCGGACTCGAACAAGACGCAGATCAAGATTGCCGTCGAGAAGGTCTTCGGCGTCAAGGTGAGCAGCGTCAACACCGCCAACCGTCAGGGCAAGCGCAAGCGGACCCGGTTCGGTTACGGCAAGCGCAAGAACACCAAGCGCGCGCTCGTGACCCTCACGGCCGACAGCAAGCCCATCGAGATCTTCGGAGGCCCGGTCGCCTAGCGATCGGAACTCTCGAGAGATAGAGGACGAGAAGACTCATGGCAATCCGTAAGTACAAGCCGACTACGCCGGGCCGTCGTGGCGCCAGCGTGGCGGACTTCGCCGAGATCACTCGGTCGACGCCCGAGAAGTCGCTGGTGCGCCCGCTGCACGGTCGCGGTGGACGTAACGCGCACGGCCGCATCACCACCCGTCACAAGGGTGGCGGACACAAGCGCGCCTACCGCCTGATCGATTTCCGTCGCAACGACAAGGACGGCGTGCCGGCCAAGGTCGCTCACATCGAGTACGACCCCAACCGCACCGCGCGCATCGCGCTGCTCCACTACGTGGACGGCGAGAAGCGCTACATCATCGCCCCCAAGGGCCTCGTGCAGGGTGCCCCGGTCGAGTCGGGCCCCAACGCCGACATCAAGCCCGGCAACAACCTGCCGCTGCGCAACATCCCGACGGGTACGACCATCCACGCGGTCGAGCTGCGTCCGGGTGGCGGCGCCAAGATGGCCCGCTCCGCCGGTGCGAGCATCCAGCTCCTCGGTAAGGAAGGCACCTACGCCACGCTGCGTATGCCCTCCGGCGAGATCCGTCGCGTCGACGTGCGCTGCCGCGCCACCGTCGGTGAGGTCGGCAACGCCGAGCAGTCGAACATCAACTGGGGCAAGGCCGGCCGTATGCGCTGGAAGGGCAAGCGCCCGACCGTCCGTGGTGTCGTGATGAACCCGGTCGACCACCCGCACGGTGGTGGCGAGGGCAAGACCTCGGGTGGTCGCCACCCGGTCAGCCCGTGGGGCAAGCCCGAGGGCCGCACCCGCAAGAACAAGGCGTCCGACAAGCTCATCGTCCGTCGTCGCCGTACCGGCAAGAAGCGCTAGTCAAGGAGGGAGTTAGAGAATGCCACGCAGCCTCAAGAAGGGCCCGTTCGTCGACGACCACCTCCTGGCGAAGGTGGACACGCAGAACGAGAAGGGCACCAAGCAGGTCATCAAGACCTGGTCGCGCCGTTCCACGATTCTGCCCGACTTCATCGGTCATACGTTCGCTGTCCACGATGGACGCAAGCACGTGCCGGTGTTCGTCTCGGAGTCCATGGTCGGTCACAAGCTCGGTGAGTTCGCGCCGACCCGTACGTTCAAGGGCCACATCAAGGACGACCGGAAGAGCAAGCGTCGATGAGCACTGAAACCACCACCAACAGCGCTCGGGCTGTTGCGCGCCACGTGCGCGTGACCCCGATGAAGGCGCGCCGCGTCGTCGACATCGTTCGCGGTAAGTCCGTCGAGGAGGCCCTGGCCATCCTCAAGTTCGCGCCGCAGGCCGCGGCCGAGCCGGTCGCCAAGGTGATCGCGTCGGCCGCTGCGAACGCGCAGAACAACTACAACCTCGACCCCAGCACGCTCGTCGTCGCGACTGCGTACGTGGACGAGGGTGCGACCCTGAAGCGGTTCCAGCCGCGTGCCCAGGGCCGTGCGTTCCGCATCCGCAAGCGGTCGAGCCACATCACCGTGATCGTGGAAAGCGTCGGGTCGGCCTCGACTCGTAACCGCCGGAAGGGAGCTCAGTAGTGGGCCAGAAGATCAACCCGCACGGCTTCCGTCTGGGCGTCACCACCGACTGGAAGTCTCGTTGGTACGCGGACAAGCAGTACGCGGACTACGTCAAGGAAGATGTCGCGATCCGCAAGTTCCTGGCCTCCGGCCTCGAGCGCGCCGGCATCGCGAAGGTCGAGATCGAGCGCACCCGCGACCGTGTGCGTGTGGACATCCACACCGCTCGTCCCGGCATCGTCATCGGACGCCGCGGCGCCGAGGCCGATCGCATCCGCGCCGAGCTCGAGAAGCTGACCGGTAAGCAGGTCCAGCTGAACATCCTCGAGGTCAAGAACTCGGAGTCCGAGGCTCAGCTCGTGGCGCAGGGCGTCGCCGAGCAGCTCTCGAACCGTGTCGCCTTCCGTCGTGCGATGCGCAAGGCCATCCAGTCGGCCATGCGTCAGCCGAACGTCAAGGGCATCCGCGTGCAGTGCTCGGGCCGCCTCGGTGGCGCCGAGATGTCGCGTTCGGAGTTCTACCGCGAAGGTCGCGTCCCGCTGCACACGCTGCGCGCGGACATCGACTACGGCCTCTACGAGGCACGGACCACCTTCGGCCGCATCGGCGTGAAGGTCTGGATCTACAAGGGCGACATCGTCGGTGGCCGTCGTGAGCTCGCTGCTGCTGCAGCTGCTCCCGCCGACCGGCCGCGTCGTGAGCGTCCGAGCCGCCCGCGTCGTTCCGGCGCGTCGGGCACCACCGCGACGAGCACCGAGGCCGGCCGCGCCGCATCGAGCGACGCCCCTGCCTCGACCGAGAACAAGGAGGGCTGACGCAATGTTGATCCCCCGGCGGGTCAAACACCGCAAGCAGCACCATCCGAGCCGTACGGGTGCCGCCAAGGGCGGAACCCAGGTGGCCTTCGGTGACTACGGCATCCAGGCTCTCGAGCCGGCCTACATCACCAACCGGCAGATCGAGTCCGCTCGTATCGCCATGACCCGGCACATCAAGCGTGGCGGCAAGATCTGGATCAACATCTTCCCGGATCGCCCCCTCACCAAGAAGCCTGCCGAGACCCGCATGGGTT
The DNA here is from genome assembly GCF_053345925.1 of Rhodococcus sp. C26F. Taxonomy (NCBI): domain Bacteria; kingdom Bacillati; phylum Actinomycetota; class Actinomycetes; order Mycobacteriales; family Nocardiaceae; genus Rhodococcus; species Rhodococcus sp. C26F. The sequence goes on from NZ_JBKFBA010000003.1 coordinate 38,786, forward strand.
CCGGTAAGGGTTCGCCGGAGTGGTGGGTCGCGAACGTCAAGCCCGGTCGCGTGCTGTTCGAGATGAGCTACCCCAACGAGGAGATTGCGCGCGAGGCCCTGCGTCGCGCGATGCACAAGCTCCCCTGCAAGTGCCGCATCGTGACGAGGGAGGAGCAGTTCTGATGGCTACCGGTACCCCCGCCGCGGAACTCCGCGAGCTGAGCGACGAAGAGCTGACCGACAAGCTCCGCGAAGCCAAGGAAGAGCTGTTCAACCTCCGCTTCCAGATGGCCACCGGCCAGCTGGACAACAACCGTCGGCTCCGCGTCGTGCGCAACGAGATCGCCCGTATCTACACGGTGCTGCGCGAGCGCGAGCTCGGACTGGCCACCGGCCCGAATGCGGGTGACGTGGCATGAGTGAGGAAAAGGCAGTGAGCAACCAGGAACAGCGCGCGAGCCGCAAGGTCCGCATCGGTTACGTCGTCTCGGACAAGATGGAGAAGACCATCGTCGTCGAGCTCGAGGACCGGGTGAAGCACCCGCTGTACGGCAAGATCATCCGCCGTACGACCAAGGTGAAGGCGCACGACGAGAACGGTCTGGCCGGCATCGGCGACCGCGTGCAGCTGATGGAGACCCGTCCGCTGTCCGCGTCGAAGCGCTGGCGTCTGGTCGAGGTGCTCGAGAAGGCCAAGTAAGGCCTCCTCGTCCTCGACAGGACCGAGAACATGCAGCACCCCACCACCCGCGCCGCGGGCGGTGGGGTGTTGTGCGTCCGGTAGTAGGTGCAGCCCTCGAGTGGGGGAGCAGTGGACGTCGCTGCGACACGCCCGGTTCCGGGGTGGGGAGTGACATCACAATTCGCGAATTTGCCCTGCGTACGGTATATGGCCTACTCTGGACGGGTTGCTTACGGGACCCGTGTGTGATTCGCACGTGCGCCGCAGGCAACCGACGACCGCGTACGTCCAGGTCGGAAATCTGACGTACACACCAATCCAGGTCAAGGAGAAGTAAGTGATCCAGCAGGAGTCGCGACTGCGCGTCGCCGACAACACGGGTGCCAAGGAGATCCTCTGCATCCGCGTTCTCGGTGGCTCGTCCCGTCGCTACGCCGGAATCGGTGACGTCATCGTCGCCACCGTCAAGGACGCGATCCCCGGCGGCAACGTCAAGCGTGGCGATGTCGTCAAGGCCGTGATCGTGCGCACCGCCAAGGAGCGCCGCCGTCCGGACGGTTCCTACATCAAGTTCGACGAGAACGCTGCCGTCATCATCAAGGGCGACAACGATCCTCGCGGCACCCGCATCTTCGGACCCGTCGGTCGCGAGCTCCGCGACAAGCGGTTCATGAAGATCGTCTCGCTCGCTCCGGAGGTGCTGTGATGAAGGTGCACAAGGGTGACACCGTGCTCGTCATCTCGGGCAAGGACAAGGGCGCCAAGGGCAAGGTCATCGCGGCCTACCCGGCGACCGACAAGGTCCTCGTCGAGGGCGTGAACCGTATCAAGAAGCACACCGCCGTCTCTGCGAACGAGCGTGGCGCCTCCTCCGGCGGCATCGTGACGCAGGAGGCCCCGATCCACGTTTCCAACGTTGCGGTCGTCGACTCGGACGGAAACCCCACCCGCGTGGGTTACCGCACCGATGAGGAAACCGGCAAGCGCGTTCGGATTTCCCGGAAGAACGGGAAGGACCTCTGACATGACTTCCACCGAGAACAAGACCCAGCCGCGCCTGAAGGCCCGCTACCGCGCCGAGATCAAGGACGCGCTGAACGCGGAGTTCGACTACGCGAACGTCATGCAGATCCCCGGCGTCGTGAAGGTCGTCGTCAACATGGGTGTCGGCGACGCCGCCCGCGACGCGAAGCTCATCAACGGAGCCGTCAACGACCTCGCGCTCATCACCGGTCAGAAGCCGGAGATCCGTAAGGCCCGCAAGTCCATCGCACAGTTCAAGCTGCGCGAGGGCATGCCGATCGGTGCGCGCGTCACGCTGCGCGGCGACCGCATGTGGGAGTTCCTGGACCGTCTCGTGTCCATCGCGCTTCCCCGTATCCGGGACTTCCGCGGCCTCAACGGCAACCAGTTCGACGGCAACGGCAACTACACGTTCGGCCTGAACGAGCAGTCGATGTTCCACGAGATCGACGTGGACAAGATCGATCGCCCGCGCGGCATGGACATCACTGTCGTGACCACCGCTACCAACAACGAAGAAGGCCGTGCCCTGCTCAAGCACCTCGGCTTCCCGTTCAAGGAGAACTGAGCCCATGGCTAAGAAGGCACTGGTCAACAAGGCCAACAAGAAGCCGAAGTTCGCGGTGCGCGCCTACACCCGCTGCCAGCGCTGCGGGCGCCCGCACTCGGTCTTCCGCAAGTTCGGACTCTGCCGCATCTGCCTTCGCGAGATGGCACACCGCGGAGAACTTCCGGGAGTTCACAAGAGCTCCTGGTGACGTGAGCGGTGGGCGGAGGACCGAGAAGTTCTCCGCCCACTGTCACGCTGTCATGGGTTCGTCGCCGATCCGGCCGACGAACCCGCTATCGAACCGAGTTTCGATGTAGGCCCACGGCCGGCACGTTCCGGCGTTGCATGGGAACCGCATCGAGAAAGGTGAACAGGTCAGCCATGACCATGACCGACCCCATCGCAGACTTCTTGACGCGTCTGCGTAACGCCAACACGGCGTACCACGACGAGGTCAAGCTCCCGTCCTCGAAGATCAAGGTGAACATCGCCGAGATCCTCAAGCGCGAGGGCTACATCTCCGACTACCGCACCGAGGACGCCGAGGTGGGCAAGACCCTCATCGTCGACCTCAAGTACGGACCTTCCCGTGAGCGCAGCCTCGCCGGCGTGCGTCGCGTGTCGAAGCCCGGCCTGCGCGTGTACGCGAAATCCACCAACCTGCCCAAGGTCCTGGGCGGCCTCGGCGTGGCGATCATCTCCACGTCCTCCGGTCTGCTCACCGATCGCCAGGCGGCCAAGCAGGGAGTGGGCGGGGAAGTCCTCGCCTACGTCTGGTAAAGGGAGGCCACCACAATGTCGCGAATCGGAAAACTCCCCGTTGCAGTTCCTTCGGGCGTCGAGGTCACCATCGACGGCCAGGATGTTGCAGTCAAGGGCCCCAAGGGCAACCTGTCCCTGACGATCGCCGAGCCGATCGTCATCGCCAAGGGCGAGGACGGGGCAATCAACGTCACGCGCCCGAACGACGAGCGTCGCAGCCGTGCGCTGCACGGCCTGTCGCGGACGCTCGTGCAGAACCTCATCGTCGGCGTGACCGAGGGTTACACCACGAAGATGGAGATCCACGGCGTCGGCTACCGCGTGGCTCTCAAGGGCAAGGACCTCGAGTTCTCGCTCGGCTACAGCCACCCCGTGCTGATCGAGGCTCCCGAGGGCATCACGTTCGCCGTCGAGAACCCCACGCGCTTCTCGATCTCGGGCATCGACAAGCAGAAGGTCGGCCAGATCGCGGCCAACATCCGCCGGCTGCGCAAGTCCGACCCGTACAAGGGCAAGGGCATCCGCTACGAGGGTGAACAGGTCCGTCGCAAGGTCGGAAAGACGGGTAAGTGATCATGAGCCAGACCGAGAACCAGAAGGCCAAGCGCATCCCGCGCGGCAAGGACGCCTCCACCACGCGTCGCCTTTCGAAGACGCGTCGTCACTTCCGCCTCCGCAAGAAGATCGCCGGCACCGCCGAGCGTCCCCGCCTCGTCGTCAACCGGTCCTCGCGCCACCTGCACGTGCAGCTGGTCGACGACCTGACGGGCACCACCCTCGCCGCAGCGTCGTCCATCGAACCCGATGTGCGCGCTCTCGAGGGCGACAAGAAGGCTCGCGGCGCGAAGGTCGGTCAGCTGATCGCCGAGCGCGCGAAGGCTGCCGGCGTGGAAGCCGTGGTCTTCGACCGCGGTGGCCACACCTACAGCGGACGCATCGCGGCCCTCGCGGACGCGGCTCGCGAAAGCGGGTTGAAGTTCTGATGACCATTTTCTCGAACGGAAGGAACGCCTGATGCCGGGACGTCAGCGGCGTGACGGCGGCAACGGCCCCGCCGGACAGAACCCCAACAGCGGTGACAACCGTGGCGGTCGCGACCGCCGCGACCGCGACTCGCGCGGCGGCAACGCTGCCGAGAAGTCGAACTACATCGAGCGTGTCGTCTCGATCAACCGTGTGTCGAAGGTCGTCAAGGGCGGTCGTCGCTTCAGCTTCACCGCTCTGGTGATCGTGGGCGACGGCAACGGCCTGGTCGGTGTCGGCTACGGCAAGGCCAAGGAAGTTCCCGCGGCCATCCAGAAGGGTGTCGAGGAAGCTCGCAAGAACTTCTTCCGCGTCCCGCTCATCGGCGGAACCATCACCCACCCCGTCCAGGGAGAGGCTGCAGCCGGTGTCGTCCTGCTGCGTCCGGCTTCCCCCGGTACCGGTGTCATCGCCGGTGGCGCTGTGCGCGCGGTGCTGGAGTGCGCGGGTGTCCACGACATCCTGTCGAAGTCGCTCGGCTCCGACAACGCCATCAATGTGGTGCACGCGACGGTTGCGGCCCTCAAGGGTCTGCAGCGTCCCGAGGAAGTCGCGGCTCGCCGTGGCCTCACCCTCGAGGAAGTTGCCCCCGCCGGCATGCTGCGCGCACGTGCACAGGCTGCTGGGAGCGTGAAGTAATGGCAGAGCTGAAGATCACCCAGATCAAGAGCACCATCGGGGCCAAGTCGAATCAGCGCGACAGCCTCCGGACCCTCGGTCTGCGGAAGATCCGCCAGTCCGTCGTCCGCGAGGACAACGCGCAGAACCGTGGCCTCATCAACGTGGTGCGTCACCTCGTCACTGTTGAGGAGGTCTGAGAATGACCATCAAGCTGCATCACCTGCGCCCGGCTCCGGGTGCGAAGACGGACAAGACCCGCGTCGGACGCGGTGAGGGTTCGAAGGGCAAGACCGCCGGCCGCGGTACGAAGGGCACGAAGGCACGCAAGAACGTGTCGCCGGCCTTCGAGGGTGGCCAGATGCCCATCCACATGCGTCTGCCGAAGCTCAAGGGCTTCAAGAACGCATTCCGTACCGAGTACCAGATCGTCAACGTCGGGGACATCGCTCGCGTGTTCCCCGAGGGTGGACAGATCGGTGTCGCGGACCTCGTGGCGAAGGGTCTGGTTCGCAAGAACCAGCTCGTCAAGGTCCTCGGCGAGGGCGAGCTGACGGTGGCCGTGCAGGTCACCGCCGACAAGTTCTCGGCCTCCGCTCAGGAGAAGATCGCTGCAGCCGGTGGCAGCGCGACCGTCCAGGCCTGACCTGTACTTTCGCGTGTGAGTCACGGCTGTCGAACGGNGGCCGTTCGCGCGTTCACAACGGTGTCCCAGGCTGCGTTCGCAGCGGTGACATAGGCTACCGGGCTACCCCTCTCATCGGGGCCCACTGTTAGAGTTTCAGAGTTGTCCACCGTCCGACGGATCCCTCTCGATCCGTCGTCCCCGATCGGCCCGCCAGGAGGATCTTTGCTTTCCGCCTTCGTCTCGGCCCTCAGGACACCGGACCTGAGGCGGAAGATTCTCATCGCCCTCGGGCTCGTGGCGCTGTACCGCCTCGGCGCTACCGTGCCGTCCCCGGGCGTCGACTACGGCAACGTCCAGGCCTGTGTCGATCAGCTCGCCGGCAGCGAGCAGGCCGGCATCTACTCGCTGATCAATCTGTTCTCCGGCGGCGCGCTACTGCAGTTGTCGGTCTTCGCGATCGGCATCATGCCGTTCATCACCGCGAGCATCATCGTCCAGCTGCTCACCGTGGTCATTCCACGATTCGAGGAACTACGCAAGGAAGGCCAGTCCGGCCAGGCCAAGATGACGCAGTACACGCGTTATCTCGCCGTCGCGCTCGCCGTCCTGCAGGCCACCGGCATCGTCGCCCTCGCCGCCCGAGGGCAGCTGCTGCAGGGCTGTTCGGAGCCGATCCTCGCCGACGACAGCATCTTCGGGATGGTCGTCATCGTGCTGGTGATGACCGCCGGTGCCGCCGTCGTCATGTGGTTCGGTGAGCTCATCACCGAACGCGGTGTCGGCAACGGCATGTCGCTGCTGATCTTCTCCGGTATCGCGGCCGCGCTGCCGAGCGAGGGTCGCATGATCCTCGAATCCCGCGGCGGCCTCGTCTTCGCGATCGTCTGCGTCGTGGCCCTGGCCCTCATCACGGGCGTCGTGTTCATCGAGCAGGGTCAGCGCCGGATCCCGGTGCAGTACGCCAAGCGCATGGTCGGCCGTCGTATGTACGGCGGGTCGTCGACCTACCTGCCGCTGAAGGTCAACCAGGCGGGCATCATCCCCGTCATCTTCGCGTCGTCGCTGCTGTACCTGCCCAACCTCGTCGCGCAGCTCACCGGTGCCACGACGAACCCGGATCCGAGTTGGTGGCAGCGGATCATCAACGAGTACCTGGTCAATCCGAACAACCCGGTCTACATCGCGATCTACTTCGCCCTGATCGTGTTCTTCGTCTTCTTCTACGTCGCCATCACCTTCAATCCGGAGGAGCGGGCCGACGAGATGAAGAAGTACGGCGGCTTCATCCCGGGCATCCGCCCCGGTCGCCCGACCGCCGAATATCTCAGTTTCGTGCTCAACCGCATCACGGTTCCGGGCTCGATCTACCTCGGTCTCATCGCGACACTGCCGAACTTCTTCCTGTCCGGCAGCCAGACGGCCTCGAGCATCTTCGGTGGCGCCGCGGTTCTCATTCTCGTCAGTGTCGCGCTGGACACTGTCAAGCAGATCGAAAGTCAACTGATGCAGCGCAACTACGAAGGGTTCCTCAAGTGAGACTTGTACTGCTCGGTCCTCCCGGTGCCGGCAAGGGCACGCAGGCCGCGATTCTGTCCGAGAAGCTCGGCGTCCCCGCCATCTCGACGGGCGATCTTTTCCGCGCGAACATCGGGCAGGGCACCCCGCTCGGCGTCGAGGCCAAGAAGTACATCGACGCGGGGGAGCTCGTTCCCGCCGAGATCACCAACAACATGGTGCGTGAGCGTCTGGCCGAGCCCGACGCCGCCAACGGCTTCCTCCTCGACGGCTTCCCGCGCAGCGTGGAGCAGGCCAAGGAACTCGAGAACATCCTGAAGGATCTCGGTGTCGAGCTCGACGGCGTGCTGTCCTTCGTCATCGACGAGGACGTCGTGGTCGAGCGCATGCTCGCCCGCGGTCGCGCCGACGACACCGAAGACGTGATCCGCAACCGTCTCCGGGTCTACCGTGAGGAGACGGCCCCGCTGCTCGACTACTACGCCGACTCGATCATCACGGTCGACGCGATCGGTGAGGTCGAGGAGATCAATTCGCGGGCTCTGTCCGCACTCGGAAAGTAGACGGGTAGTTCGACATGGGTTTCGGGCGCAAGCGCTCAGTGGTTCCGTTCCGCACCTCGGGTGAACTCGACGCGATGGCGGCGGCGGGAGCCGTGGTCGGTGCCGCACTCGTCGCAGTGCGCGAGGCCGCCAAACCGGGCGTGAGCACCCTGGAACTCGACCAGGTGGCGGAATCGGTCATCCGCGATGCGGGGGCCGTTCCGTCCTTCCTGGGCTACCACGGCTTCACCGGTTCGATCTGTTCGTCGGTCAACGAGGTCGTCGTCCACGGCATCCCGTCGGCGTCGGTGGTGCTCGCCGAGGGCGACCTCGTGTCGATCGACTGCGGTGCGATCCTCGACGGCTGGCACGGCGACTCGGCGTGGACCTTCGGGATCGGGGAGCTGTCGCAGGCCGACATCGATCTGAGCGAGGCCACCCGCCTGTCGCTCGAGGCCGGTATCGCGGCGATGCTCCCGGGCAACCGCCTGACCGACGTCTCGCACGCGATCGAGCAGGGCACGCACGCCGCCGAGAAGTTGCACGGCCGCTCGTACGGCATCGTCGACGGCTACGGCGGTCACGGCATCGGGCGCGAGATGCACATGGATCCGTTCCTCCCCAACGAAGGCAAGCCGGGCAAGGGCCCGAAGCTCGTCGTCGGATCGGTGCTCGCCGTCGAGCCGATGCTCACCCTCGGTACCTACGAGACCGAGGTTCTCGACGACGAGTGGACGGTGGTGACCGTCGACGGCAGCCGGGCCGCGCACTGGGAGCACACGGTCGCGGTCACCGAGGACGGCCCCCGCATCCTCACCGTCCGGCCGGAGTGACGCGAGCGGTCGTACTCCGCGGCGTCACACGTCGACGAGGAGCGTGACCGGTCCGTCGTTGACGAGGCTCACCTCCATGTGGGTCCCGAACTTCCCGGTCGCCACCGTCGCGCCGAGATCTCGTAGAGCGTTCGCGAACGCATCGACGAGAGGTTCGGCGATCGGGCGGGGAGCGGCGGCCGACCACGACGGACGCCGGCTCTTCCTCGTGTCGGCCATGAGCGTGAACTGACTGACCACCAGGATCGGGGCGTCGACGTCGGAGGCGGATCGCTCGTCCTCGAGGATGCGCATCGTCCACACCTTGCGGGCGAGCGTCGCGGCCTTGGCCTCGTCGTCGTCGTGCGTGACGCCGACCAGCACGAGCAGACCGTGACCACCTTCGGCCGGCGTGATGCGAGCCACCTCGGCTCCGTCGACCGCCACCGCCGCCGTGGTCACCCGCTGGATCAACGCCCGCACGTGCGGTCCTCCTCCTGGTCGTGGGCACGAGTGTGCCCGAGCTCATTTGTCCTGGACGGTCAACTTCCCGTACCATTGATCGGTGGTGCGCGCTGCGCTCCGATCGGTCCCGTGTCGAATTCCTTCGAATCTCGGTTCGTGTCCGGTCCCGGAGTTGCCGAGCGTCACGGTAACGGATGCCGATGCAACCACAACGCCGAACAACGGATCGCGGAGGATATGGCTAAGAAAGACGGGGCAATCGAGGTCGAGGGCCGGGTAATCGAACCGCTGCCCAATGCGATGTTCCGCATCGAGCTGGAGAACGGGCACAAGGTTCTCGCCCACATCAGCGGAAAGATGCGTCAGCACTACATTCGTATCCTTCCCGAGGACCGCGTTGTCGTGGAGCTTTCTCCCTACGACCTCACGCGTGGACGCATCGTCTACCGCTACAAGTAACGAAGCTTCCCCGGCCACACGGTCGGGGAGAATCATGTCGCCGGGCCGGCTCTGCCGTGTCCGGCGGCGCACATACAGGAGATCGGACTTACGTGAAGGTTCAGCCTAGCGTCAAGAAGATCTGCGAGAAGTGCAAGGTGATCCGCCGTAACGGTCGGGTCATGGTGATCTGCGAGAACCTGCGTCACAAGCAGCGTCAGGGCTAGATCCACCTTCGTCTCGAAGATCTGCTTGGCAACAAGCACGAAGACCTTCCAGCACCAGTCGCGTGGTTACGATCCTCGATCCGTCGAGGAGCTGCGCGATCAACCCCCGGTACGGAGGCCGGGGCCCCACTGTGTTTTTGAATCACACAGTTCTTCGACGCAGGGGACGGGCTGGGAGCAGACCTCCGCACACCGAATAGGAATGCCACATGGCACGTCTCGCAGGTGTCGATCTTCCCCGCGAAAAGCGGATGGAGATCGCACTCACGTACATCTACGGCATCGGCCGTACCCGCTCCCAGGAGATCCTCGAGGCCACGGGTGTCAACCCGGACCTGCGCAGCAAGGATCTGACGGACGAGGACCTCGCCAAGCTCCGCGAGTACATCGAGGAGAGCTACAAGGTCGAGGGTGACCTCCGTCGCGAGGTTCAGGCGGACATCCGCCGCAAGATCGAGATCGGCTGCTACCAGGGCCTGCGACACCGTCGTGGTCTGCCCGTGCGTGGACAGCGCACCAAGACCAACGCCCGCACCCGCAAGGGTCCGAAGCGCACCGTCGCAGGAAAGAAGAAGTAATGCCTCCCAAGTCACGCAGCACCGGTCCGAAGAAGACCCAGAAGGCACGGCGCAGGGACAAGAAGAACGTTCCGCACGGTGCCGCTCACATCAAGAGCACGTTCAACAACACCATCGTGTCCATCACGGACCCGCAGGGCAACGTGATCTCCTGGGCGTCCTCCGGCCACGTCGGCTTCAAGGGTTCGCGCAAGTCGACCCCGTTCGCCGCGCAGCTCGCCGCCGAGAACGCCGCCCGCAAGGCGCAGGAACACGGTGTCAAGAAGGTCGACGTCTTCGTCAAGGGCCCGGGCTCGGGCCGCGAGACGGCGATCCGTTCCCTCCAGGCCGCAGGCCTCGAGGTCGGCACCATCTCCGATGTCACCCCGCAGCCCCACAACGGTTGCCGTCCGCCCAAGCGGCGTCGCGTCTAACGGGAAAGGAAGGTAAAGAATAATGGCTCGTTATACCGGTCCCGTTACCCGTAAGTCGCGTCGTCTCCGTGTCGACCTGGTCGGAGGCGATCAGGCCTTCGAGCGTCGCCCCTACCCGCCCGGCCAGCACGGCCGCGCGCGGATCAAGGAGAGCGAGTACCTGCTCCAGCTGCAGGAGAAGCAGAAGGCCCGCTTCTCGTACGGCGTCATGGAGAAGCAGTTCCGTCGCTACTACGAAGAGGCCGCAAGCCGCCCCGGCAAGACCGGTGAGGTTCTGCTGGTCATCCTCGAGTCGCGCCTGGACAACGTCGTCTACCGTGCCGGCCTCGCCCGCACGCGTCGTCAGGCCCGCCAGCTGGTGAGCCACGGCCACTTCCTGGTCAACGGCAAGAAGGTCGACATCCCCAGCTACCGCGTCTCGCAGTACGACATCATCGATGTCCGCGAGAAGTCGCTGAGCACGCTTCCCTTCCAGGTCGCCCGCGAGACCCAGGGCGAGCGCCCGGTTCCGGGTTGGCTGCAGGTCGTCGGCCCGCGTCTGCGGGTGCTGGTCCACCAGCTCCCCGAGCGCGCGCAGATCGACATCCCGCTGCAGGAACAGCTGATCGTCGAGTACTACTCGAAGTAAGACACCTCGGTGTCGTGGTGTCCTCCGGTCCGTCCGGGCGGGAGGACACCGCTCCATTCCACTAGGGCGTCATATGGCGGACGCCCACAAGGAGGCAACAGATGCTCATCTCTCAGCGACCCACACTGACCGAAGAGGTCATCGCTGAAAACCGCTCGAAGTTCGTCATCGAGCCGCTCGAGCCTGGCTTCGGGTACACCCTCGGCAACTCGCTTCGTCGCACCCTGCTCTCGTCGATCCCGGGCGCCGCTGTCACCAGCATCCGCATCGACGGCGTTCTCCACGAGTTCACCACCGTTCCCGGCGTGAAGGAGGATGTCACCGACATCATCCTGAACCTCAAGGGTCTCGTGGTGAGCTCCGAAGAGGACGAGCCGGTCACCATGTACGTCCGCAAGCAGGGGCCGGGCACCGTCACGGCCGGCGACATCGTGCCCCCGGCCGGTGTCACCATCCACAACCCGGATCTGCACATCGCCACGCTGAACGACAAGGGCAAGCTGGAGATCGAGCTCGTCGTCGAGCGCGGTCGCGGCTATGTTCCTGCCGTGCAGAACAAGGCGTCCGGCGCCGAGATCGGCCGTATCCCGGTCGACTCGATCTACTCGCCGGTGCTCAAGGTGACGTACAAGGTGGAAGCGACCCGCGTCGAGCAGCGCACCGACTTCGATCGGCTCATTCTCGACGTGGAGACCAAGAACTCGATCAGCGCGCGGGACGCGCTCGCCTCGGCGGGCAAGACCCTCGTGGAGCTCTTCGGTCTGGCTCGTGAGCTGAACGTCGAAGCAGAAGGCATCGAGATCGGTCCCTCGCCCGCCGAGGCCGACCACATCGCCTCCTTCGGACTTCCGATCGAGGACCTCGACCTCACGGTCCGGTCCTACAACTGCCTCAAGCGCGAAGGTGTCCACACCGTCGGCGAGCTCGTGGCACGGACGGAGTCCGACCTGCTCGACATCCGCAACTTCGGCCAGAAGTCCATCGACGAGGTCAAGGTCAAGCTGCACTCGCTCGGCCTGTCCCTCAAGGACAGCCCGGCATCGTTCGACCCCAGCACCGTCGCCGGCTACGACGCCGCGACCGGTACCTGGAGCGATACCGAGGCCGGCTCCTTCGGTGACAACGACGGCAACGAGGACTACGCCGAGACCGAGCAGCTGTAGTAGCTCACGGTCCGTTACTAGGAGAAAATCATGCCCAAGCCCAAGAAGGGCGCCCGCTTCGGCGGATCGGCCTCGCATCAGAAGGCGCTCATGGCCAACCTGGCCACCGCGCTCTTCGAGCACGGCCGCATCACCACCACCGAGGCCAAGGCCAAGGCCCTGCGCCCGTACGCCGAGAAGCTCGTCACGCACGCCAAGGCCGGCACGCTGGCCTCGCGTCGTGAGGTGCTGAAGGTCATCCGCAACAAGGACGTCGTCCACTCGCTGTTCGCGGAGATCGGTCCCTCCTTCGAGGACCGCAACGGCGGTTACACCCGCATCATCAAGACGATGCCGCGCAAGGGCGACAACGCCCCCATGGCCATCATCGAGCTGGTGCGCGAGAAGACCGTCACCTCCGAGGCCGACCGCGCTCGTCGCGTCTCCGCCTCGCAGGCACCCGCCGAGGACAACGCGGTCCAGGCCGTCGAGGCCGAGGCCACCGACGCCGAGGTCGCGAACGCCGACGCCGTCGTCGAGGGTGTCGAGGACACCAACGCCACGGCTGCCGACGCACCCGAGGCGGACGAGGCCAAGAAGGACTAGTCCACTTGGTTTCGGCATCTGCTGAAGCTCACGAGACAACCCGTCTGCGACTCGACATCTCGTACGACGGCACCGACTTCTCCGGCTGGGCACGGCAACCCGGACGTCGCACGGTGTGCGGGGAGATCGAGGAGAAGCTCTCCGCGATCGTCCGTACCCCCGTGCTGCTCACCGTCGCCGGTCGCACCGACGCCGGCGTGCACGCGTCCGGGCAGGTCGTTCACGTCGACGTCCCCACCGCGGCGCTGCCCGACGATCCGTCGCGCTGGGTCCGTCGTCTCGCGCGGTTCCTGCCCCGCGACGTGCGGGTCACCGGGATCTCCGTCGCCCCCGAACATTTCGACGCGCGGTTCTCGGCGATCCGGCGTCACTACGAATACCGCCTCACCACAGCGGTGTACGGTGCCGAGCCGCTGCGTGCCCGCGACACCGTCGCGTGGCCGAAGGCCGTCGATCTCGATGCGATGCAACGCGCGTCGCAGTCGCTGCTCGGCCTGCACGACTTCGCCGCCTTCTGCAAGCGGCGGGAGGGTGCGACGACCGTACGCGAACTGCAGCGATACGACTGGACCCGCGAGGGCGACATCCTCACCGCCTATGTCAGCGCCGACGCCTTCTGCTGGTCGATGGTGCGCAGCCTCGTCGGCGCGGCCCTGGCCGTGGGGGAGGGGCGTCGCAGCGTCGAGTGGATGACGGCCCTGCTCGACGAACGCGAACGTGCGGCGTCCGTCGCGGTGGCACCGGCCCACGGCCTGTCACTGGTCCGCGTCGACTACCCTGCTGACGAGGAACTGGCCGCGCGCAACGCTGCGACGCGGGAGATGCGCGGGCCCGTCACGCCCGGCTGTTGCGGATGAAGGGAACGAATGTGCGCGCACGACGGTTTGCGTTGATGGGGACGATCGGGGCGCTCGCCGTCTCGTCGCTGGTCCTGCCCGGTGCCGCGGTCGCCCACGCCGAGGACCTCCCGGCCGCCGCGACCGGCGAGACTCGGTCGCAGAGCGCGACTGTCGAACGCATCGAGAAGCACACCGACCGCGATTGGTCGCTGTTCGTGTACTCGCCGTCGATGGAACGCACCATCGAGCTGCAGGTGCTGCGACCGGCCGACACGAGCGCGCCGCGACCGGTCTTCTACCTGCTCAACGGTGCCGGCGGGGGACTGGACCGGGCGACCTGGCGCGAGCAGACCGACATCGTGGAGTTCTTCGGCGACAAGAACGTCAACGTCGTCACCCCGGTCGGTGGCGCGTTCAGCTACTACACCGACTGGCTCGAGGACGATCCCGTTCTCGGACGCAACAAGTGGACGACCTTCCTCACCGAGGAGATCCCCTCCGTGGTCGACGAGACACTCGGTGCGAGCGGCCGCAACGCGATCGCCGGTGTGTCGATGTCGGCGACGTCGGCGCTGGCGCTGGCCCAGCAGGCGCCCGATCTCTACCAGGCGGTGGGTTCGTACAGCGGATGCGCCGAGACCGCGTCGGAGATCGGTTCGCGCTATGCGGAGATCGTCGTCGCGTTCGGCGGGGGCGAGGTCGAGAACATGTGGGGACCGGTCGCCAGTGAGCACTGGACGGAACAGGACGTCGTGCTCAACGCCGAGAAGCTGCGCGGCAAGGCCGTGTACGTCTCCACCAGCAGCGGTGTCCCGGGTCCGTACGAATTGAAGGCATGGGAGCAGGACGGTGTCACCGTCCTTCCCGATGTGGCTCTGCTCGGGCTCATCGAGGCCGGCGTGAACGACTGCACCACGCGACTGCGCGGTGCGCTGGACGCAGCCGGGGTCGAGGCGACCTACTCGGTCCGGCCCGACGGCACCCACACCTGGGGCTACTGGCAGGAGGCCCTGCACGAATCGTGGCCCGTGCTCGGCGAGGCCATCGGCGCCTGAGCCGAGAGCGCTGCGCTCGAAAGACGCCGAGGGGGTGAGGTCCGCGACCTCACCCCCTCGGGCGTTCTCACATGCTCGTCAGATCAGCCAGTCCAGGAAATTGAGGACGTTGCTGATGAGCGCATCGAGCGAACCGAGAAGCATGTGGTGACCTCCATGTCGGAAACGAATTGGACGTATGTCCAGAGCTGATTCAATCGAAACCGTCGGTAACGGGCAACCTCGGCGAATGTGACAAATATCCGTCGAGAAGTTGTTAACGCGCGCCTGTCGACGCACGAGCAAGCACCTCGGCGATCATGCGGTGACCCTCGGCCTCGTAACAGTCGTCGCCCACATGGAAAGCCCACACCGCGACCGCGACCGCCGCGCGGACACGTTGGCGGAACCACGCGTCCTCCTCGCGCGGATCCTCGCCGTAGCCACACAGGAAGGCCTGCTCGGCGCCGGGGACCCGGAGGAACTCGCGCACCGCGAGCCTCTCGAAGTCCTCACCCGCCGGGCGCATCGCGGCACGCCCGAAGTCGATCACCTTCACCACGCCGGTGTCGTCGGCGAGCCAGTTGCGGCTCTGCCAGTCGCCGTGGGTGGGCACCAGGGTGGCGGTCGGTGTCGGCCACCCCTCGACCATCGAGCGCAAGCGGCCGGTGACGTCGGGACCGATGCGGTGCGGCGCCGCGAGCCACCGCAGTGTCTTCGTGTTCGCCGATCGCTCGTACCCCTCGTCCACCACACGCTCCTGGCGGTGGAACTGCGCGAGCAGCGCGCCGGCCTGTTCGTAGACGTCGAGACAGGACGACGCGGCCGTGCCCAGGACGAGCCGCCCCGGAAGGTATTCCGTCACGACGAGTTTCGTCGCCCGGTCGGCGAACACCATCCGGGCGGCCCGACCGCACCGTACCCACGGAGCGGTCCACCGCTCGTGGGCGCTGATCTCGCGGCCGATGTGCCGATCCGGAGTTCCGCCCGCCTTCACGACCAGCCGGCCGTCGTCGGTGTCGACCGCGAGGACGGTGGTCGACACCAGGCCCCAACTCATGTCGGCGACCACGACGATGCGGCCGAACCGCTGCGTCAGCAGGTGGCGTTGCTGTGGAGTGAGCCGCTCCAGGGCGTCCGGCATGAAGGCACTCTAGCGATCTTTCGCCGCGAAAACCCCTGTCGCTTCCGGCTCGTGATCGTTCACCCCGCGAGGGACCGCGCGATCACGAGTCGCTGAATCTGATTGGTGCCCTCGAAGATCTGGGTGATCTTCGCGTCGCGCATGAAGCGCTCGACCGGGAAGTCGCGGGTGTAGCCGTATCCACCGAGGACCTGCACAGCGTCGGTCGTGACCTTCATGGCGGCATCCGTCGCGACGAGCTTGGCCACCGATGCCTGCCGCGAGTAGGGCAGGCCGGCGTCCTTGCGCCGCGCGGCGTCGAGATAGGTGGCGCGGGCCGAGTCGACGGCGGCGGCCATGTCGGCGAGAACGAAGCCGAGGCCCTGGTGGTCGATGATGCGCTTGCCGAAGGCTTGTCGTTCCTTGGCGTAGGCCGTCGCCTCGTCGAGGGCGGCCTGGGCGAGACCCGTCGCGACGGCGGCGATCCCCAGGCGTCCGGAATCCAGTGCGCTGAACGCGATCGGCAGTCCCTGTCCCTCGGCGCCGATCCGGCGCTCGGCCGGGACGAAGGCGTCGTCGTAGTGGGCGGAGGTGGTGGGGATGGCGTGCAGACCCATCTTCTCCTCGGGCTTGCCGAAGGACAGGCCCTCGGTGCCGGCGGGCACGAGGAAGCACGAGATGCCCTTGCTGCCGGTGTCGGCCGTGCGGGCGAACAGGGTGTAGAAGTCGGCCTTGCCGCCGTTGGTGATCCACGCCTTCGAGCCGGTGATGCGGTAGCCGCCGTCGACGGGCTTCGCACGGCACGCGAGGGCCGCGGCGTCGGATCCGGCCTGCGGCTCGGAGAGGCTGTACGCGCCGATGGTGTTGCCGCCCAGCATCTCCGGGAGCCACTTGTTCTTCTGCTCGTCGGTGCCGTGCGTGGCGAGTGCGAAGCACGACAGTCCGTGCACGCTCACCGCGACCGCCACGGCCGCCCAGCGGGCGCCGAGTTCCTCGAGGACCTGCAGGTAGACCTCGTAGGGTTGGTCGCCGCCGCCGAACTCCTCGGGGTACGGCAGGCTCAGCAGTCCTGCGGCGCCGAGTGCGGGGAAGACGCCCTCGGGGAAGGTCTCCTTGCGCTCGTGCTCGTCGACGCGCGGGGCGAGCACCTTGTCGGCGACGTCGCGGGTGAGGTCGATCAGGTCATAGGCCTCGCGGGTGGGAAGCAGACGCTCGACGGGCACGGTGGGTTCCTCCTGGAATGCTGGGGACCGAAATAGTACTGAGAACGATACTCCAGTACTGTTCTGGGTATGGCAAGAGTCGGTAGCCGGCGACCCACCGCCCGGCAGGCGCAACTGTTCGACGATCTGGTCGCGTTGTTCCTGGCAGAAGGCTTCGCGCACCTGACCCTCGACGACATCGCCGCGCGTCTGCGCTGCTCGAAATCGACGCTCTACGCACTCGCGGAGAACAAGGACCGGCTCGTCTACGCGGCGACCGTCCACTTCTTCAAGGGTGCCGCCGAACGGGTGGAGGCCGACGTCGCGCGGGCCGCGGACGCCCAGGCTCGCATCGGTGCCTATCTCGAGGCCGTGGGGCGCGAACTCGAACCCGCCTCCACGCGGTTCATGGAGGACATCGCCCACACGCCGGTCGCGCGCGAGGTCTACGAACGCAACACCCG
Source organism: Rhodococcus sp. C26F (assembly GCF_053345925.1). Classification (NCBI taxonomy): domain Bacteria; kingdom Bacillati; phylum Actinomycetota; class Actinomycetes; order Mycobacteriales; family Nocardiaceae; genus Rhodococcus; species Rhodococcus sp. C26F. Next base: position 56,081 of record NZ_JBKFBA010000003.1, read on the forward strand.
GTTCGCCGCCGACCGCGTCCGCCAGCTCATCTCCGAGGGAGTTGCGGCCGGCGAACTGCGCGACGTCCACGCGGCCTTCGTCGCCGACGTCGTCGCCTCGGTCATGGTCCGCATCCAGCAACGACAGGTGGCCGAGGCGACCGGTCTCGAGGACGCACGTGCCTACCGGGAACTCGCCGCGCTGCTCGCGCATGGGCTCTCGGCCGCACCGCACCTACGATCGACCCTATGACCACGGCTGCACCGAACGATCCGACCCGCCTCGAGGTCGTCGTCGCGAGTGTCCGCGCCGGTCGCATCGCCCCGGTCGTCGCAGACTGGTTCGCGGCCACCGCGCGGCGTCGGCCCGAGTTCGACGTCGGCGTCCTCGATCTCGCCGAGACTCCGCTCCCGCAGGACCTCTCGGGCGGGCCCGACGCCGACGCCTTCACGCGTCGCATCGGTGCTGCGGATGCCTTCGTGGTGGTGACCTCCGAGTACAACCACGGTTATCCCGCCGCGCTGAAGACGGCCATCGACACCGTCAAGCACGAATGGCGCACCAAGCCGGTCGGATTCGTCTCCTACGGTGGCCTGTCCGGCGGATTGCGCGCGGTCGAGCAGTTGCGGCAGGTCGTCGTCGAGGTCCACATGGTGCCGGTGCGGCAGTCGGTGAGCTTCCACCGCGTCAAGCACGCCTTCGCTGCCGACGGCACCACCACGGACGAGGCCGCGATCGACGGCGCGGAACGCATGCTCGACCAGATCGCCTGGTGGGCACGCACCGTCCGCGCCGGAACCGCTCTCGACCGCTATCCCGGCTGAGGCGCCGGATCCGGCATGCGCGACCTGCCGAGATGGGTGCTCTCCGCCGCGATCGTCACGAGGGTGAGAGGCGTGCGTTCGTCGCCCGCCGTGAGCACGACACGGTCCCCGGCCGCTCCGGGTTGGAGCAACGACACCGTGGGGCGCTCGCGCGGCCATCCGTCCGGGTGGATGTGCACGTGGATCGCGGTCGCGTGCGGCATGGACGAGGTGGGCGGGACGCCGTCGTAGACGACCGTGTCGAAATCGCGGTCGCCCGCGTACTCGCCCGCCAGACGCAACCGGTCGGGTCCGGCCGCGGATCCGACCAGGCCGCGCCACGCGCCGGGCCGGTCGGTGTGGACGACGACCCGCGCCCCCACCGCGACGGCGCGGAAGACCACCTGCTGGGCGAGATACAACTCACCCGCGATGTGGACCGAGCGGACTCCGGGACCGGTGAGACGCGCGGTGACGGCGCGACCGGCGTCGTCCGATCCGACGAGCTGCCCACACCCACCGGCCGGAAGAGCGAGGGCGTCGAGTTCCCCGGTGCGCGATTCGCGCAACGGAAGCCGGTCCTCCAGCTGCGGAACCCCGAGGGGCAGTGCCGCTGTGAGGAGTTCGGCGTGACGTCCGTACGCCGGGAGCAGTCCGGCCACCGAGGGGACGTCCGCCTCGCGCGTGGTGAACCGTGCCAGCGCCCCGACCCGAACCGACCCGTCATCACCCGGTCGCAACCGGAGGACCAGTGTCGACGCCAGGGTCGGATGCGACCAGATCGCCGCCGTGTGGTGGCGGTCGATCCGTCGGGGGTCGAAGGCGCCGCCCGAGTCGAAGGCGGAGGACAGGGCGACGTGCCGGTGCGTCGGGACCCACTCCGTCGCCGGGACCCAGTGGGAGATGCGCAGCGCGGCCTGTTCGATCTCGCTCGCGGTGAGCAGTCGCGCACCGTACCCGGCGTCGCCGAGCGCGCGGATCACGCGCCGCGCCGCCGCGACGACGGTCCGGGCGGCACCCTCGGAGTCTCCGCCCCGACGGGCGGCAGCGGCCGTGCAGGACGTGACGTCGAGTCGGAGCACCACCCGCACCGTGCGTTCGGCCGCGGCGGGAAGCGGGCCCAGCAACTGTGCGTAGGCCTGCCCCGCGGGGGTCGAGTCGCGAACCCGGCGCCCCTGCACCACGACATCGATCCCGTCCAGGACGACGTCGTGCCGGTACAGGCAGGCGGCGATCGCGTCGAGGGGGAGCGTTCGCCCCGTCTCCTCGCTGTCGCGCCCGAGTCGGGTGATCGCGCCGGCCGGTGAGGACGGTTCGAGAACCACGGTCGCGTACGGGCCGTCCCATCGCACCCCCACCGGGACCGCCGACCCGACGTGGAAGTCGCGGAGGACACCCGAGACGGAGACATCGTCCGGGCGTCGGCGCAGAACGGTCGCGATCCATTCGGCTGTGCCGCGCCCGCCGATCCGCACGAGGCACAGCGCGGCCGGTGGCACGGCGATCGCGCAGGCCACCCACGCGGACGCCCCCGACACCACCGCCAGCGCCCACACGAGGACGGCCACGCACTGCGCACCCACGAGCCGCACGGCGACACGGCTTCTCGCATCACCTGCTGCTGTGCTGATCCGTGCACCGGTGGGCGCTGTGCTGATCCGTGAATCCTCCGACTCGGACACGGTCCGTTGCATCGATCCCCCCGAACGACGGCCGGCAATGATTCCGGCGCGGTGCCGACCTTCCCCCTGACCGCGCGGAGCGCGTGTGGTGAGCGCCCGACAGGACTGTACTGTGTTGCGCCAGACAGCGTGCCGTACGGGGGGAGATCGATGGCAGCGCAACCGACCACGCGGTGGCAGGTCAGTGGATACCGTTTCCTGGCACGACGCATGGATCATGCGTTGGTGCGGGGCGACGTACGAATGATCCACGATCCCATGCGTTCCCAGTTCCGGGCGCTCGTCGTCGGAGTCGTCGTCGCGTGTGTCGTACTGGGAGGCTGTGCCGCCCTTGCTTTGTTCCGGCCCCAGGACCGGATCGGTGATGCCTCCGTCGTCGTCGGACGCGACTCCGGTGCGCTCTACGTCGCGATCGACACGACCTTCCATCCCGTCCTGAATCTCGCGTCGGCGCGGCTGATCCTCGGATCGCCCGCCGAACCGGCGGTCGTGGCCGACGAGGAACTGACGACACGACCACGCGGACCGCTGGTGGGGATCCCGGGTGCGCCGGCCTCCCTGGTCCACGATGCAGAGGAGGTGCCGTGGACGGTGTGCGACGTCGCCGACCCGAACGGTCTGCAGTCCTCGACCACCGTCGTGCTCGCCGGCACACCCGACCACCGGGCAGACTCGGTGCTCGCCGACGACGAAGCGCTCCTCGTGGCCGCGGACGGCAGATACCACCTGCTCTACGAGGGCAGACGCGCCGAGATCGACCCGAACGACCGGTCGCTCGTGCGCCTGCTGGGCATCGACGTCTCCCGTGCGCGCCCCGCGAGTCCCGGACTGCTCGCCGCCGTGCCGGAGTCGCCGAAGCTGACGGCACCCGTCATCACCGGCGCCGGAGGTGTCCCGGGCATGTCGATCCCGGGTGTGCGAGTCGGGTCGGTCGTCGCGGTGTCCGAACCGGACGGCCAGAGTTTCCATGTTGTGCTCGAGAACGGTGTTCAGGAGGTCTCGCGGGCCACCGCACATCTCATCCACTTCTCGGATTCGCAAGGAGCACCCGAGATTCCGGTGGTTCCACCCGACGTCCTCGCGGCCGCGCCGGTCGTGCACGAACTGCCGGTCGACACCTTTCCCGAGGTCGTCCCGCGCATCGTCGATCCGGGGGAGAGGCCCGTGGCGTGCTCCACCTGGCAGCCGGGCACGGGCGAGGACGACCGGCACCGCTCGGCTCTGCGGTTGTCCGCGGGGACGGCCCTGCCCACCGGCAAGGACGCCGTGCCCGTGGTCCCGGCCCAGGCGGACGATGCCGGACCGCAGGTCGACGCGATCCACATCCCGCCGGGCCGCGGCAGATACGTGCAGACCACCTCGCTGACCTCGGACACCGACCGTCTCGGTTCGTTGTTCTACGTCGCCGACACCGGTGTGCGGTACGGCATCACCGATGCGGACGCCGCTGCGGCACTCGGCTTCACGGATCCACCCGCCCGGGTCCCGTGGCCCATCCTGCAGTTGCTCGCTCCGGGACCCGCGCTCGGCCGGGAACAGGCGCTGCTCGCACACGACGGTGTCGCCGCCGACCCGGAGGCGGTCCCCGTCCGGGCGGGCAACTGATTCAGGTCCGTGATCGGGCGAGTCGTCGTGCCGGTGCAGTGAGGACGAGAACGAGGGCGGTCGCGGCGATCACGGCTGCAGCCGAGATCAGTGCGATGGTGCGCGGCCGGTGATCCGGTACCGGGGGAGGAGTCGGCTCGGCGACGGCAACCGCCGGCATCGGCTCCGCGCGCTCGGCCGGCAGCGGCGCGGTGACGGCGGCGAGCGGGTCGACGACCCCGTGCCCCACCTGCGGATTCCATTCTTCCGCGGGGGAGTGGGCGGTGCTCTCGATGCGCGTCATCACCTCTCGGGCGGACAACTGCGGGTGCCGCGAGCGCACCAGCGCGACCGTCGCCGCGACGAGCGGCGCCGCGAAACTCGTCCCGGACACCGGTCTGCCGCCCTGGGGGCCGGGGATCAGGTCGGCCAGACCGTCGGTGCCGGGATTGAGTGAGACGAGCCCGCTCCCGGGAGCGGCGNGGCGACGTCGACCCACGGCCCGGGCAGGCTGTACTCGGCCGGTGTGCCGTCGTCCTCGACCGCGCCGACGGTGAGGACGTACTCGTCGTACCAGGCCGGTGATGCCAGGGTGACGACCGAATCCCACGGATCGGCACCGGGATCGGTCGGATCCGCCGAGCGCGGATTGCCTTCGCGGCAGGTGTCGGTGTTGCCGGCCGCCGCGACGACGACCGCGTCGTGTACATCCGTCGCGTACTGCACCGCCGCTCCCAGCGGACCGTCGACGAGGCCCTCGGCGACCGTCCGGCAGGCGACCTCGGAGATGTTGACGACGGTGGCGCCGAGATCCACCGCCTGCCTGACGGCCGCCGCGAGGGTCCGCACGTCGCCGTATCCGGAGGCGTTGCGCGCGGCATCGTCGTCCGATCGGGAGCGGTCGGAGAAATGGCCGCTCGACTGGCGGATGGCGATGATCCCGACCTCGGGTGCGCCACCGGCGAAACCCGATCCGGGTGTCGGCCGCGCCGCGATCAGGCCGGCGACGAGGGTGCCGTGCGCGTCGCAGTCCTCGGTGCCGTCACCCGTGGACACGTAGTCGCCACCCGGCCTCGGGGCCGGCAACCGCGGATGCGGATGGACCCCGGTGTCGATGACGGCGACCACCTGCCCCGCTCCCCGAGTGATCGGCCACACGGACGCGAAGTCGAGGATGCGTTGTGCCCGAGGGATCTGCGGCCCGTCCGGAGCATCCGGCAGTTCCGCGCACAACACCCGCATCTCGGTGGCCTCGGGAGGCGCAGGCGTCGCGCCGGCGGGCAGTTGCGCCGGATCGGGCACCGGCGGCGCGGCGGTCGCGAGCCCCGGAGTGGTGGTCGCTACCAGGGCGGCGAGGGCCAGGACCGCGAACCGGTGTGACAGCCGCACCGTCACAGTCCGCGGATCGCTGCGTACACACCGGCGACCCAGCAGGCCAACGGCACGACGGTGGCGATGGTCGCGTACTCCGCGATCTCGGCTATCCGGCGTTGTACCGGGGTGAACGTCCGTCGCGGCGCGACCACACCGAAGAGGAAACCGGCACACGCGAGACCCGTAGCGGATGCGAACACCGCCCACGGCGGCAACGCTTCGCTCGCTGCCGCACCGACGAGCAGCCCGAGCAGCAGTACCGCGCCACCGGCCACGAGGGGAGCCGCCTGCGCGGTCGCGGTGTAGGTGCGGCCTCGGAAGACCAGGACCACGGCCGACGCCACGGCCAGTGCTACCGCGGGCACGGACACCTCTCCGTCCCACGGGAACGCGGCGCACCACGCTCCGCCCGCCGTGAGTAGGACGACGGCGTGGACGATCCCGGTGAGCGCGCTCCGTGCCCGATTCGCACGGTGCTCGAGCTCTGCCGGTGACGGCAACCCGGACACGCTGCTCTCGGGGGTCTCCGGTTCGAGCGGAGCGCCCGGAGCGGGGACAGGAGGGATGGGAAGTTTCGCGAGCATCGCCGCGAGGCGTGGTGCCGTGCCGGCGAGCAGCAGCGCCACCACCACCGTTCCGGCCCCGAGGGCGCGCGCCTCGAGATCGGTGGTCGATGCGAGGGTGGCCGTCACGACGACACCCACGGCGGTCGCGGCGACCGCCGTGCACGGTGCGAGACCGATGCGGGTGGCACGCACGGCGAGCACCGCGACCGCACCGGTCAGTGCCGCGGCGAGGACGAGACGCGGCGCCGGCGATTCGCCGGGAACGAGCAGCGCACCGGCCGTCGCTGCGAGCGGGAAGGTGCACCACAGCAGCGCGGTCGCGGTTCGTCGATCGTCGTGGAGCCGGGCGAGGATGCCTGCAGCGAGCAGCACCAGGAGAGGCAGCGCGGCGCACACGGCTCCGAGGGCGAGACGGCTCGCGCCGTCGGGCAGGAACAGCAACGGTACGCAGCCCGCGGCGAGGGCGACCGGACCCAGGACGGCCGCGATGAGACCCGACGGGCCCGCACCCCACGGCGTCGTGGTCCGGTCCGAGGCCGCGACGCTGTACATGACGTCGTCGAACAACGGTGGAGGAGCGGGGGATCCGGCGTCCTCCAGGACGAGGATCTCCCCGTCGCGGACGCCGTGCTCGTCGAGACTCAGCGCACCGGACAGCGGGGCCCGACCGATCCGGGCGAGCGCCCAGCCGTCGGGTTCCGTGCGTTCGGGTGTCGCGTCGAAGTCGTTGTCGGGCCGGTGGCCGGCGACGAGATCCACGATCCCCGGGAGCAGCAGCGCCACCGGAACGCCGAGGGGCAGTGCGAGATCGACCTCGGTGTGGCGGGCGAGCACGGTGATCCGGCACAGATCCGGGGCGCCCACCTGCCCCGGGGTCTCGGATCGCGCACGCACAGATGTCATCGGCCTCGGTTCCCCCCGTCACTGCAGTCCGAACGACGCAGACCATACGACATCGTCCCGACCGGTGTCGTGCCCGAGTTGTCCGTCGAGGGACCGAGGGGCGAACAGGAGCACGGAAGGTCGCAGCCATGGGTTAGTCTTCCACGACCGTGGGGCCGTAGGGGGCGGCCGACGGCGTTCCGGGGGGTGACGAACGTGAGTACCGTGCGTTTCGTACGCAGAGCACGGCGGGAGGCACCGCGCGCTCCCAGCGGCGAGGTGAGTGTCCAACCGCCACCGGACATTCCCCGGGCCACGCCCGGCAATCTGGTGACCAGACTGCTCCCGCTCGTGATGGTCGCGGCGATGATCGGGATGGTCGCGCTGATGTTCACCACCGGCGCCGCACGCAGCCCCATGGCGATGATCTTCCCGCTCATGATGGTCGTGTCCCTGGTGGGCATGCTCGCCAACGGTGGTCGCAGCGGGGGAACGAAGACCGCCGAGGCGAACGAGGACCGCAAGGACTATCTGCGCTATCTCGACCAGCTCCGGCGCGAGGTCACCGAGACGGCGCACGAACAACGTCGGGCGCTCGAATGGTCGCATCCCGACCCGGCCCTGCTGTGGACCCTCGCCGGCACCGTCCGGATGTGGGAGCGGCGCAGCACCGATCCCGACTTCGGTCACCTCAGGGTGGGGCGCGGCGGGCAGCGACTCGCGACCCGACTCGTGCCTCCGGACACCGGACCGGTCGAGGATCTCGAACCCGTCGCCGCCCTGTCGCTGCGCAGGTTCGTGCGCGCGCACTCGGTGGTGCAGGCGCTGCCCACGGCTGTGTCGCTGCGGGGTTTCGCGGCGATCGGCATCGAGGGCGATCGCAGCGCGGCGCGCTCGCTCGCTCGGGGGATGCTCGCGCAGGCGTGCACCTTCCACGGTCCCGATACGCTGCAGGTCGCCGTCGTGTGCGGGCCCGACACCGCTGCGGAATGGGAATGGATCAAGTGGCTGCCGCACGCGCAGAACCCGGTCCTGCGCGACGGTGCGGGCAGTGCACGCACGGTGTTCGGTTCGCTGTTCGAACTCGAGACCGATCTCGCGGCGGTCCTCGCCGGTCGTAGCAGATTCGTCCGGAACGCCCCGGCCACCGAGGGGGCCGTGCACCTCGTCGTGGTCGTCGACGGCGGGGTCACGGGATCGGGTTCGGGGGTGCTCGACGACGGTCTCGACGCAGTGACCGTGCTCGACCTCTCCGGTTACGCCACGCGGCTCAGCGCGACGCGCGGCCTGCGCCTGGTGGTCGAGGACGGACGGGTCGGGGTCGCCACCGGCACCGACGTCGACATCTTCGCCGATGCCGNNNGGCATCGGGACTCCGCAGGCACAGACGCTGGCCAGACTGCTCGCGCCGTACCGGGTGACGAGCGGAGCGGTGGACGAGAGCGCCGGCGACGACCGGCCGTCGAGCTGGCAGGAGCTGCTGGGCCTCGGGGACGTGGCCCGCTTCGACCCCGCGCAGGCATGGGTGCCGCGCCGCGGGCGCGACCGCCTGCGGGTACCGATCGGTGTCGGCATCGACGGTGCGCCCGTCGAACTCGACCTCAAGGAGGCCGCCGAGAACGGGATGGGACCGCACGGACTGTGCATCGGCGCAACCGGATCGGGGAAGAGCGAATTCCTGCGGACGCTGGTCCTCGGTCTCGTGGCGACGCACCCACCGGAGGCACTCAACCTGGTCCTTGTGGACTTCAAGGGCGGCGCGACCTTCCTCGGTCTGGACCGGATCTCGCACGTCGCGGCGGTGATCACCAACCTCGCCGACGAGATCGCGATGGTCGACCGCATGAAGGACGCCCTCGAAGGCGAGATGAACCGCCGCCAGGAACTGCTCCGGACCGCAGGCAACTTCGCCAACGTCGGCGACTACGAGAAGGCCAGGGCGGCAGGTGCACCGCTCGACCCGCTGCCCGCGCTGTTCATCGTGGTCGACGAGTTCTCCGAACTGCTCTCTCAACAGCCCGACTTCGCCGACCTCTTCGCGGCGATCGGACGTCTGGGCCGGTCGCTGCACATGCACCTGCTGCTCGCCAGCCAACGACTCGACGAGGGTCGCCTCCGCGGTCTCGACAGCCACCTGTCGTACCGCATCGGCCTGAAGACCTTCTCCGCAAACGAATCGCGGAGCGTTCTCGGCGTTCCCGACGCCTACCACCTGCCGTCGACACCCGGCGCCGGATATCTGCGGACCGATTCCGCCGACATCCAGCGGTTCTCCGCGGCGTACGTCTCGGGACCGTACGAGCCCGGCCGCCCCACCCGGCGCACCCGATCGGCGGTGCCGGCCGGCACGTCCCGGCCCCGGCTCTTCACCGCGCGGGCGGTGCCGGTCGACGCCGGCCCGCCCGCCCCGGTCACGGAGTCGCTCCCGGTTCTTCCCGCGGGCGACGGTCGGAGCGTGCTCGAGGTGGTCGTCGACCGGATGCGGGGGCACGGAACACCGGCGCACGAGGTGTGGCTTCCTCCGCTCGACGACTCCCCGTCGCTCGACATGCTGCTGCCCAGATCGGTGCTCACCGGCGACGTGCCGCGTCACGCAACCCTGCGCACCGTCGTCGGTGTCGTCGACCGGCCGTTCGAGCAACGCCGCGACCCGCTGGTGGTCGACCTCTCCGGGTCGGCCGGCAACGTCGTGGTGGTCGGCGGCCCGCAGTCCGGGAAGTCCACACTGCTGCGCAGCCTCGTCCTGTCGATGGCCCTCACGCACACCGCCGAACAGGTGCAGTTCTACGGTCTCGATTTCGGTGGTGGCACGTTGTCCGGTCTGGCCGGCCTGCCGCACGTCGGTTCCGTCGCGGGGCGGCACGACACCGACCGGGTGCGCCGCACGGTCGCGGAGATGATGTCGCTGCTGCGTCGTCGCGAACGGTCCTTCGCCGAGAACGGCATCGAGTCCATGACTCAGCTGCGGCGGATGCGCGCCGACGCGGTCGCACCGGCCACCGGCGATCCGTTCGGCGACGTCTTCCTCGTCGTCGACGGTTGGCCGAGCATCCGGCAGGACTTCGAGGCACTGGAACAGACGATCGGGATCCTGGCCGCCCAGGGTCTGTCCTACGGCATCCACGTGGTGCTCAGCGCCCCGCGCTGGGGTGACGTGAGGCCCGCCATGCGCGATCTGCTGGGTACGCGGCTCGAACTCCGCCTCGGCGACCCGTCCGACTCCGAGTACGGCCGAAAGAGAGCGGCGATGGTGCCGGAAGGGCGGCCGGGACGCGGTATCGACCGCGATGGCCTGCACATCCTGGGGGCGCTGCCCCGGGTGGACGGAAGCTCCGATCCGGCCGATCTCGCGGTCGGCGTCGCAGCGGCGGTCGAGGCCGTCCGTGCTGCCACGCCGGGGCGTTCGGCGCCGCCGGTGCGCATGCTGCCCGAACGCATCGACCGGCCCGACCTTCTCACAGCTCTGCCCTCAGGGTGGCCGCCACCGGCCGACGCGTCCCCGGCGGCCCGGCTCTCCGTCCCGATCGGCATCGACGAATCCGAACTCGCGCCCGTATCGGTGGATTTCACCGACCATCCGCACCTGCTGATCTTCGGCGACTCGGAGTGCGGCAAGACCAATCTGCTGCGAGGGCTGTGCCGCGGACTGGTCGAAGCCGGCAGCGGTGCGCAGACCAGGATCATCGTCGGCGACTACCGCCGCACGCTGCTCGGTGTCGTGGGCGGCGACCATCTCGGGGGATACGCCCCGTCGGCAACGGTCCTCGCAGCCATGGTCCGCGAACTCGCCGGCATCTTCGAGCGCCGGCTGCCGGGCCCCGACACGACGCAACAACAGCTGCGCGATCGATCGTGGTGGACCGGACCCGAAGTGTTCGTGGTGATCGACGACTACGACATGGTCGCCACCTCGGGCCAGAATCCGCTGCTGCCGTTGCTCGACTATCTCCCGCAGGGACGCGACATCGGCCTGCACCTGGTGGTCGCGCGTCGCTCGGGTGGTGCCGGACGCGCGATGTACGAACCGATCCTCGGGCGTCTGCGGGAGTTGTCGACTCCGGGCCTGATCATGAGCGGTAGCCGCGACGAGGGAGCGCTCGTCGGCGCGGTCCGTCCGTCGCCGGTGCCGCCGGGCCGCGGCACACTCGTACGACGCGACGGCACGGCGCTCGTCCAGACCGCGTGGGCGCCGGAGGTGTGATGGCGCTCCGGGACGAGACGGTCGTCGCGGTCGCGTTCACGCTGACACCCGGATCCGTCCACATCGGATGGCCCGGAACCACGCGCAGCGTGCCCGCTCTCGCCGCGGATCTCGGCGACCGACGGGTCTACGGAGCGGCAGCGGAGGAACCGTCGGAGCCGGCCGGCGTCGCAGGCCTCATGGATGTCACGGAACTCGTGGATGCGACCGCGGTCAAAGGGGAAACCGAACTCGGAGAACTGCTGAGCGGGCTAGTCTCCTACGCCGCAGCGACCGTGGGTGCACCGGACACCTGCGGGGTGGCGTGCGCGATACACCCGACCTGGTGGAACGAGCGGCGCCGCGATCTCTTCCGGACCGCCGTGCGGCAGGTCGCAGGCGATACGATCCTGCTCCCGGTCGCCGTGGCCGCCGCGCGCGCCGCCGATCCTGCGCCGCACGAGCGGTGTGCGGTGCTCGAATTCGCCGCCGGGGGAGTCACCGCCGTGAGCATCGCTCCGCCAGGACCCGACGGGCCGACCGTCGAACGACTCGCACGCGATCCGGGTCTGTCGGTGCACTCCCCGGACGCCGCGATGCGACTCGAGAACCTGCTGACCTCGGTGTGCGGCGGGGCAGGGCCGGAGGTCGTGGTGGTGACCGGCGGCCCGGGCGAACCGTCCGGTGTCGAATCCTTCGCTCTTGCAGACGATCTCGTGGGTGCGGGTCGGCGGGTCCTGCCCGTCGCGGCCTCGGAGATGCTCGGCGCCGTGACCGGCCCTCCGGCGCCACCGGCCGGAACCGGAGGGACCGCGAGAGCCCCGGCCATCGCTCCGATGACCGACGGACCCGACAGGACACTGCCGTGGCTCAGCGAGGTGCGCGCACGCCCGGATCCCCCTCGTGCCGGGCGGGCCGGCACGGTGCCCGCGCTGGTCGTCGCCGGGGCGGTGATTCCGTTCCTGCTCGCCGCTGCGATCTTCCTGTGGCTGCTTCTCACCGGAGAAGGCGGAGACGCGGAGGTCCCGGCTCCACCGGAAGTCGTTGCTGCAGAGGAGACACCGACCGACGCTCGTGAGCCAGAGGCGGCCGCCGCCGCCGGTCCCTCCCCGTCGACGCGGATCGACGCCGGTCCGCTGCACCTCGACCTGCCGGAGGGCTGGCGCGTCCGCGACCCCGCGACCGTGCCCGAGGGGCGCGCGGAACTGATACCGGTCGGCGGAACCGATCGCCGGATCCTGGTCGTGTACCGCGATCTTCCCGACGGGACCGACGAGCGCTCGGTCGCCTCCGCGTTGGCGGAGCGGGCCGCCGAACGTGCACCGGTCATCCGCGACCTCGACACCGACACGACCTTCGCCGACCGCAAGGTCGTGGCGTACACCGAGGTTCCCGACGACTACTCGGTGGTGCGGTGGTCGGTCCTGGTCTTCCCCGGACTTCAGGTCTCCGTGGGATGCCAGTACCTCGAGGAGGAATGGACCCGTATCCGCAGTGAATGCGAGCAGGCCGTCCACACCCTCCGGGTCGGGTGAGAAAAGAAGGTCCACGAATTTCGGAAGGCGCGGAACCGATACCGGATCGGGTGCGTCCAACCAGATGTAGGAGCCAGGACCGGCTCGACGCCGAGCCGGATGATCCACGCACGAGCGAAGGAGTACGCCGTTGACCCAACCGACCGGCAATTCGAATCACCTCACCACCGATGTGGCGACCATGGAGGTCGTCGCGGGACAACTCCAGGACTCCCGCGCCGAACTCGACGCGATCCTCGGTCGTCTGACGGGCGTGGTGCAGTCCGCGCCGTCGGTCTGGCGGAGCCGCTCGGCGGAACAGTTCGCCGGAATCATGGAGCGCTGGAACGTCAACCACACCAAGCTGTCGAACGCCCTGGACGAACTGGCAGAAGCCGTGCGCACCAGCGGACGGTCGTACGCCGCGGCCGAGGACCAGCAGGCCCAGTCCTTGTCGGCGATCGACCCCGATGGCGGTTCGGTGCTCAACGGGTCGTTCACCTGATCCCCGGCCCCTCCGGCACACAGCCCTCCGGCACACATTCGAGAACAAGGAGAACGATCCGTGTCCGAGATCTATCAGAACTTCGCCGGCGTCGCCGACCTGCACGCCCGGCTCGTGTCCGGTCAGAAGGCGATCGAGGCGACGCTCGACCGCATCGAGGGGCAGGTGGCGCCCCTCATCGCCACCTGGGACAGCGGGGCGCAGGAGCGCTACGCCGCCACGCAGGCGCGCTGGAACGAGGCCGAGGCCGGCCTCATCCAGGTGCTGCACGACATCGGTCGGGTGGTCTCGACCGGTAACGACAACATGCAGGAGGTCGAGCGACTGAACCAGCAGCGCTTCCCGGGCTGATCCGGGTCCGCCGGATCCGGACCGATCCGGCGCTGTCACGTCCCGGTGGTGGAGAGGCCGCCGGGACGTGCCGCTGCTTCCCGGGGTGCTCCGGCCGGGGGTGAACAGGGTCAGGGCTGCTGCGGCGCTTTGACCGGCCCGGCGTCCGCCCGGTAGAGTGTCCCCTCGGCGTGTCGCACGTCGTCGTGCCCTGTGGCGCGACGAACACCTCTCCCGGGTCCCAACTGGCCGCCGGGTGTGGCAACCGTCGGCATGCAGGCCAGCAGCGAAACGATAGACGAGGAAGATCTGTGTCTACGTACACACCGAAGGCCGGCGACGTGACCCATCAGTGGCACGTCATCGACGCCACCGACGTGGTGCTCGGCCGCCTCGCGGTGCAGGCGGCAAACCTGCTCCGCGGCAAGCACAAGCCCACATTCGCGCCGCACGTCGACGGTGGTGACTTCGTCGTCATCATCAACGCCGACAAGGTTGCCGTCTCCGGCAACAAGCGGACCGACAAGTTCCTCTACAGCCACTCCGGTCACCCGGGCGGTCTGCGGGCTCGTTCCGTCGGCGAGGTTCTCGAGAAGAACCCCGACCGCCTCGTGGAGAAGGCCGTCACCGGCATGCTCCCGAAGAACAAGCTCGGTCGCGCCATCGCGAAGAAGCTGAAGGTCTACGCGGGCCCGAACCACCCCCACGCCGCGCAGCAGCCGGTGCCGTTCGAGATCAAGCAGGTGGCACAGTGACGACGCCCGAGGAACAGAACGTGAACCCCGAAGAGTACGTCGAGAACGTCGAGGTCGCTGCAGACGAGTACGTCGAGGACGTCGTCGAGGCACCTGCTGCCCCGATCGTGTTCGACCGTCCGGTCCAGACCGTCGGTCGCCGTAAGGAGGCTGTCGTCCGCGTCCGCCTCGTGCCCGGCACCGGCAACTTCACCCTCAACGGCCGCACCATCGAGGACTACTTCCCGAACAAGGTGCACCAGCAGCTCGTGAAGTCGCCCCTGGTGACGGTCGAGCGCACCGAGTCGTTCGACATCCACGCACGCCTGCACGGCGGCGGTCCGTCCGGCCAGGCCGGCGCGCTGCGTCTCGCCATCGCGCGTGCACTCACCGAGGTCACCCCCGAGGATCGCCCCGCGCTCAAGCGTGCCGGCTTCCTCACGCGTGACCCGCGTGCCGTCGAGCGCAAGAAGTACGGCCTGAAGAAGGCCCGTAAGGCATCGCAGTACTCCAAGCGCTGATGTGCCGCCGACACTGATTTCGTCAGAGTCGGCACCTGTTCCACCACGAGAGCAGGCGTCGGTAGACATCTCCTACCGGCGCCTGCTTTCGTGCATTCTGTCCTCTATCGACACCCGCGGCGGGGGCCGCACACGACTGGGAGGCTGTGTACATGGGTCGGTTGTTCGGCACCGACGGAGTCCGGGGCTTGGCCAACGCCGAGCTCACATTGGAGCTGGCAGTACGCCTGGCAGGCGCTGCGGCAGCGGTCCTGGCCCCGCAGGGTGCCGAGCGGCGACCGGTCGCGGTCGTGGGTCGAGATCCACGCGCGAGCGGGGAGATGCTCGAGGCGGCCGTCACGGCCGGACTCACCGCAGCCGGAGTCGACGTGGTGTCGGTGGGCGTGCTGCCCACCCCCGCGGTCGCGTACCTCACGGGTGACTACGGCGCCGACCTCGGCGTGATGATCTCCGCGTCGCACAATCCCATGCCCGACAACGGCATCAAGATCTTCGCGGCCGGCGGGCACAAGCTCGACGACGAGGTCGAGGACCGGATCGAAGCGGTGCTGCACGGCGACGCCGAGAGCGCCGCACGCCCCACCGGCTCCGGCATCGGCCGGGTGCGCGTCGTGTCCGACGCCCTCGACCGTTACCTCGCGCATCTCGCGACGGCCGTGCACAAGCCGCTCACCGGTACGACCGTAGTGGTCGACTGCGCGCACGGCGCCGCCTCGCAGGCCGGCCCGGCCGCCTACGCGGCCGCAGGTGCCACGGTCATCGCGATCAACGCCGAACCCGACGGACTGAACATCAACGACGGCTGCGGATCCACGCACCTGTCCGTGCTGCAGCAGGCCGTGCTCGAGCACGGCGCCGACCTCGGTCTCGCGCACGACGGCGACGCCGACCGATGCCTCGCCGTCGATGCGACCGGCACGGTGGTCGACGGCGACGCGATCATGGCGATCCTCGCTCTCGGCATGCACGAAGCCGGTGAACTTCCCGACGACACCCTCGTCGCCACGGTGATGAGCAATCTCGGTCTGCATCTCGCGATGCGCGCGGCGGGGATTCAGGTGCGCACCGTCGGCGTGGGCGACCGCTACGTGCTCGAGGAGCTCCGCCGCGGTGGCTACGGCCTCGGCGGTGAGCAGTCCGGTCACATCGTCCTGCCCGCGCACGGTACGACCGGCGACGGCGTGCTCACGGGCCTGCGCCTGATGGAGCGGATCGCCACGACGGGTCTGCCGCTCGCGAAGCTCGCCTCGGTGATGACGTCGCTTCCGCAGGTCCTCGTGAACGTGCGGGTCCACGACAAGGTCGCCGTCGCGAACGATCCTGCGGTGGCGGACGCGGTCGCGGAGGCCGAGCGCGAACTCGGTGAGACCGGCCGAGTGCTGCTGCGTCCGTCGGGCACCGAGCAGCTCGTACGCGTCATGGTCGAAGCCGCCGACGACGATCACGCCCGGGCGGTCGCCGACCGTCTCGCGGGAGTCGTCGCCGCCGTCTGATCTGCGCGGTCCCTGCCCTTCGCTGCCGGTTTCCGCTCGCAGTCACGCTGCGGTGGAACCGGATCGCCCTGCGCTGCGTCCTAACCCTTCGAGAGGGTTCGGTGGGTGAAGGGCGGACATGGACACACAGCACAGCACGATCAAGGTCGACGGCGACGCGGTGCGAGCCGTCGCGGCACGACTCGCGGAGGTCGCCGAGGACGCCGACGACGAGATCCGTCGTGGCTTCGGCGGTCTCGTCTTCGACGGCTCCGGTGCCGGATCGACGCACCGGTCGGCCGGCGTCCGCGTCGAGACCGGATATCGCAGGATGCGTGCTACGTGTGAGAGCTGGGCGGCGACCGTGCAGGCGCAGGCCGACGCATTGCGCGCGGCGGCGGACAGCTACCGGCACCAGGACGACGCGACCGGCATCGCCCTCACCGCTGTGACCGGTGCCGAACTCGACAGCGTCGGGTTCGGCGACGCAGGGACCCGGTAGCCGTGAGGACCCCTCCCGAGAGCGCAGGCGACATCCTCGACGCGGGAGCGCCCGGCCTGGCCCGTCTGACCGACCTCGTGCAGTCCCTGCACACTCTCGGGCTCGAGTCCGGCTGTTGCGTCGCGGACGTCCGGGCACGCTACGACGAGGAACGAACCCTCTCGTTGCCCGCCCTCGCCGACGACGCCGCCACGACGCGCTCGCTCGCGACCTCGCTCGGTCGTCGGACCGACGAACAGCGTCGCCTCCTGCAGCAACTCGACGAGTCGTGGGACGGATCCGCCGCCGACCGGGCTCGCGCCGAGCTGACGGCCACCGTCCGTTCCGGAGTGGCGCTGTGTGCGTCGCTGACCGATCTCGCGGTCGCTCTGGAGTCGGCTGCCACCGTGATCGCCGCGGCGTTGCGTGAGAAGGCCCACGTCGTCGGGGATCTCGCGGAACGCGCCGTCGACGGTCGCACGAGGGACGAGATCGACACGATCATCGCCGGAGCGAGCGGCGGCCCGCACGGACCGAGCCCGGAGGAGCATGCCCGCTGGTTCGGCGACCCGCCCGGTAGCAACCTGGGCGACCCGCCCGGTGGCGACGTGGTCAACCCTGCCGCCGAGTGCCGGAGATGGGTCGAAGAACGTCTGGTCCCGGCGGTCCGGGACGCCGTCGCCGTGGTGTTCGGGGCGTGTGAGGAGGCCGGCCACCGGATCGCCGGCAGTGTCACCGACCTGGCGGCGACCGCCGAACGCGTCGCCGAGGGCGCCGGGGCGGCCGTGGGCGCGTCCGGT